>NZ_CP147874.1:0-312878 GCF_045690335.1 Haloplanus litoreus | reverse complement strand
ACCGCCGCGGCGGCGGGGCCGGTGACCGCCATGCACGACGCCACCGAGGGTGGCCTCCACGGCGCGTTCGTCGAGATGGCGACGAGTGCGGGCGTCCGCCTCGACGTCGAACGTGACCGCGTGCCGATCCGTCCCGGCGTGCTGGAGACGTGCCGCACGCTCGATATCGATCCCTGGACGGCCACGGCGTCGGGGTCGCTCGTGGTGACCGTCGACCCGGCGGGCACCGACGACGTGCTGTCGGCGCTGGAGGCGCGGGGAACGCCGGCCGCGCGGGTTGGTCGAGTCGCGGACGGCACGGGTGCGTACGTCGACGGTGAGGAAATCGCAGCGCCGTCGGTCGACGCCTCGTGGGCGGCCTACTCGCGGCTGTCGACCTGAACCGGCACCTCGTCGAACCCCTCGCCCGTGAACCGGTAGGCGCGAATCGTCTCGGGCGGCGAGACGATGGCGTAGAGGTAGCCGGTCCACGTCGCCCGCGCGCGGTCCGTCGCGCTCGGTTCGGCGGGACTCTCGGGGTGGGAGTGATAGAAGCCGACGACGTCGTCCCCCGTGGCTTCGATCCGGTCGATGGTCGACATCGTCGCTTCCGGGTCGAGTTCGTACTCGGTGCGGGGGTGGGCGGCGACGTTGTCGACGCGGGTGGCGTCGGTCACTCGGTCGGTCGAGCCGCGCGCCCCCGCGAGAACGCCACAGACCTCCTCGGGTGGGGCACGGTCGGCGCCCACGGCGGCGTGGTCGAGGAGGGCGTCACGGACGGCCGCGGTGAGGCGGAGCGGCTCAGTCGAAGTCACGGCGCATGGCGATTTCGAACCACGGACAGAGGCGAAGTTGGCGGTACCACGCGGGGTGCTCGTGCAGGTGGTCGTAGTCGACCCACAGACGACCGGCGACCTCCGCCTCGTCGGGGTCGAGGGCCGTGTCGTCGAGGGTGCATTTCAACACGGAACAGACCTCCCACTCCAGGCCGGCGTTCTCGTAGTAGCGTTTGTACTCGAACTTGTCCGTCACCCGAAGGTCGTCGTACTGCTCCGAGGTGACGCCGAGTTCGTCGACGAGGCGCTGCCGGGTGGCCTCCTTCTGTGTCTGGCCCGGTCGCGGGTGGGAGGCGACGGTGCCGTCCCAGTGCGTGTCCCAGAGGCGCTTGCCCGGCGCCCGCTGTGCCAGCAGTATCCGACCCTCGCCGTCGAAGACGAGGACGGTGAAGGCGCGATGGCGGACGCCGTCCCCGGTGTGGGCGTCGAGGCGGTTGACCGTGCCCTGTTTCTGGTCGTCGCCGTCGACGGCGATGACCTCCTGTTCGGCGTTGGGGTGTCGCTCCGCCACCCCAGCGTCGCCGCCCTCGGTGTCGCTCATAGTCGACCTTCCGGTGGGGAGGCTAATGGCGTCTTCGATGCGTGTCGACGGTCGGGGCCGGTCCTCACCGGCCCGGCGTTTCCCCTCGAACCAGCTAAGTGTGCGTCTCGCGAAGCCCGACCGATGAGCGACGACCGAGACAGCGACGGCCGCGTGGACGTCTCGTCCATCCGCGAGCGAGTCGAGGACGACGCCTCCGAGAACGTGATGGCCGCCATCGAGGAGCGCGCGGCGGACGGCCGGATCGGGACCGACGCGTTCGCGGCCTGGCACGAAGAGTGCCGCCGAGAACGCCGCTCGACTGCCGACGAGGTGGCGACGGTCGCGGCGCAGTTCCGGGCGCTCCGGGACTCGCTCGGTCCGACGGTCCGCGACACCAATCAGGTCCGGAGCCGGATCGACGAGTACGAGGACGAGTTCGACGCGATGCGGGCAGAACTCGAAGCGGTGGCGGATCGGCTCGCGGACACGCCGCGGGAGCCGGCGTCGCCCACGGCGTGCTACGAAGCCGCCGACGGACTCCGGTGGTGCGAGCGGGCCATCCACACGGTGGCACACGGTCTCCACCACGTCGAGGAAGGGGTCGCGGAGTTCGAGACGTGGCTTCGAGATCCGGCGACGCGACTCGACGAGTTCGAGAACGAACTCGGTGGTTTCGAGACGTATCTCGACAACACGGAGGGCCTCCTCGACGCGCTCGAAGCCGGCGGACGAGACGGGATGGATCCGTTCGACGCGTGGCTGGCCGCCCACCACCTGCAGCGGGTCATGGCGGTCGTGTTCACGGAACTCCGGACGGACCTCGCGGACCTGGAGACGTGGCTGGCGCGTCGGGACGGCGACTACGGCGACGAAGTGGACGCCCTTCGGCGTCGACTCGCCTCGCTGGAGGAGCGCCACGCGACGTGCTCGGATCGGCTCGACGCCACCGAATCGGCCATCGACGACTTCGCGGCGCGGCGAGCGGCGGTCGACGAGTCAGTCGAGCGGTTCGAGACGGCCATCGACGACCTCGAACCGCCGGTCGACTGGGGGGCGGTGGAACGGCTGGTGTCCGAACAGTTCGATGAGCTGGGAATCCAGTTGACCTGAGCGGCGGGCGGCAGACGGACGGCCGTACGTCGTGTCCAGCCGTCGCCGACTACGGGGTAGCGATGGCCGGTAAACAGTCCGTCTCAGGCCATCCCCGTGGCCGAGAGGTACTGGGCGCCGAACAGCACGGTGTTGTAGAGGCCGTGGACGACGGCGGGGACCAGGAGGTTGCGGGACCGTTCGTAGAGGTACCCGAGGACGAGTCCGAGGGTGGCCGCGACGGTGACGTAGGGGATCCGCGAGCCGCCGGCGCCCGTGAGTGCGACCCAGTGGACGAGGCCGAACAGGACGCTGGAGAGGGTGATGGCGACCGAGGGTCCCCAGGTCCGACGGAGGATCCCTTGGACGCCGCCGCGGAAGACGAGTTCCTCGAACGGGCCGACCAGGAGGATGGCGACGGGAATCATATAGAGGAAATAACGGGGGTCCTGCTGGCCGGTGACGACGACCTGGTTCTGGGCTACCTCGATGCTGAGCGCCGTCAGCAGGCGCGCGATGACGAGCTGGGCACCGACGAGGGCGACGACGCCGACGACGATCAGGCCGAGGTGGCGAAGCGTCGGCCGCCGCACCTCGACGAGGTCCCAGTCGCCCGTGACGGCGAGGTAGCCGGCGACGGCGACGCCGAAGCCGACGAACTGGAGGACGGCACCGACGACCCGGTACTCGAGGGTGCCGCTGACGAGGACACCGACCCCGACCAGCACGCTGGCACCAAGGCCGACGACGGCGGTGGCCGTGAGGAAGGCAGCGACGATCAGGAGGAGGCTCCGGAGGAGATCCCACCCCCGGTCGACGGCCGACGCCCGGCGACGCTCGGCGTCGGCGGGGAGCGATCCGATCCGCTCGCTGCGGAGGTAGTAGCCCGCGGCGAAGACGAGGCCGAAGACGAAGGCCGCGAGTCCGAGCTCCGCCGCACGGTCGCTCCCCCGGAGCGACGCGTCCTGGTGGACGAGCGTCGCGAGCACCAACCCGGCCAGCAGGTGGAGCATCGCACCGCCCACGAGGAGTTCGTTGACCATACGGGGCCCAGTCGTCCCGGGAGTAAGTATCAGTCGATCAGTCGACGACGAGCCGGCGCTTCTCGCCCACCGCGTCGGCCTCCTCGAAGTCGCCGCCGCCGAGCAGGCCGCGCGCGGCGCGCTTGCCCCACTCCACCGCCGGCTGAGTGAACGTCTCGACGCCGGCGAGTTCGCCGTAGAGGACGCAGGCCGCCTCCATGCCGTAGAGGAGTTCACCCACGCCGCGCTCGTCGATGCGGTCGAGTTCGATCCGGACGTTCGGGCAGTTCGCGGCGGCGAGGCTCGCCTCGGTCGCGCGGAACTCCGCGTCGAGCAGGTCGCCGAGGCTCCCGCCGCCGAGGTAGGCGAGGCCGTCGAGGTCCGTCTCGGGAATCGGGATTCGGGGGCGCTCTCGCGGGCGCACGAGCGTCACGAGTTTGTCCCGTGGCCCGGCGCGGTAGAGCTGTAGCTGGGAGTGCTGGTCGGTCGCCCCGAGCGCGCGAGCGGGCGTCTGCCCGACGGCGTCCTTGCCCAGGCTTTCGGCCCACAGCTGTGCGAACCACTCCGCGAAGTACTCCAGGGATTCGGCGTAGGGCACCATCGCGTTGATCGCCGCACCCCGACGTTCGAGGGCGTAACAGACGGCGCCGTAGGCGTAGGCCGGGGAGTCGAACAGCGACCCCGCGAGCCGGTCGGCCTCGGCCCGGGCACCGTCGAGGAGGGCGTCTACGTCGTGACCGGCGAGGGCGGCGACGGGGAGAGCGACAGTCGAGAGCGCCGAGAAACGGCCGGGGACGCCCGCGGGCACGTCGAGGGCCGGCAGGTCGTGACGCGCGGCCAGTTCGCGGAGGTTGCCGTCGGCGCCCGTCGTGACCAGCGTGCGCCGGGTCCAGTCGACGCCCGCGCGGTCCATCGCCTCGCGGACGATCAGGAAGTTCGCCAGCGTCTCGGCCGTCGTCCCCGACCGGGAGACGACGTGAACGACGGTGTCTCCGAGAGGGAGGGAGTCGAGGAGTGCGTCGACGTGCGCGGGGTCGACGTTGTCGAGGACGTAGTGGTCGAGTCCGTCTCCGCCGAGCGCCTCGGCGAGCGTCGCGGCGCCGAGGGCACTCCCACCGATGCCGACGGTCAGGACCGCCGCCGGGTCGTCGAAGCGGTCGACGGCCGCGCGGACGGCGTCGGGGTCGGCGGTGTCTGGTAGATTCAGCGCCGCGTAGCCGTGGGCGGCGTCGGCGCGGCCGCGTTCGATCCGGTCGTGGGCGTCGGCGACGCGCTCGTCCAGTCGCTCCAGGGTCGCCCGGGTCAGCCGGGGTTCGGCGTCGAGCGCGTTGCCGATGTCGACGTACATGCTCGAAACGGAGTCGTGCGCCGCCAAAACGGTTTCCCGTTCGTCGCGAGGACGGGGGCTCAGTACCGGAGTTGAGACTCGGGTTGGAGTTTTAACACCCCCGGCGCCGTGGGGCGGCGGTATGGAGATCAACGGTCCGTCGAGCCGGCTCGGTATCGCCGTGCTGTTGCTCGTCGGTCTCGCGTCGGTCGGATACGGCGCGTACAGCTACGACGCGCAGTCCGCGGCGCTCGACTCGACGGCGACGGTGAACGCGACGGTCACCGATACCTCGGTGACGGAAAGCGGTGGGAAGACCGTCTCGTACGAGCCGCGGGCGACCTTCGAGTACCGCTACCGGGGCGAGACCTACACGTCGTCGAGCGTGTATCCGGGGACGCTCGGGAAGGACTTCGACACCGAGGCGGCGGCGAGGGAGGAACTGGCGCCCTACGAGTCGGGCGAGACGGCGACGGCGTACGTGCCGACCGACGACCCCGGGGCGGCGTTCCTCGAACGCGAGCGCAGCAAGAAGCCGCACCTCCTGATCGGTGCCGGCGTCCTGTTCACGGTGGTCGCAGTGTACTCCGCGATCAGAAACTGAACCGGTCGACTGTGACACACCCGCTCAGAACCCACCCCAGCGGAGGTAGCCCAGCACGACGACGATGGCGAACTGGAAGAGTCCCTGCAGGCCGCTGAGCCGGGCGTTTCGCATCCCGATGCGGCTGACGACGTCGGGGTCCGGGTCGCCCGACTGTAACTGGCGGTAGATGCGCACCTCGCCGGGGAGGAGAACGCCGAACCCGAGGACGGTGAGGACGGTGACGATGGCGAGAGCGAGGAGAATGGTCGGACCGGTCATGCCGAACCCGGAGGCGGTGACGGCGAGGGAGGCACCGCCACCGAGGAGGACGAGGGCGAAGGCGGCGAGCCACCGCGGGTCGGCGAAGGCGTCGAACTGCCAGCCCACCAGGAGGAGGGCGGGGACGGTCGACGCCAGCGCCAGCAGGGCGATCCACGGGTCGGCGTAGGGGAAGATGCCCATGCGGTCGGCGAGGGTGACGCCGCCGAAGACGGTGACGAGCGCGAGCGACGGCATCAGAAAGGCCATCTTGGGCGTGAATCGCTCGAAGACGGCCGTGCGGGCCTCGACGGAGAGGCCGCCGAGGACCGGCCCGAGAACGATGGCGATGAAGAGGTCGATATCCGTCCACAGCACGCCGGCCATCACGTGGACGTAGCTGTGGTGGACGACCGGCGCGAACAGGAGCGCGTAGACGAGGGCAGCGACGGGAACCGCGACGGCGCCGACGGCGAAAGCCGGATTCGCGCGAATTCCCATCCCCCGAATCGTTCCCCGAACGGTCGCTGGCATGTCGGGAGCCATCGACCGCACGAGCAAAAGCGTTGGTCCGGGGGCAGAGCGATCCGTCGAGCGGTGCTCGCGCTCAGAGCAGGGCGCCGCCCCGGAGCAACGTGATCAGTAGCGTCAACACCGGGACGCTCGCGACGGTGGTGACGAAGATCGTCATGGTGAGATACTCGGAGGCCGACAGCCCCTCCCGGTCGTCGACGTCGCTGTACGAGAGGGTGAGCGCGAGGGGGATGAGCGCGACGGGAGTCGCACAGAGGAGGACGAACACCCGTGCGACGGCGACGTCGCCGAACTTCCCGAGGGCGAGGGCGACGCCAAGCCCGGCGACCGGTGCGACGACGAGTTTGATGATCGACGGCCGGATCACCCGGCGGACGTTGCCGTACTCCAAGCCGTAGAGCTGGACGCCGACGATGACGAGCATCAGGGGGATGGAGGCGTCACCCACGAGGCTCGTGGTCGTCATGAACGTGCCGTCGGCAGGGGGTGCGACGCCGAGGAGGCGGACGACGCCCGCGGCGGCGATGGCGTAGACGAGCGGGAGGCGGAAGATCTCCTTGACGGCGCCGAGACCCGCCTCGCCGCCGCCGCGGGAGGCGACGTAGACGCCGAGGGTGTACATCAGGAACGCCTGCGCGGTGATGTAGATGACCGCCGTGGTACGGCCGACGTCGCCGAAGGCGAACTCCGCGAGGGGGATGCCGTAGAAGCCAGCGTTGGGGAGCGACCCCGCCAACACGTCCGCGCTCCGGTAGGGTTCGGGGACACCGAGGACGCGGTCGGCGGTTTCGGCGACGGCCATCATGGCGACGACGAAGAGGCCGACGCCGGCGAAGATGCGGGCGACGGTGGCACCGCCGAGCGTCGTCGTGACGATACTGTGGAAGATGAGCGCGGGGAGGAAGAGATAGAGCGCCACGTCGTTCAGCGAATCGGCCTCGACGTCGAGTGCCCAGGTCAGGACGTAGCCGAGTCCCATGACCGAGACGATGGGGAGGATGGCCGACGTGAACGCGGAGGCGAGGGACACGTCCCCGCTCTCGCCCCCCGGTGGCCTGAGGCTCCGTGTGGGAGCAGTATGTTCCGGTATCGAAAGGACAGGATTCAAGCGCAGCCTTCGCCAACGACGCGGTATGTACGACCGACTCAAGGGGTTCCGCGACTTCTACCCCGAGGAGATGGCCGCCCGGCGGGCGGTGGCCGACGCTCTGGAGGAGACCGCCCGGCAGTACGGCTTCCGGGAGATCGGCACCCCGGCACTCGAGGCCGTCGACCTCTACACCGACAAGAGCGGGGAGGAAATCGTCGAGGAACTGTACGCGTTCGAGGACAAGGGCGGTCGCCACGTCGCCATGACGCCGGAGCTCACGCCGACGGTGGCGCGGATGGTCGTCGCGAAGGGCCAGGAACTCCAGAAGCCGATCAAGTGGATGTCGACGCGTCCGTTCTGGCGCTACGAGCAGGTCCAGCAGGGGCGCTTCCGCGAGTTCTACCAGACCAACGTCGACGTGTTCGGGTCGTCGGAACCGACCGCGGACGCCGAGATTCTGGCGTACGCGGCCGACGCCCTGACGACGCTCGGCCTCGAGAGTGCGGACTTCGAGTTCCGCGTCTCCCACCGGGACATCCTCGGCGGTCTCCTCCGGGCGTTCGATGCCGACGTGACCGTCAGAGCGGCGATCCGGGCGGTCGACAAATCGGAGAAGATCGACCCCGCACAGTACTACGATCTGCTCCACGAGGCGGGGCTCTCCTACGATCAGGCCGAGCAGTTCGACGAGTTGCTGGCGACGGAGGATCTCGACGAACTCACGGACTTCGCGGGCACCGACGCGGTGGCCGACGCGGTAGGGAACCTGCAGAACGTCCTCGACGCCGCCGCGGACTTCGGCGTCCGCGAGTACTGTTCCGTCTCGCTGGAGACGGCCCGCGGACTGGACTACTACACCGGGACCGTCTTCGAGTGCTTCGACACGCAGGGCGAGGTGTCCCGGGCCGTCTTCGGCGGCGGCCGGTACGACGACCTGATCGAGAGCTACGGCGGCCAGCCGACCCCCGCCGTGGGTGTCGCCCCCGGCCACGCCACCCTCTCGCTCCTGCTCCAGCGGGCGGGCGTCTGGCCCGAGGAGGCGCTCTCGACGGACTACTACGTCCTCTCGGTGGGCGACACGCGGGGAACGGCCGCGCGGGTGGCCCGCGACTTGCGCGACCGGGGCCACGTCGTCGAGACGGACCTCGCCGGGCGGAGTTTCGGCGCACAGATGTCCTACGCCAACGGCGTCAACGCCGAAACGGTCGTCATCGTCGGCGAACGCGACCTGGAGAACGGCGAGGTGACGATCAAGGAGATGGCGAGCGGCGACCAGACTACGGCACCCGTCGACGAGTTCCCGGGTGACCGCGACCGGCCGACCTACGACGACTTCGTGTAGCGGACCCGCGATTTAACTGCCGGGCCGCCCCATCCCCGCCGATGCCGACCCGCGCCTTCCGCATCGCCTACGACGGCCGCCCCTACGCGGGCTTCCAGCGCCAACCCGACGTGCCGACCGTCGAGGACGCGCTCTTTGCCGCCCTGCGGGACCTCGACGTACTGGACGGCGACGTGCCGCCGAACTACGCCGCCGCGGGGCGCACCGACGCGGGCGTCTCGGCGCTCGCGCAGACCGTCGCCTTCGCTGCCCCCGACTGGCTCTCGCCCGCCGCGCTGAACGGGACGCTCCCGGAGTCGATCCGGGCGTGGGCGAGCGCCGACGTGACCGAGGACTTCCACGCCACCCACGACGCCGGCAGTCGGACCTACCGCTACCACCTGTACGCACCGGCCGTGGACGATGGGCGCGTCCGCGCGGCACTCGACCGACTGACCGGCGAACACGACTTCCACAACCTCACGACCGACGACGAGGGGACCGTCCGCCGCCTCGACGCGACCGGTGAACGCGACGGCGACTTCCTCGTCCTCACGTTCTCGGCGGGCGGGTTCGTCCGCCACATGGTCCGTCGGATCGTCTCGCTGGTCCGGGCGGTCGGCGCCGGCGAGAGCGACGTGACACGGGTGGACCGCGTCCTCGGTCCCAACCCGCTGGACGGGGCGGCCGGGGTGCCAACCGCGCCGGCGACGCCGCTCGTTCTCGCCGACGTGACGTATCCGGGTGTCGCGTTCACCGTCGACCCGGACGCCGCCGAGAGCGCACGGGCGGTGTTCGCCGACCGGCGGATCGAGGCGTTGACCGCCGCCCGGGTCGTCGGCGACGTGTGTGACGGGATCGGGTAATGGCAGCGGTGCGGAGGCGGAGGCGGAGGCGGTCCAGAACGGTCGGCCGCGACGAGCGGAGCGAGTCGCGGGGGCGTTTTGCTCCAGCTTTTCCCGAGGAGCGGTGCGCCTCGCAGAAAGTGAGACAGCGTAAAGAGGTGGACCCGCGTACCCGATGGTATGTCCGAGCGTACTGCCGTCGTGCTCGCCGGCGGCCGGTCGACGCGGTTCGGCGACGAGGACAAGGCGGTCGCAGATCTCGCGGGGACGCCCATGATCCGGCGGGTGGTCGACCGGGTTGCCCCCGCCGTCGACGCCGTCGTGGTCAACTGTCGGCCCGCACAGATCCCGGCGATCCGCGAGGCCCTCGTCGGCGCCGCCGTCCCAGTGACGTTCGCGGAGGACGACTACCCCGACGAGGGGCCGATGGCGGGAATGGCGACCGGACTCCGCACCGCCGGGACGGAGTTCGCCTTCGTCGTCGCCTGCGACATGCCCTTCGTCGAGGCGGACTTCGTGGACTACCTGTTCGAGCGAGCGGCGGGCCACGACGCCGCCGTCCCCCGGCCGGATCAGTGGTTCGAGACCACCCACGCGGTCTATCGGGCGACGGCGATGGCCGATGCCTGCGAGGCGGCACTGGAGGCCGGCGAGGAGCGCATCGTCGCACCGCTTTTCGATCTGGACTTCGTCGTCGTCGACGACACGGAGGTGCGCGAACACGGCCACCGCCACACGTTCGAGAACTGCAACACGCGGGAGGACTTCGCCGACGCCGAGCGGCGGTTGGCGGAGCGCTAGTCGATCACGTCGACGAGCGACGGGTCGGCCATGCGTGCGAGGACCACGCGCGGCACGTCGGCCCGGTCGAGGACGGCCGCCGCGATATCCCGCGCCGTCGCCGCCAGCGCGTCGTCGTCGACCATGTTGATTAGCGGAACGACCGTCGCCGACGGTGGCACGCGCTTGCGTCCGCCCGCGCGACTCGCCAGAACGGTGCCCACGTCCTCGGCGCGGATCGGGTCGCCGAGCGAGAGCCCGGTGAGGTCGGCCACCCGTTCGGGCCGGTGGACGTGGTCGTCGGAGAGGGGTTCGCCGACGACTCGCGCGCTCGCGATGGGAATGACCGTGTCGGCGGTGGCGGGCACCTGCGGTTCGCGCTCGTCCGGCGCCTTCAGCAGGCGAGTGCGCGCGCCGTCGGCTTTCGCCAGCACCGTCCCCGACTCGAGCGCCGCGCGGATGGCGGTGACCGTCTCGCGGTCGTAGCCGAGATAGCGGTCGTCGCGTTCCCGTTCGGGCACGAGACCGAGCGGCCACGCCGCCGCGTCCCGGAGCGCGCCGACGGGGTCGCGCGTAACGCGCACGTCGGCGACGTGGTCGTCGAAGATGGGGATGCGGACGGTAGCGGTCACGACGGCCCGATCCAGGCGGTTGGCGAGGGCGTACAGCGTCGTCTTCTTGCCGCCGGCGCCGACGACGCAGACGAGTTTGGCGTCGGCCGACAGTGCCTCGATGAGGTTCATGCGCCCGCTTTCGCGTCCAATCACTTCGGCGTGTCGCCGCCGGCTCGGACTATCGTCGCGGTTGGAACTGTTCGCACACCCGATCGCACGCAGGCTGACGATCGGGTGTGCAACGACGTACGACGGCCACTATCTCGGCTGTAAGTCGAGACGGAGAGCCGCCGCCCCGGGGTGGTGACTGTTTTGAAACGGCTACGGTCGACGGCATCACTCCGACGGGGCGCGGCCACGGACGACTGTCTGCTCGTGGGCGGGGAAGATTGCGCCGACGGTCTCGAGACCCTCGCGGTCGGTGAGGAGGTCCCGGAGTTCGGCCTCGTAGTCGGCGCGGGGAACGTCCTCGCTCGGCCCGACCTGCACGTCCAGGGTGGCGTCGACGAGACGGTCGATTGCGCCACGGCCGAACCCGGTGAGCGGCGCGAGGTAGTCGACGCCGTGGCGATCCTCGAGGCTCCGGGCTGTCGCGCGGTCGATGGCTGGAACCCGGTCGTCGCGGCGGGTGCCGTCGGCGACGGCGGTCACGTCCAGTTCGGCGGCGCGTTCGAGGGCGTGTTCGTGGACCATCTGGATTCCGTTGCGCGGGTAGCCGTCGGCGAGCATTCGGTCGACTGCGTCGGCGGCGACGGTCGGGTCGAGATCGAGCCGGCGAAAGGGAAAGCCGAGGCGGTCGGCCGCCCGGCGGCCGTGCTGCCAGTCCGAACTGATCCCGAAGGTGCCGGTGACGAGTGTCACGTCGTAGAACCGGTCGAGCGAGAGCGCCGCGAGCGCCGAATCCTTCCCGCCGCTGAACAGAAGGGCGACGTCCACTATCGACGCCGGATGTCGAAGCTCTTGTCGGGCGTCAGTTCCTTCAGCAGTTTCCGCATCTGGTCCTCGTCGATGCGGTCTTGGATGCGACCGCTTCGGGCGAGAGCGACGACCTGCTGTTCGGCCTGCTCGGCCACCTCGGGTTTCGACATCTGGACGGCGTTGAGTCGCTGGCGCGCGCCGTCGGTGAGGTGCTGTTTCAGGAGCGCCTGCTTCTGGGCCTCGGCCTGCTGTTGGGCGGCCTGCTGGGCCTCGGCTCGGTCGCCGCCGGCGCCGCCTTCTTGGGCCTGGTCTTTGAGTTCCTGCATCTTCTGCTGGCGAAGCTCTTCGAGTCGTTTGTCGTCGGGGTTGCCACTCATGGGTACGGATTCCGTCGAAGCGGTGAAAACGATTTCGGACGTACGGACTACGCGTACTTCTCGAGGTCCGGCCGGTCGAGCTCAGCGAGAACGTCCGCAGCCACCTCGTCGAGGAAGCTCTGTCCCTCGGGCGTGGCGACGCGCCCCTCGCCCTGTGCGGTCGAGACCAGATCCTCGTCCGCGAGCTGCTGGAGGATGGTTCGGATGATCTTCTTGCTACCGGCCTCGGAGTGAGCAGCGGCGACGCGGTAGCGCGTCGAGCCCTGCTTGTGGTCGCCGTAAGCCGTCGAGAGCCGGTCGACGCCGACGGGGCCGTCGATGGCGACTTTCCGGAGTAGGCTCGCCGCGCGGGTGGCCCAGAAGTCGTCCTGCTGGGGTGGGAGCTCCTTGCTGGAGCCGGTCTTGGCGTAGTTGACCCAGCCGGGTTCCTCGATGCGGTCGGCGAGTCGGTCGGCGAGCTCGTCGATGAGCGCGTCGGCCGGCACGTCGTAGAGGGTTACCATTGGCGCAGGGTTCCCGCGGACGGCGTTTAAACCCATCGTATTAGGCGCGTGAGAGGGCAGAGCGGAGCTGGAGAGCACCGCCGGTGACCTACAGGGCGCTCGACGACCGAAGGCCGACGGCGCCGGTCACGAGGCCGCCGAGCACCGTCGGCGTCCAGTAGACCATCCCCCGGAAGATGACGACGGCGGCGAGCGCGATGGGTTCGGAGACCGACGGGAGCGGCGCCGCCACGAGGAGGACGACGAGCACGCTCTCGATGCCGCCGGCGCCACCGGGGAGCGGCGTCACACCCGCGATAGCGCCGATGGGGACGACGAAGAGCGCGACGGAGAGGGGGATGGGAGTGCCGATGGCCTGGAACGCGAGCCAGAGTCCGAGCATCTGACAGAACCAGCCGATCGAAGAGAGTGCGAGCGCGACGGCGAGGCCGCGCGGGTTGGCCGCGACGCGCTCGATGGCGCGGAAGAAGCCGTTGATCCGGTGCTCGATGCCGCCGACGGTGGGCACCGGGACCCGGGGCAGGTGTGTCGTCACCCGACGCACGACGGGCGTCACGACGCCGACCATCTTCGCTTCGAGTTGGTAACGGCGCTGCCAGCCGAGGTAGACGAGCGCGGGGACACCGACGGCGAGGCCGACGACCGCGACGAGCGCGAGTTCGAGTCGTCGGTTCGTGCCGAGAGCCACCTCGGTGACGAAGTAGCCGACGCCGACGAGCGCGATGGTGATGGAGGGGACGAAGTTGAGCGTGTCGACGCTCGCGATGGCGGCCAGCCCCGTCTCGTACTCGGTGTCGGCCACCCGGGAGATGAGCAGGGCGGTGATGGGTTCGCCGCCGGCCTGCCCGAAGGGAGTGACGTTGTTGGAGAACATCGCCCCGGTGAACACGAACAGCGCCTCGGGCACCGTCAGCGACACGCCGAGGACGTCGAGGACGACCCGGAGGGCGAACCCCCACGCAGCCAGCCATCCGAGCGTCGCGAGGAAGACGAGTCCGACGAGTTGCAGGTCGGCGCCGCCGAGCGTCGAGAGCAGGTCGTCGACGCCGGCGAGCGAAAAGAGGACGGCGAAGACGACGAGCGCCCCGGCGAAGCCGAGTACGGTCGCCCGAACGCGTCCGCCTGCCATAGTTCGTTCGAGGGAGAGCCGACGCATTAACCCACCGGACTCGGCATCGTGGCTTTTTATTTCGCCACCGCGAACGCCGGCCATGGACGAACGGAGCGCGCTGGCCGCCCTCGCCGAGACGGTCGGCGGTGCGGGCGACGACGCGGCAGTGATCGACGGGTTGGTCCTGACGACGGATATGCTCCACGAACGGACGGACTTCCCCGCGGGGGTGAGCCGGTACACGGCCGGGTGGCGGAGCATCGGCGCCTCGCTGTCCGACGTGGCGGCGATGGGCGGCGCGGCGACGGCTGCCGTCGCCGCCTACGGCGCCCCCGAGTTCGTCCCCGAGGAACTCGACGCGTTCGTCGACGGCGCGACGGACGTCTGCGAGGCGGTCGACGCCCGATACGTGGGGGGTGATCTCGACCACCACGACGAGTTCACCGTCGCCGGCGCCGTCGTCGGCCGGGTCGACGACCCCGTCTACCGACACGGCGCCGCCCCCGGCGACGGCGTCTACGTGACCGGCACGCTCGGCCGAACCGCCGCCGCGATCCGCGAGTTCGAGGCCGAAAACGCGGACCGGGGGAACACGCTCTTTCGGTTCGAACCCCGGGTTGCGGCCGGTCGGGCGCTCGCGCCCGTCGCCACCGCGATGATGGACTCCTCGGACGGGCTGGCGCGCTCGCTCCACCAGCTCGCGGCGGCGAGCGACTGCGGCTTCGAGGTGTCGTGGGACCGCTTCCCGGTCGATTCGAGCGTCGACGCCGTCGCCGACGGCGAGGCGGACCGCCGGGAACTGGCGGCGTTTTTCGGCGAGGACTTCGAACTCGTGTTCACGGCACCCGACGAGGAGGTGGCCGCGGTACGGGCGTCGCTTCCGGTGCAGGTGACGCGAATCGGGCGGGCCATCGAGGACGGCGTCGTCGCCGACGGCGAGCCGCTACCGGACCGTGGCTACAGCCACTAGCCGAGAAGCTGGATGGGCACCAGCAGGAAACAGAGGGCGCCGAGGGCGAAGGTGACGAGGCCGACGACCTGACGTTTCCAGCCGAGCGGCGTCTCGTCGGCTGGGTTCGCCGGCCCGTTGTACGCGATGATCGTCGCGAACAGACCCCAGACGGCCCACAGGCCGACCGACTCGTTGAAGCCGAGGTTGCGGACGTAGTAGAGATACGCCGCCAGGGAAAACAACGCCAGCGGCACCAGCGAGGCGACCGTCTCTTGGCGACGCCCGAGCATCGCCCGCACCATGTGCCCGCCGTCGAGTTGTCCGACCGGGAGCAGGTTGAGGACGGTGAAGAACATCCCGACCCAGCCGCCGATGATGACCGGGTGGACCGTCCTGGTCGGGTCGGCGTAGCTGGTCGGTTGGCCGAGCGCCCGGGCGATCAGGTCGAGCAGGGGCGGGTTGTTGAAGATGATGACCTGCCCGGAGGCGTTCACGACGCTCGGTGGAATCCGCATCGGGTCGAGCGAGAGGCCGATGGCCGTCACGACGATGGTGGCGGCGAGACCGGCGAGCGGGCCGGCAACGCCGATGTCGAACAGGGTCTTCCGGTCTGGCATCTGCCCGCGCATCCGGATGATCGCCCCGAGGGTCCCGAACGGAACGATGAACGGGATGAGGTAGGGCAGGGACACGTCGACGCCGTGGTAGCGTCCGATCAGGTAATGGCCCAGTTCGTGCGTCGTCAACACGCCGAGCACCGCGGCGGTGAAGGGCCACGCCCGAAGGGCGAGCAGCGGGTTGGACGCGAGTTCGGCCGGGGGAATGTAGTACCACGCCACCGCGCCGACGAGCAGCGTCGAGAGCACCGTCGCCACGAAGAGAGTGAGGTTCGTCCACGGAATCCCGTCGATGCGGCCGTCCGCGGGCGTCGCGACGACGACGGTTTCCCACGGCTCCCGCCCCGCCTCTAGCTCCAGCCGGTAGCCGGCCCGCCGGAACGGCTCTCGGAGTTCGTCGACCAGCGACCGTTTCGGGACCAGCGGCTCACCGTAGTAGCGAAGGCTGTCGCCGTCGCGGTCGGTTTCGCGGACGTAAAAGACCGCTTCGAGGGCCTCTGACGGCGGCCCACCGGGTCCGTCCATTACCGCCAGCTACGGCGCTCAACGGTATAAAACCCGTGACAGCGGTCGAAAAGCGGGACGGCGGAATGCGGGGCGGCGCGTGGCGCAGCGGGGACGGAGGCGCGATCAGACGGCTTCGATTCGCCACGTGGTCGCGCTCGTGTACGACCACTTCTCGACGGTGAGGTCGGAGGCCGAATCGCGGAGTTTGACCATCAGGGCGCCGATCTCCTTGGGCGAGAGGTCGACCTCGTCCGCGATGAACTTGCTCTTGAAGTATAGTTCACCGTCCTGCGCCTTCGAGTGCAGGTACTGCTTGAGCCGCTCCTCTTTGGAGGCACTGTCGTCGGAGTCGGTGGAGGGGTCTGCGGTTGCGCTCATTTGTGTTCGCCTCGATCACTCGTACAGCCCGGAGGATGTTATAAAGGGAGGAACGTTCGGAGCAGTTCGGGCAGTTTTACCCTCTCCGCGCGATCCACAAAACATTTAAAACGTTTTACGAAGCCGCGAGACCTTTTACGAACGCTTTTGAAAATTCGTTTCCTCCAAAACTTGTTTGGAATATAGTGGCGGCGGGTGGGGCGGTCGTTCCGCAGTTCAGGCCTTCTCGTGGATCCAGAACTCCTCGTCGGTCGTGGACTCCTTCTTGAAGATGGGCACTTCGTCCTTGAGGCGGTTGATGCCGTCCTCGACGGTGCGGAAGGCCTCCTCGCGGTGACCCGCGAGCACGACGACGAACACGATGTCCTCGCCCTCGCCGATAACGCCCGTTTTGTGGTGCATTAGCACCTCGAACACCCCGTCGCGCGACTCGAGTTCGTTCCGGATGATCCGCATCCGATCGGCGGCGACGCCCTCGTACTTCTCGAACTCCAGATGCGTGGTTGGGGCGTCGTCCTCGCCGTCTTTCACGCGGACGCGTCCGGTGAACGTGGCGATGGCGCCGGACCGTTCCGCCAGCGGCGACGCCTTGGCCCGGTCGACGAGGGCTTCGAGCGTGACGCGGGGGTCGAGGTCGGCGACGACCTCGAGGATCGGGTCGAGGTCGGTCTCGGCGGCCTCGGAGACGGCGTGGACGGGGTCGCCGGCCGACTCGGCGTCGCCAACGGCGACCGTCGGGAGGTGGGCGTTCTCGAAGCCGACGGTCAGGGCGTAGTCGTAATCCGGGGTCAGCGAGTCCAAGAGGCCGTCGAGCGTCCGTCCGTCGCCGGCGCCGAGCCACGATCCGTCGTCGGAGAGGCCGTAGGCCGCGCCGGCGTCGGTGTCGCGGGCGGCCGTCTCCGGAAGGGTCTCCACGGTCGCGACGCGGCCATCGAGTCGGGGGACGAGTCGGTCGGCCAGTTCTACGGCACCGGGGCCGACGATGTTGAGTGTCTGCATACGTCGAGAAGCGGACGTGGACTCTTAATTGTGACTCGACGGTGCGAACCGGGGGCACGCGGACGACTCACGCACGGTGGACGCTTGACAACCCTTAAGCCGGCCTCGCGGCTACCGGACGGATAATGCGAGTCGTGATCTCTATCGGCGGGAGCGTCCTCGCGCCGGACCTCGACGCCGACCGCGTCGCGGGCCACGCGTCGGCGGTCGAGAGTCTCGTCGACGAGGGCTGCGAGGTCGGCACGGTCGTCGGGGGTGGCGGCGTCGCCCGTGAGTATATCCGGACGGCGCGCCAACTCGGCGCCAACGAAGTACAGTTGGACCAGTTCGGTATCGACGTGACGCGACTCAACGCCCGCCTGCTGATCGCGGCGCTCGACGGACTCTCCGCACCCTCGCCGGCCCACGATTACGAGGATGCGGGCGAGGCGTTACGACGGAACGACGTGCCCGTCATGGGTGGGGTCATGCCGGGCCAGACCACCGACGCGGTGGCGGCGGCGCTCGCGGAGTACGTCGACGCCGACCTGCTGGTCTACGCCACGAGCGTCGACGGCGTGTTCAGCGCCGACCCCGCCACCGACCCCGAGGCGGAGCAGTACGGCCGGCTCACGGGGGCGGAGCTCGTCGACCTGATCGCGCCGATGAGCCGCGGTGCCGGCGCCTCGGCCCCGGTCGACCTGCTGGCGGCGAAGCTCATCGAGCGCTCGAAGATGCGGACCATCGTCATCGACGGCACGGACCCAGAACGGATCGAGACGGCAGTCCTCCACGGTGAACACACCGGAACCGACGTGGTGCCCGAGGGCTGTGACCGTGACCCGGATGGCTGGGATCGATGAGCGACCACAACGCCTTCTGGGCCGACGACGTCGCCGACGAAATCGAGGCTCGTGATCCCGACGACCCCGTCGTCATCAAGGGCGGTGTCTCGCCGTCCGGCGTCCCGCACCTTGGTCACTTCAACGAGATCATGCGGGGCTACTTCGTCGCCAGCGTGCTCCGGGAGCGCGGTCACGAGGTGCGGCAGGTGTTCACGAGCGACGACCGCGACGCCTTGCGAGCGGTGCCGCGACGACTGGCCGACGCGGACTGGAATCTGGTCGGCCTCGGTGAGGTCGACGCCGGCGCCTTGGGGCGCAACCTCGGCAAGCCGTACACGGATATCCCCGACCCCTTCGGCGAGAGCGACTCCTACGGTGCCCACTTCACCGACCTCCTGGCACGGAGCGCCGAGGCCGTCGGCGTCCCCGTCGAGATGGTGTCGAACACCGACCTCTACGACTCCGGCGAGTTCGAGACGGTCACCCGCGAAGTGCTCGAAAAGCGTGACCTCGCCCGCGAAGTCCTCGCCGAGTACCAGGGCGGCGTCGGCGAGGACTACGTCCCCTTCATGCCACGGTGTTCCGAGTGTGGCCGCCTCACGCAGGACGTGCGCGGGGTCGACCTCGAGTCGGGAGAAGTCTCCTACGTCTGTTCGGGGCTCGACGCCGGCGGCGACCACATCGACGGCTGTGGTCACGAGGGTATCGCCACGCTCCGGGAGGGCAAACTCCCGTGGCGCTTCGAGTGGCCCGCCCAGTGGAAGGTCCTCGGCGTCGACTTCGAACCCTTCGGGAAGGACCACGCGGAGGGGTCGTGGCCGAGCGGCGAGGAAATCGCGCGCCGCGTCCTCGACATCCAGCCTCCGGTCCCCATGACCTACGAGTGGTTCACGCTCGACGGCGAACCGCTCTCCTCCTCCGCCGGCAACGTCGTCACCGTCGAGGAGGTGCTCGACCTCCTCGAGCCCGAGGTGCTTCGCTACTTCTTCGTGCGCAACCCGAAGCGGGCCAAGGACTTCGACCGCGAGCGGATCGACCTGCTGGTCGACGAGTTCGACCGGTTCGAGCGGGTCTACTTCGGCGAGGAGACGGACGAGGATCTGAAGCCAATCGCGGACCGCGCCTATCCCTTCCTCGTCGACGAAGTCCGGGAGGAACGGGTGCGCCTGCCCTACACCTTCGCCGCTGTCCTCGGCATGACCGACGACCGGGACCTGCGGGTGCGTATGGCCCGCAATCAGGGCTTCTTCGGCGACGACACCCCCGAGTGGGCCGTCGAGGCGGCGCTCTCCCGGGTCGAACGGGCGCGAACCTGGGCCGAGCGGATGGACAACGCGTACAACTACCGTCTGCAGGCCGATCTGCCCGAGACGGACTTCGATCCGGCCGTGGCCGCCGCCCTGGACGACCTCGCGGACTTCGTAGCCGAGGGTCACGACGGCGAGGAGATTCAAGGCCAGATGTACGAGACGGCTCGTGAACACGGGATCGAGGTTGGCGACTTCTTCGCCGCGGGCTACCGGCTCTTCTTCGACGACACGGAGGGCCCACGGCTCGGGGAGTTCCTCGGCGAACTCGACGAGTCGTTCGTGGTGAAGCGACTGCGGCGCGAGGGATAGGACGGCTCCTGCCGAGGAGACGACTGAGTGAAGCGGACGTTTGACCGTCGAGAAGACACTTATCCGAACCCCTCGTCGCGGTCGGTATGGTTCATTGCCCGGAGTGTGACGGCGAAATCGCCGAGGAATCGGACGTGGAGTTCGTCGACCTGGACTCGACGATGGCCGGACTGTTCAGGTCCTCGAAGCGGTTCTACGTCGTCGCGTGTAGCGACTGCGGCGCCGCCATCGGTAGCGGCGTGGCCGGCGGCGGCGGTTAGTCCTTCCAGTCCGGATCGGTCCGGGGCGGACTGAAGATGTCGACGCCCTCGAACGGTTCGTCGCCCCGGTTCTCGACGCCGTGCGGTTCGCCGCCGGGGATGACGTAGGTGTCGCCGGCGCCGACGACCCGTTCCTCGCCGTCGACGATGAAGACGACTTCACCGCGAGTGGCGAAACCGGCCTGTTCGTGTGGGTGGCTGTGTTCGGGCACCGTCGCGCCGGCGTCGATGGTGTACCCCTGCACGCTCATCTTCTCGCCCGACGCCAACTGGGAGAGATGGACGTCGGGGACGGCTTCTGTCGTCTCCGCGTCGTCGCTGGATCGGATCTCCATACACGTCCGAGGAACCCGAGTGGGCTTAAATCTCCGTCCCCTCCACCCGCACTTCGTCGCCCTCGCTCACCCCGTCGGCGGCGCCCGCGGGGAGTTCGATCACCGTATCGGAGGGGGCGCGTCCCAGACCGGTCCAGGCCGAGAGGCGGGCGACGCGTTCGACCCGCCCGTCGCGGAGCCAGACGGCGTCGATGTCGAAGGGGACGGCGACCATGTGGAGCGTCCGGGCCGCGACGCCGTCGAAGGGAAAGACGAGGGCGTCGCCGGGGAACGAGCGGCGGAACATGAGGCCGCGGGCCTTCGCGAGGAGGGAGTCGGCGACGGCGGCGTCGGCGGCGAGGACCCGGTCGTCGCCGTCGGCGGGACGGTGGACGACCCGGGCCACTAGAGCCGCCCGGAGGCGGTCGGGTTCACTCGGTCGGTTCGGGACGATCCGGTCGAGGTGTCGTCCAGCGAGTCGGCGATACCGGTGAAGGCGGCGACGCCCGCCGTGGCCGCAGCGGCCGTGACGACGACGCCGACGGCGAGTTCGACGGCCGGGGAGAGCAGGGCGGTGAGGGTGGCGACGACGACGAGGGCGAGGGGAACGGCCACGACGGCGAGGGCAATGGCGGCGATGCGGGCACGGTTGCCACGGGCCCGCGTCCACGTCCGGTCGACGGCCGTCGCGATGGACTCCCCGTCGGTGGCGACGGCGACGAACACCAGCGGCAGGTGGACGAGGACGACGAGTCCGGGGACGACGAGGGCGGCGAGACCGATCCCGGCGGCGACGACGCCGACGACGGCGACGACGATAGCGCGTCCGTAGGCGAACACCGTCTCGACGGGCGTCTCGCCGCCGCCGAGGGCGTCGGTGTCGGGGGCGAACACCCGCGCCATCGCCGCGAGGACGGCGACGCCGGCGACGCCGGCAGCGACGAGGCCGCCGACGGCCCCGAGGGTGGTCAGGGGGAGCGTGAGGTCGTAGACGACCTGCATCCGGGCCGCCAGCCCGGACCGGACGAGGAGGGTGTTGAACAAGACGTTCCACGCGGCGTCGACGGCCAGCAGTGCGACGACGAGGACGGCGAGGCGTGAGCCGACGCCGTCGAGACCACGACCGCCTGACGAGTCCTGGAGGGTCATCGTCCGTTGCTGTGCGGCGACGACGACCTATATGTTTTTATCTAAATTTGATATGTGTCTGACGCGCGTCGCACAGAGCCACTCGAACGCTCGAAATCGAGCTGTTCGCGTCTCACGCGCGTCTGACAGCATCGATACGTTTTACTGCTCCGAAACCCGATGGCCGGTCATGGATCGACGCGCCTTCCTCGTCGCCCTGACCCCCTTCGTGGCCGGTTGCTTCGGCGGACAGCCGAGCGACTCGAACGCCACGGCGACGGCTTCCCCCACTGAGACGCCCGAACCGACGCCCACCGAGACGCCCGAACCGACGGCCACGCCGACGGCGACGGCGACGCCCGAACCCGAGGCGTCGTCGGAGGCGGCCCAGCAGATCGGCGAGGCGAGAGATCAACTCACCGAGGCCGTCTACGTCTACACCGGCGGCGTCACCGACGACCTCCTGTCGGTGACGGCCGAAACCGAGTCGTTCAGGGCACGGGACGTACTCCTGAGCCTCGACGGGATCCAGCGAGCACTCGTCGAAGCCGACTCGGAGGCGACGACCGAGGAGCAGCGAGCGACGGTCGAGTCGCTGGATACGATGCAGCGCTTCCTCACGCAGGCGACCGACGCCCAGTCGTGGCTCATCGACGGCCACGACGCACTCTCCGAGGCGTACTCCCACATGGACGACAACGACCTCGACGCCGCCGAGGACGACGTCGAACGCGTCGAGACGGCCGCCGAGGAGGTGTCGGAGCCGACGGGGATCCTCGAAGAGGAGATGGACGTCGACGCGGCGAGCGTGGTCGATGTAGTCGGCGAGAACGAATACGAGGAGAAGGTATCGCAGTTGGTCGAGGAGGCGGACGTACTCTCCTCGCTCGGGGACGCCGCAGCCGACCTCCGGAACGGTATCTCGATGGTCGTCCGAGCGCGGGACGAGGTCGACGACGACCGAACCGACCGGGCCGCCGACACGGCGGATCGGGCGTACGACGTCCTGAACGACGTCGAAGACCGCGTCGACGACCTCCTCGACGATTTCCCGGAGCGCGCCGACGCGTTCGAGGACGTGGCCGACGACATGCGCTATCTCGCCTCCCGACAGGCGGACGACGCGGACACCATCTACGAGCAGTACTCGTAGTCTCCGATCGGTGGCCCTGTGGCTCCGTGTCACAAACGGCGATTTGAGCCATCGTGAGGGTTTTGCTCGGCGGCACCGAGCACCCAAGTATGGACTCCGACGACCGTGGCTGTCCGAAATGCGGCCACAGCGAGACCGACGTGGGGAAAATCTCCACGACCGGGGGCGGCCTCAGCAAGATGTTCGACATCCAGACCAACTCCTTCCGAGTGGTGTCGTGTGTCAACTGCGGTTACTCGGAACTCTACCGCGACACTGGGTCCCGGGGCGGGGACATCGTCGACGTGTTTCTCGGGTGAATGGCCGGGGGTGCCGAACTTCTCGTCCTCCTGTTCGGCCTGGCCGCGCCGCTGGTGCTGTACTGGTTGGTCCGGCCGGAACACGAGGACCGCGAGGTGATGGATCGGACGGCGGCCGAACGGGCCGCGCGCCGGGACCTGTCGGACGAGGGGGACGACCGGCCACGGAAGCGTGACCGCGGCCGGCGCTGACGACGACATCCGTTTTATACCCTCCCGAACCGGTTCGGGAATTCGGCACACCGTTGTCGACCGCCGAGAACCGTCGAGCAAGGCTTGTCCCGTGCAGACGGACGAGTACTCGTTATGACGAACCACGTTGGTGCACCCGGAACGAAGCTCTCGCGTCGGCAGTTCATCGCGGCGACCGGTTCGGCGGGGACGCTCGGTCTGGCGGGGTGTGCCGCGCCGACCAACACGAACCCCTCGAGTGCGGAAGCCGCGACGGCGGCCCAGGGGTCGGCGTCGACGCTCCCGGGAGCGGCGAAACCGCAGGTCGTGGACGTGACCGAACAGCGCAATCGAGTGACGCTCCGGGCGGTCACGTCGACGCTTCCGGTCCACCCGGGGAGCGCGATGGGCGGACCGGTCGAGTTGCCCCGGGTCTGGGCCTGGCAGGCCGACGACCGTTCGCCGAGCGTCCCCGGTCCCATCATTCGGACGACGGAAGGGGAGGACGTCGAGGTGACCCTCGACAACACCGACGCCGACATGCCCCACACCGTTCACTTCCACGGTGTCCGCAAGACGTGGGAGAACGACGGCGTCCCGACGACGACGGGGATGACGGTGATGCCCGGCGAGAAACACACCTACGAGATTCCGGCGAACGTGCCGGGGACGCACCTCTATCACTGTCACTACCAGACCCACCGGCACATCGACATGGGGATGTACGGCATCTTCCGGGTCGATCCGAAGGGGTACGAACCGGCCGACCAGGAACTGTTCATGACGGTGAAGGAGTGGGACTCCCGACTCAATCGGCAGATGGCGGGCGAGGACGTGAGCTACAGCCCCCGGAACCGGCAGCCCGACGTGTTCACGATCAACGGTCGCTCGGCGCCACGGACGCTGCATCCCGAAGACGGCTCGCCGGTGCTCGTCTCACGGGGCGACACCGTTCGGGTGCACTTCGCCAACAACGGCTACATGAACCACCCGATGCACACCCACAACCACCGGTTCCGGGTGGTCGAGAAGGACGGCTCGCGGATTCCCGACGTCGCCCAGTACGAACAGGACGTCCTCAACATGGCGCCGGCCGAACGCAAGACCATCGAGTTCGAGGCCGACGCGGACCCCGGCATCTACCTCATGCACTGTCACAAGGTCAGCCACGCGATGAACGGGAACTCCTACCCCGGCGGGATGGTCGGCGCCATCGTCTACGAGTCGGTCATGGACACGGACATCTTCGGCCAGTTGATGGAGTACGCGGGATACGAGCCGTAGTCGGGACACGTTCATGTCCGTCGGGGCCGACCACCCCGCCATGGAGCGGACGCCCACGGGGACCCCCGTCGGGGTGGACGACCCCTACGACCACGCCGCCCGCTGCGACCATCTGACTTCGGACGGCCGCTGCCGGTTCGCCCTCGAACGCGCCGGCGACGACCCCGAGTTCGCCGCCGCCCGCCGCGAGGACGGGTACGACTGCGTCGTCGCCGGCGACGCCGAGTGGTGCGACTGCCCCCACTACCGCTCGACGACCGACGGCCGCGAGTGTCGACGCTGCGGACTCGAGGAGGTGCGGATGGCCCACGGCGCCACCCGTCCCTTGCTGGAGGAACACCACCTGTCCTACGGCGGGAGTGGGGACGGCGACGACCCGGCCCACGAACTCACGGTCGCGCTGTGTCGCTGGTGTCACGCGAAGGTCCACGCGGGGTGGGCACGGATCGACGACGACGCCGGTCCCGACGCCGAGGCCATCGCCGCCCGCGAAGAGCGCCGGAGCAAGGAGCGGAGGGAGTTCGGATTCTCGACGGCTGCGGAACGGGACGGGCGGGAGTGAGCCGGTTCCGGTCACCTTTTACGCGCTACCCGACTATCCCGCGGTAATGACTCGGATCGTCGTCGTCGACAACCACGGCCAGTTCACGCACCTGGAGCGCCGGGCGCTCCGTGACGCGGGCGTGGACACCGACATCGTCGACAACACCACGCCCCCGGCCGACCTCGACGCTGACGGCCTCGTCCTCTCGGGCGGCCCGGACATGGATCGCATCGGACGCTGTACGGAGTATCTCGACCTCGACGTCCCGGTTCTCGGCATCTGTCTCGGGATGCAGATCATGGCCGCGGAACTCGACGGAGCGGTCGGCGCCGGCGACTACGGCGGCTACGCCGACGTCGACGTTCGGATCGTCGACGACGAGGATCCGCTGGTGGGGTCGCTCGCCCCCGAGACGCGGGTGTGGGCGAGTCACGCCGACGAGGTGACCGAACTGCCCACGGGATTTACCCACACCGCGACCAGCGACGTCTGCGATATCGAGGCGATGAGCGACACGGCTCGGGAACTCTACGGCGTCCAGTGGCACCCCGAAGTCGCCCACACTGCGGAGGGCGAGGAAGTGTTCGAGAACTTCATCGCCCGCTGTCGGTGAGCGGGGTACCGTAAGTCGGCGTCGACGGGTCGCCGGAACGACAGGGCGACCCGCCGGGGAACGGGCACGACGACCGATACGAAGGAAGGGATTTACGACTCCTCGTCACGTCGGGCCACCTGATGACGGCGACCCAGTCGGACCTCGCGGACCTGTCGCGGTATATTTTCACCGCCCCGAGCTGGTACGCCAGCCTCGGGTTCGCGCTGGTCATCGCCGCGATGGCGGGGGTCGCCGCCTTCGACTCCGGCGGTACGTCGCCGACGTGGCGGAACCTGCTCATTCTGGGCCGTGACGCCTGGCAGGGCATCTTCTTCATCGGCCTGCCGACGGTCATCGCGTCGCTCGGGACGACTGGCGTCGACCGCTTCGTCGGCGGCAAACTCACGCCGAACCGGTCGTCGCTGTTGGCGCTGCTCTGTGAGCTCATCCTCGTCGCCATCGTCACCGTCGCGGGTCTCGTCTCTCTGGTGACGCCGCTCGGCCAGACCTTCGTCTACGACGCCCTGATCATCGCGCTGGCCTCCATCTTCGCCTTCCGCCTGCTGGTCGTCATGGCCGTCTCGCAGTCATCGCTTCTGATCGCGGCGGTGCCAGCGAGCCTCCAGACCGTCGTCTCGGCCGTCTTCCTGTTCGTCTACAGCGGCACTGTCCGGTTCCTGGAACTCGGCGGTCCGCTGGTCGACGCCTACCTGATGCCGTATCTCTCCCGCGCGTCGGAGGCTCCCCCGGAACTGTGGATCATCGACGCCAGCCACTTCCAGTTGCTTGCGGTCACTTGCGTGGTGTACGCCGGCGCCGTCTACACGTTCGTTCGGGTGATCGACCGCCCGTGGCAGCGCAGCCTCGGCGTGTCGGTCCTCGACTTCATCCGGGGGTTCGTCGGTCACGTCGCCGAAGGGTCGCGCGAACTCGAGGACTTCTTCGAGACACTCGGCGAGGAGGCCATCGTCCCCGTGACGGTGCTGTCCTTCCGGCGTCCCGACGGCACTCAAAAGGCGCGGTTCGTCCTGCCGATGATCCACCCGGGACCGATGGGCGAAATCGGGGGCGGAAACTTCCCCGCCCGGGTCGCCAAACACACCGAGGGGCTCGTCTTCCCACCACACGCTACCGCCGGACACGACTTCAACCTCGTGACCGAACGCGAGGTGGACGCCATCCTCGACGCCATCGACGCCGCGGGCGAGCGACTCACGTACACCGAGGAGGCGACACGGAGCGTCCGCACCCGGTCGGGCGAGGCGTCGATGCTCGGGCAGGCCTTCGGCGACGACGCCCTGCTAGTCGCCACCTACGCCCCCGGGTTCGCCGACGACGTGGAGTACGGCGTCGGCCTCTCCGCGGCCGCCGAAGCCCGAACCGTCGGGCTGGACGACGTCCTCCTCGTCGACGCTCACAACTCCAACAACGGCCTCCAGGGCGAGGACCTGGGACACGTCACGCCCGGAAGCGAGCGCGCGTTCGACATGATCACGGCGGCGAAACGGACGGGGCGGCGGCTGAGCGAGGCACCCCGCGGACCGATCCGTCTCGGCGTCGCCTGGGATCGGACGGAGTGGGACGCCCTCGACGGCATCGGCCCCCTCGGGATCCGCGTCGCCGTCGTCGAGGTGGCGGACCAACACACGGCCTACGTACTCGTCGACGGCAACAACATGGTACCCGGACTGCGTGGCCGCGTCGTCGACGCGGTGACCGCCCGCGAACCGGTCGACGTGGCCGAGGTCATGACGACCGACACGCACATCGTCAACAGTGTCGAGGCGGACAATCAGGTCGGGTCGGCCATCGACCACGGCGAGTTCGTCGCGCTGATCGAACGCCTGGTCGGGGAGGCGGCCGACGACCTCGAACCGGTGTCGGCCGGGCTAGCGACGGAGCGGGCGGAGGTGACGGTCTTCGGCAACGACCGGACGGAGACGCTCGCCAGTCACGCGAACGCCGTCGTCTCGATGGGCGGGGCGCTCGCGGCGGTCATCATCCTCGGCGCGATGGCGGTCAGCGTCCTGATCTTCTTCCTCACAGGGTGAGTTCGCGCGTATCGACCGCGTCACAGCTCGGACAGCGGTGCCGGTACTCGACGCGCAGCCCCGCGGCGGTCACGCGCCACTCCCCCTCGGTATCCTCGTGTCCGCAGGCCGGACACGCCGCCCGGGAGTCCTCGTAGTGGGCACGGAGTCGACCGAACGGCGTCGATCCGGAGCGGTTCTTCATTGACATGCGTTACCAATTAACTGAGTGACGTGTTAACTCTTTCGTGGCGGTGTCCCGAAGAGGGAAATATCCGGATGGCCTACGAGGAGACGTGCTCCTGGTGCTCTGTGTGGATCTGGACGACGACCTCGGCCGCAAGACCGGCCTCGAGACGCCGGTCGTCGGTCGCGACGCCGTCAGGGACGCGGCCGTCGCCCTCGCCACGGCGGACCCCGAGGACTCCGACGTGAACGTCATGTTCCAGGGGCTTCACGTCCTCGAGGACCTCGAAGCGGCGGAGAGCGAGGAGGTCGAAGTGGCCGCGGTCACGGGCGTTCAGGGGAGCGAAGTGCGGGCCACCCGCGCGGTCGGCGAGGAGGTCGACCGGGTACTGGCTGGCCTCGCGACCGGGGAGTCCGTCCGGGCCATCGTCATCACCGACGGCGCGCAGGACGAGTCCGTCCTGCCCGTCATCCGGTCGCGGGTCCCCATCGACAGCGTCCGCCGTGTCGTCGTCCGGCAGGCACAGAACCTGGAGTCGATGTACTACACGATGAAGCAGGTGCTCGCGGACCCGGAGACCCGCGGGACCCTGTTGGTTCCGCTCGGCATCCTCCTCCTGATCTACCCGTTCGTCACCATCGCCACCTTCTTCGACGTCCCGGGCGCGGCGGTTCTCGGGCTCATCTCGGCGCTCCTCGGTCTCTACACGCTGTTCCGGGGGCTGGGTCTCGAATCGACAGTGGACGAGGCAGCCGAGCGGATCCGAAACGTCCTCTACGCCGGTCGGGTGACGATCATCACCTACGTCGTCGCGGCGGCCCTCCTGGTCGTCGGCGGCGCCGAGGGGGTGTCGACGCTCCGGACCGTCGAGGCCGGTGTCGCCGGCGATCCGTCCGCAGTGACGGTGCTCGCCGCCCTCGTCAACGGCGCCATCCGGTGGTTCGCCGCGGCGGGGATCACCAGCAGCCTCGGACAAGTGACCGACGAGTACCTCGCCGACCGGTTCAAGTGGCGCTACCTGAACGCCCCCTTCTACGTGGCCGCCATCGCCGTCGTCCTCTACGCAGTCTCCGGGTTCTTGCTCCCGCCCGTGGCGGGCGTGGCGGCGCTCACGCTGACGGACCTCGCGGTGGCTCTCACCGTCGGCACGCTCCTCGGCGTTCTCAGCACGCTCACCTTTGCCATCGCGGAGTCACGATTCCCGACGGGCGTCGACCCGGCCTAACGCTCCCGGACGACGACGAACTCCGCGAGGTCCTGCAGGTAGTCGACGGCGTCGACGTCGTCGGTGTCGGCCGCGGACAGCGCCGAAAGCGCTCGATCCGATTCCCGGCGCGCCCGGTCGTTGGCCGCCGACGGCGAGAGATCCGTCACCTGCACCAGCGACGGGCGGTCCATCTCCGCGTCCTGGCCCGTCGGCTTGCCGAGGGCGTCCGCGTCGGCCGTCGCGTCCAACACGTCGTCACGGATCTGGAAGGCGACGCCGACTCGTTCGGCGTAGTCGCCCAGCGACTCGACGGTGAAGGCGTCGGCGCCGCCGGCCACGGCACCCAGTTCCGCCGCCGCGCGGAAGAGGACGCCCGTCTTCCGGCGGGCGAGTTCCATGTACTCCGCCTCGTTCTCGGGACGGGCGACCAGTTCCGTCGCCTCGCCCTCGCCGAGTTCGACCATCGCCTCGGCGACGATGCGCATCGCCCGTTCGTTCCGAGAGAAGAGCGCGAACGCCTCGCCGAGCAGCCCGTCGCTGGCGACGATGGCGGGACCGTAGCCGAACTCCTCCCAGGCGCTCGGGGTGCCGCGACGCACCGCCGACCGGTCGATGATGTCGTCGATCACCAGCGAGGCGTTGTGGACCAGTTCGATTCCGACCGCGAAGTCGACGGCGTCGGCGGGCACCCCGCCGACGGCCTCACACGCCAGCACCGTCACCGCCGGCCGAACTCGCTTGCCGCCAGCCAGCGCGACGTGGTCGAGTTGCGCCGCGAGCTCCGGCGGTTCGACCGCCTCGACGAGCGACTCCAGCCGGTCGTTCACGAGTCCGACGCGGCGATCCAGATACTCCATTGCCCGGGCGAAAGGGCGGACGCGGCAAGTACGTGACGCTATTCGAAGCGCTCGATCAGTTCCGGAACGACCTCGAACAGGTCGTCGACGATGCCGTAGTCCGCGATGTCGAAGATGGGTGCGTCGGGATCGGTGTTGACGGCGATGATCGTCTCGGCGCCTTTCATACCGGCCACGTGCTGGACCGCCCCCGAGATGCCGAGCGCGAGGTAGACCTCGGGGGTCACGACCTTCCCCGACTGGCCGACCTGACGGTTCTTCGGCAACCAACCGCTGTCGACGATGGGACGGGAGGCGGCGAGCGTCGCGTCGAGGGCGTCGGCCAAGTCTTCGACCAGTTCGAGGTTCTCCTCTTCCTCGATGCCGCGCCCGACGGAGACGACGAACTCGGCCTCGCTGATGTCGACGTCCCCGGCGCCGGCCTCCTCGAACCCGCGGACGGTAGAGCGAACCGACGACTCGTCGACGTCGACGTCGAAGGGGGTGATCTCGGCGTCGCCGGGTTCCTCCTCGGGGGGCCACTCGCCACCACGGATCGTCACGGTGACCGGTTCGACTGCCACCTCGACCGTCGTCTCCACCTTCGAGCCGTACATCTCGCGGACGGCGGTCAGCCCGTCGTCGACCGACAGGTCGACCGCGTCGCTGACCAGCGGGGTCGACAGCCGCGTCGCCACCGCAGGTGCGTAGTCGAGTCCGTTCACACTGTTTGGCAGGAGGAGGACGCTCGGATCGAGCGACTCGAACAGCGCCGTCGTCGCCGCCGTGTACACGTCGTGGTTGAACTCCTCCCCCTCGGCGACGGTGTGAATCGCCGCGACGCCGCGGCGGTCCAGTCGCTCGGCGAAGCCGTCGACGTCGCCGCCGATCACGGCGACGTGCAGGTCGCCGTCCAGGTCGTCGGCCAGGTCCCGACCCGCCGCGATCAGTTCGTAGCTCACCGGACGGAGGTCACCGCGGCGGTGTTCGGCGACGGCGAGGACGTCCCCGTCGCTCATTCCGCACCCACCCCCGCGTCCCGCAGGACAGTTTCGAGTTCCGCGGCCGTCTCCTCGGGGCTTCCTTCGAACAGCGTGGCGTCCGACTCACTCTCGGGTTTCGCCATCCCCGTGAGGGTCAGGTCGCCGTCGAGGACGGCCGGATCGAGGCCGAGGTCGGCGAGCGTGTGCACGGCGAGTTCCTTGCGCTGGGCCTGTCGGATGCCCCGCAGACTCGCGTACCGCGGGTCGTTGATTCCCGTCTGGATCGTGAGGACCGCGGGCAGGGCGACGGTCGTGAGTTCCTCGACGCCGCCTTCGAGTTCGCGCCGGACCGAGGCCTCGCCATCCCCCAGTTCGAGGTCGTTCACGACCGCCGCCCACCCGAAGTCGAGGTGTTCGGCGAGGGCGACGCCAGTAGCGCCGAAGCCGTCGTCGGCGGCCTGTACGCCCGAGAGGACGAGGTCGGGATCCTCCGCCTCGGCGACGGCCGCGAGGACGCGAGCGGTCGCCGTCGGATCGATCAGACCCGCCTCCGCGAGCGCGTCGTCCCAGACACGGACCGCGCGGTCGACGCCTTTCGCCAGCGCCATCCGGATCGTCTCCTCGCTGCGCTCCGGGCCGACCGTAACGGCGACGACTTCGACGTCCTCGTCCCGGTCTTCGGCGATGCGGACCGCCGCCTCGACGGCGTAGTCGTCCCACTCGTTGAGGTCGTACTCGAGGAACTTCTCGGGGATGCTCAGTCCCTCGATTTCGAAGTCGTCGGCGACTTCGGCAACCTCCTTGACGGTTACGAGGATCTTCATGGAGGCCACCTTCCCGTGCGGGCGTAAAGGCTCTGTTGGAACGCGTCGACGCACACCACGATCGGTGGCAACACACACCGCGACGATTGCCAACACACGTCGTCGCGCAGACCGACGGCACTGCGGAGGTAACGCGACGCGGCGGGCACTCGTACCGACGGCAACGCTTACGTCTCGGGGTCCTCGTCGGGGAGCGAGATGAGGTTCTCACGGCCGAGACGGAGCTTCTCGATCCGGCCGTCGTCGGCCATCGTCGAGAGCAACTGGGACACCTTGGCGTCCGACCACCCCGTCTCGCGGACGATCCGCGCCTGCTTCATCCGCCCGCCGTTCTCGTCGAGGAGGCGTTCGACGCGCTCCTCGTCCGAGAGCAGAGAGGGGTCGATGGTCCCGTCCGTATCGGCCTCGTCGGTCGTCGCCTCGTCGGTGGCGTCGGTCGTCCCGTCGGCCGCAGGTGTGGCATCCGGCGACGACTCCACCGGTTCGGGTTCCTCGTCGCCCGCGTCGTCGGTGGCGGTCGGTGACGCCTCGCCGTGACGGCGGATGTAGATCACGGCGGCGACGAGCCCCAGCCCCACGAGTAGGGCGCCACCGATCAGCGACCAGGGCGGTCCCTGCGGTTCGGGTTCCTCGGGTGCCGTCTGCTGGTAAGAGATGGTCAGGGGTTCGCGGAACGTGTGGGGACCCTGGATCACCACCGATCCGTTGTCGAGGCCGAAGCGCGTATCGGTCACCTGGTAGCCCTCCGGCGTCTCGACGACCAGTCGCTGTGAGGGTTCGATCGAGGCGAGCCAGGTCCGGTTTCCGGGCATCAACACCGCGTCCTCGACGGCGAAGCCGTGGTCGGTGTCGGTGACGAAGTTCGTCCAGGTGAACGAGAGACTGAGGACACCGGTCCCGTTGCTGACGGTGGCGTTCCGGGTGGGGTTCCGGATCGACATCTCCCGCCCGGTCGCCCGACTGGCTTCCTCGGCGAGGGTCCGGAAGAAGGCGGCATCGAGGCCGATACCGGCGTCGCCGGCCTCGAACGTTCGGCCGTAACGCTCGAAGGCGGCCCGATCGGTCTCGGTCGAGAGGTTGTACCGGATCGAGACGTTCCAGCGGGCGGTCCCGTCCGGATCCGGCGCGATGTAGAGTTCCGTAACCGTCGGGTCGTCGATACGGGCACGGGACGGTCCCACGAGTGCCGGCCGGTCGGCGGGGGACGACGGGGCGACGTCCCCCGTCTCGGTGGTGGAGGGAACACCGGTCCCGGCGAGTGCCACCGCGGGGAACGTCCCGGTCAGGAGGACCAAGAGGGCGAGGAGGGGCGCGGCGATCCGCATTACTTCGTGCCTCTCGATGAGACGGGAAAACGCTTTCCATCGCCACAGAGCCCCTGTCGGCGAGATAGCGGCCGTCAGACGTGAGACGGAAGGCGGGGTTTTAGTAGCAGGCGGATGTATCGTCGGCCGATGAGAGCCCTCCCCGTTCTCGTGGTTGCCCTCCTCCTCTCGTCCGCAGTCGGGGCTGCGGGCGGCCTCGCCGGAACCGCACCCGTCGACACCGACGAACGCTCGCCACCGTCGCCCGCGGCCCTCGACGCCCCAGTCGTCGCACAGACCGACGACAACCGGACGCCACTCCAACAGATCAACGTCCTCGACGTGCCCCCCGAGTCGGTCGGTCGCTCCGCCGTCGCCGAACACTACGTGGACCTCGGCCCTGCGGTGGGGCTCTCGACGAACGCGACGACCGACCAGCTCCGGACGCTGGCGATGACCGAGCGCGTCGAGGACGCCGACACGGCCGAACTGCGCCGCGAACGCCTCCGGACGGCGCTGCAGGACCTCGAAACCTCGGTCGACGACCTGGACCGCAAACAGATAGCCGCCGTCGGGGCGTACAGCGAGGACGAGATCACCACCCAGCAGCTTCTCGTCACCCTCGTTCGGATCAGCATCGCCGCCCAGGAGCTCAACGAGCGACGACGGCAACTGGAGGAACTGGCCGCCGACACGCCCGGCTTCGACATCAACCGTGGACGACTGGCCTCCATCGGAAACCGGCTCTCGGCGTTCACCGGTCCGGTGCGTGACCACGCCCGCGCGGTCCTCCACGGCGAGGTCGACCCACACCGGTTCTACGTGGCGACGAGCGCCCGGAGCGTCACCGTCTCGGCCGTCATCGACGAGACGTACTACCGCGAGGCCTACCGCGGTGACCTCCGGAACGGCGCCGGCGACGCCATCGAACTCGAAGTCGCCCTCGACATCGTCGCGAGCAGCTACCCGGTCATCTGGAACACGACTCGCGAACAGACCCAGGTGTTCGGCGGGGGCGAGACCTATCCGGTCCGGATCGGACACAGCCGGGGCGACCTGACCGCCTTCGTCGACAGCAACGCCCGCGTCGTCTACGCCGAACACCAGCGCCGACCGCTCGAGACGGTGGTCACGGACCAGCGGATCGACCGAACCGACGACGGGCTTCGACTCGTCGTGAACCACACCTACCCCGGCGGTCCCGTCCAGATCCGGGTCGTCGACGAGGTGACCGGCGACCCCGTCGACGCACCCGTCTCGATCAAGGCGGGCCCCAGCCCGCCCGAACGGATCGGAACCACCGGCACCGACGGCGTGATCTGGACGCTCTCACCCAACCGCCAGTACACCGTCAGCGTCCGAGCGCTGGGCGGTAACGTCAGCGCCGTCGTCCCCCCGGGCGTCCCGCCGCGAGTGGTCACGAGCGGTGACGACGGCGACGACGGCGACGACGAGAATACGACGGCCACCCCGACACCGACGCCGATGGACGGCGCCGTCGCGAACGTTTATCACCCGTAACGCGGCCAGCCGACCTATGGTCGGCCGGACCGCGACGGGAGTCCTGCTCGCCGCCGTCCTCGGAATCGCCGTCCTCGGCACCACGCTGGCGGCGCTCCCCACGGCGCCGACGGCCGTCGCGCCGACACTCTCCGTCGACGGGGACCGTCTCGTTCTCACGCACCGGGCGGGGGAGACGGTGGACGTTCGCAGCCTCGACGTGCTCGTTCGGGTCGACGGCCAGCCACTCGCCCGCCAGCCACCGGTCCCGTTTTTCTCCGCGCGTGGCTTTCGCTCCGGGCCGACCGGGCCGTTCAACGCCGCCGCCGACCCGCGATGGGAGCCGGGCGAGCGCGCGTCGTTCCGCGTCGCGTCGACGAACCGGCCGTCGCTCTCGGCGGGCGCTCACGTGACTGTCGAACTGCGCCGGAACGGGCGACTGCTCGCCGTTCTGTCGGCCACCGCCTAGTTGTCGGGGGCGCGAGCCAGCGTCGTGATGGCGATTTCGGGGTTGTACGCCGGCCCCATCGTGACGTGTTGTACGTCGTCGAAGCCGGCCGCAGCGAACATCCGATCCGCTTCCGCCTCGTCGTAGAAGAGCATGATCGCGTCGGCGACGCGCTGGAACACCGAACTGTTGGGGTAGTTCGGTCCGACGACCAGCACCGGCCCACCCGGCTTCACGATCCGCCGGAACTCGGCGAGGGCGTCGACCGGATTGGGCCAGTACTCGATGGACCCCGACGACCAGACGGCGTCGAAACTGTCGTCCGCGAAGGGGAGCCGCTCGGCGTCGCCCCGATAGAAGTTCACCTCGTCGGTGCGGCCGAACTTCTCGAAGGCCTTCTCCATCTGGTGGATACTCTGATCCAGTCCGTGGACGTCGTCGGTGTACTGGAGCAGTCCCTCGGTACCGAAACCGGTGCCACAGCCCACGTCGAGCACCCGGTCGTCGGGGGCGAGATCGAGAAGCTCCAGCGCCTCCGCCCGCATCTCCTCGTTCCAGATGAACGGGTTGACCTGGTCGTACACCTTCGAGAGGTACTTGTAGAACAGCCGCGCCCGAGATTTGTTTTCGAGGATGCCCATTTAAATCCGGGTTAGGGTTCGACCGTCATAACGGTGCGGATTCGCCGACTGCGCGGCTACCGGACCCGGTCGAGTGGGCAGGCGGTGGTCCGATCGGCGGAGATCCACTCGGTCGCGAGTTTGCCGTCCTCGGGCGTGAAAATCGTCAGTTCCGACGGGTCCGAAAGGTCGTCGAAGAGACACTCCAGTTCGAACTCGGGCGCCGAGCGCAGGCCGGACGTCGAGGGTGTCGCCGCCATCAGCGACAGCGTACGCAGAGTTGCTTCGCGGTGCCCTCGCCGTCGACGGGGGCGACCTGACCACAGTCGAGACACTGGATCCGGGTGCGGGCGTACTCGGTGTGCGAGGCAACACGGGTGGTATCCTGTTTACTACTCATACTCGACCATACGTCCAAGGCAATATATAATTTTTGGTGGTACACGGTGATTTTCGAAATATTAGTTCTGGGTCCTGGGTTGTAGGCGCTGTAGAACTTGGGATTATTGTGGGAGAAAAATCACGACATCACGGTCACGACGGCCACGGCTCCCTGGTCGTAGTGGACGGACGCGGGTCGGCCCCGTACTGGGACAGGTGCGTTCGTAAGTCATCACGCACCCGATCGGACGCAGTCTGGCGATCGGGGGTGCAAACAGTTCCAGCCGCGACGATAGTTGTACGTCGGTCCCGGCGATTCGCCGCGACGGACCGGCGAACCGCCGGGCGACCGTCGCACCTCCCCGTCTCAGGCGTCGGCCTGTTCGAGGGCGGCTTCGATGTCCGGTCGCTGGGTGACGCCGACGAACCGGTCGACGATGCCGTCGTCGTTCTCGACGACTACGGTCGGGAGGGACTGCACCTGGTACTCGTTGGCGGTGTCCTGATCCTGGTCGACGTCGATTTTCTCGAACTCGACGTCGCCGTAGTCGGCCGCCAGTTCCTCCAGAATCGGATCCTGTGCGTCACACGGACCACACCAGTCGGCGTAGAAATCGAGCAGTCGAACGGTCATTGATCCGTCCATCGCTACCGGAGCGACCCCGATAAGCGTTCCTCATCCGGCGACGGTCTTCCCCGGAGCGAAACGTTTAGGCCGGCGACGAACCCAGAGACGCGTATGAGTGGAAGTCAGGGCGGCGGCGGACTGATGTCGAGTGCGGGGCTCGTTCGCTACTTCGACGCCGAGGACCGCAACGCCATTCGGATCGACCCCAAGACCGTCGTCGCGTTCGGCGTCCTCTTCGGGGTACTGGTGCAGGTGCTGAACGTCGTCTCGCTGTAATGGGTCTCCGGATCGGCGTCGTCGCCGTCCAGGGGAACGTGAGCGAACACGTCTCGGCGATCGAACGGGCAGCGGCGACCACCGGCCACGAGGTCCACGTCGTCGAAATCCGCGAGTCGGGGATCGTCCCCGGCTGCGACGCCCTCGCGCTCCCCGGCGGCGAATCGACCACCATCTCCCGACTGCTCGGCACCGAGGGCATCGACGAGGAGATCGTCGCCCACGTCGAGGCCGGCAAGCCCGTCCTCGCGACGTGTGCCGGCCTCATCGTCGCCTCGCGGGACGCCCGCGACGATCGGGTCGACACCCTCGGCGTCGTCGACGTCTCCGTCGACCGCAACGCCTTCGGCCGACAGGTCGACAGCTTCGAGGCCGCCCTCGACGTTGCCGGCCTGGACGACCCGTTCCACGCCGTGTTCATCCGCGCCCCCGTCGTCGACGAGGTGGGACCGGACGTGACGGTTCTGGCGACGGTGGAAGATCGCCCCGTGGCGATCCGCGACGGACCGGTCGTCGCCACCTCCTTTCATCCCGAACTCACCGACGACGACCGCCTTCACCGCCTCGCGCTCTTCGACCCGTTGGCGGCGACGGCGTAGCGACAGGCCCTTGCCCCCGCCGGTCGTCCGGTCGCCCATGACCGACGAAGACGATGTGGCCCCCGACGCCGTCCTCGACGCACTCTTTGCCACTATCGAGGACCGCCGCGACGAACTCCCGGAAGGCTCCTACACCGCGTCCCTGTTCACCCACGAGAAGGGGGAGAACGCGACGCTCGAGAAGATCGGCGAGGAGGCGACCGAAGTCGTCCTCGCGGCGAAAGACGACGACAGCGAGCAACTGGTCGCCGAATCAGCGGATCTGGTCTATCACCTGCTCGTCCTGTTGGCGATGAAGGGGTTGACCGTCGACGATCTGCGGGCGGAACTCGAAGACCGGTTCTAGTCGAAGCGGACGCCGAGGTCGTGCATCCCCTCGTTGTTCGTGGCGACGTTGATGAGCAGCGGCGTCAGCGCCTCGATTTCGGGGGAGTTGGCGAGTCCACCGGCGTCGAGGGGACGCAGTCCGTCGATGCCGTCGGCGAGCAGTCGAACCGTCTCCTTGGCGTCGGGGTCGTCGGCGACGAGGAGGGTGTCGATACCGAGATCGGCGTCCAGGTCGGCCAGCCGACCGGCTGCGAGGTTGTGGAACGCCCCGACGACGGGGACGCCCTCGGGGGCGGCGTCGACGGCCAGTTGCGTCACGCTCCCGGCGCCGGGTCGGTGGTAGTGGAAGCCGTCCTCGTCGCGTTGCATCCCCGTCGCGGGCGTGACGAGGACGTCGCCGTCGTCGAGGGAGTCGGCCACCGCCTCCACCGTGTCGGTGACGTGGTAGGCGGGGACGGCGAGGACGACGACGCTCGCCCGGTCGGCCGCCATCGCGTTCTCGAACCCGTTGACCTTCCGGTCGACGCCACGACTCGACAGTTCGGTCTCGTACTCCTCGGCCTTCGCGCGGGCCTTGTCGGGGTCCCGCGAGCCGATCACGACGTCGTGATCGGTGTGGAACGCCCACCGGAGGGCGAGACCTTCGCCGATGTCGCCGGTCCCGCCGAGTAGTGCGATTCGCATGGCTGTACTGTGGACGGGCCGAAAGTAAGCGTGTCGGGACAGGGTCTATTCGCCGCCGGCGGCGAGCGTCGCGACGACGGGAGCGACGGCGACGAACGGGGACCGATCGAGTGTCACGAGTCCAGCAGATCGGGCAGGTCGTTCACCGTCTCGACCACCGCGGCGGCGCCGGCGTCCTCGTAGGCCCGCCGCCCCGAGTCGCCGGTCAGTCCACCGGTGAGGACACCGACCCCGTAGTACGTCCGGTCGGCGTCGGCGTCGGCGGCGTTCACCGCGGTCCGCACGTCGTCGAGGGTGTCGCCGGCGAAGGCCACCCGCGCCGCGTCCAGCCGATCCGCCAGCGTCGTCAGCGCCCGGGGGTGCGGTTTGCCCGCCGCCCAGTCGTCCATCGTGAACCGGTGGGCGTCGGGGACCGAGAGGCCGACCCGGTCGAGCGCGATGGCCGCCTCCGCGGCCGGGCGCCCCGTCAGCACGCCGACCGCGAACCGCTCGGTGAGGGTCTCGAGCGTCGCGGGCTCGACGAGGACGGGTTCGTCGTGGATGTAGCCGCGGGTCTCGAACGGCGGCTCGCCGCCCTCCAGATCACGGTACAGGTCGGCACCGAGGTAGAGCGCCTGGAAGGTCTCGCGCAACCGGTCGGGGGCCCAGCGGCCGAAGACGTCGTCGTCGTCGAGCGGGGCCGCCCGAACGACGGCTTCGGCGGCGTCCAGGCCACCGCCCCTCGCGGCGACGGCGTCGGTGAACGTCGCCACGTCGCCGTCGTAGCCGGCCTCTCGGGCGAGGACGTAAAGCGCCGCGGCGTCGGTGAGTTCCCAGTCGTTGTTGAAGCCGCCGGCGTCCTTGAAGCGCTGGATGCCGGCGTCGTCGATGGTCCGTCCGTACACCCGGTCGACGGATTCGACGATGGCCCGGCGATACGAGTCCGCGACGTCGACGAGCACCCCGTCGATGTCGAGTACGACCGCGTCCACGTCCATGTGCCCGAGGGTGGCACGGCGGGCCAAGTGCCTTTCTATCGCCCGGTCACCCGACCCGCGTACTGATCCCCTCGGCGGTCCGGCCGCCAGGGTGGCGAAGTTGGCCGCTCTCGACCTCGGAGACGTAGCCGTGGACCGTCGCGTCGACGAGGGGCGTACCTCCGGGGAGCGCACCTGTGTGACACGGACCGCGTCGACGTCGACCCAGCGACAGCGGTGCCCGCTACCGGTGACACGGCGCGGGAGCGACGTACAGCGTCTCACGGCCGACCGATTCCCGGTCGACCGGGACGGTTGGCTCCTCGAAACCGAGGGTGGTAAAGAGGAAGTCGGCACCGGCGGCGCCCGCCACGTCGCGGGCGGATCGCTGCAGTTCCGCGGGCAGGTTCAGGCCGTACACGGCGTCGACGCGGTAGGGGTCACCGGGACCCTCGCCGTCGAGTGCGTCGGCCCGGGCGACCACGTCGTCGCGGACGAAGTCGACGCCGTCGGGGACGGGCGCGTCGAACACGTCCGTCGCGGTGACCGCACAGCCGGCGTCGACGAGGGCCGTCGCCACCTCCGGACGGCGACCGATCCCCACTTCGACGAGGCGGTCGTAGGTGGCGAGTCGGTCGACGAGTGCGGAGCGCGGAGCCGTCACGTCGGGATATTTATAGCGGGCCCACGCTTAACACCTCTCATGCTCGTCGACATCGTGCCGATCGGGGACGTGCCGGCACAGGTGAAACGCGAGGCTTCTGCCGGACTGCGAGCAGTCTACGACTGCGACGTGACGGTCCACGACGCCCAGCGAATCCCCGACGGCGCGTTCGACCGGAGTCGGAATCAGTACCGGGCCGAGGAGTTCATCGAACTCGCCAGCCGCGTCGGGAGCGGCGAGAAGAACATCGGCATCACCTCCGAGGACCTCTACTACCGACGTCGGAACTACGTCTTCGGGCTCGCCTACCTGAACGGCAACGGCTCCGTGGTCTCCACGTATCGCCTGCAAACTACCTCCGACGGCGGGATCACCTCCAAACCCCAGTCCGAAGTGTTCGCCGACCGCGTGCGCAAGGAAATCGTCCACGAAATCGGTCACACCGTCGGCCTCGAACACTGCGACAACGAACGCTGTGTGATGAGCTTCTCGCCCACCGTCCGCGAAGTGGACAAGAAAGAGCAGAACCTCTGTGGCTCCTGCGACCGAACGCTGTTCTAACGACTCATCCGGATTACTGTAGCTGTTTCCCGGTGAGTCGCCGAGACCGTCTCGGCGACCTACCGGTCCTGACTTACAGTACCCCGTCTCAGGGCGCGTAAGTCCCCTCGTACACCGCCTCCTCGAGGACGTGCCCCTCCATCGCCCGCTCCAAGTCGTCGAGCATCGACCCGGCCGGCACGTCAAGTTCGGCGTCCAGCGCGAACAGCCGGAACCGGTAGGTGTGCTCCCCGTCCGGGGGGTTCGGGCCGCCGTAGTCCGTCTCCCCGTAGTCGTTCTCGCCTTCGACGGCGGCGGCAGTGTCGGTCGACCAGTCCTCGGGGATGCGTTTGCGCGTCGGGTCGACGTTCCACACCAGCCAGTGTCGCCACACCTTCCCCGCCGGTTCGAGGGCGTCGGGGTCGTCGACGACGAGCGCGAGCGACTCGGTCTCGGCGGGGGGATCCGACAGTTCCAGCGGCGGGTTGACGTTGTCGGCCGTGTAGCCGTACTTCCGGGGGATCGGGTCGCCGTCTCGGAAGGCAGGGCTGGATAGCTCCATACTGACACGTGCACGCCGCGAGGAGTTATCTTTGGGGGGCGACCGGTAACGCTTAGGCGCGCGGGACGCCACGACTCGGGCATGACCGACGACTCGGATGCGACCGGCGCGGACGCCCTCGTCCGGCGGGTCCGCGACGGCGACCTGCGGGTCCACGAACTCGAAGAGCACGCCGACGCCGACACCGCGGCGACGGCGAGACGGCGCCTCGTCGAATCCGAGACGGGCGTCTCCCTCGACGCCGTCGGCGCCTACGGCTTCCCGGCCGACCGCGCCGACGCCAACATCGAGAACATGATCGGCGCGGCCCAGATTCCGATGGGCGTCGCCGGGCCGGTGACCGTCGACGGCGGCGCCCTCGACGGGGAGCGGTACCTCCCGATGGCGACGACGGAAGGTGCTCTGATCGCCAGCGTCAACCGCGGCTGTTCGGTGGTCGACGCCGCCGGGGGCGCCACCGCCCGCGTCACCAAATCGGGGATGACTCGCGCGCCCGTCTTCCGGGTGGCCGACGTCGCGGAGGCCGAGGCGCTCGTCGCGTGGGTTCGGGACAACGAGGGGACTCTCCGGGAGGCCGCCGAGGCGACGACCAGTCACGGCGAACTGCAGGGCGTGACTCCCTACGTCGTCGGCGACTCCGTCTTCCTGCGTTTCCGCTACGACACCAAGGACGCGATGGGGATGAACATGGCCACCATCGCCACTCGGGCGGCCGCCGAAGTGGTCGAGGCGGAGACGAGCGCCTCGCTGGTCGCGCTCTCGGGCAACCTCTGTACGGACAAGAAGCCGGCGGCGATCAACGCCGTGGAGGGACGCGGGCGGTCCGTCACCGCGGACGTGACCCTCCCCCGCGGCGTCGTGGAGGAGCGCCTGCACACGACGCCGGAGGCCGTCGCCGAGGTGAACACGCGCAAGAACCACGTGGGAAGCGCCAAGGCCGGGAGTCTCGGTTTCAACGCCCACGTCGCCAACGTCGTCGCCGCCATGTTCCTCGCGACGGGGCAGGACGCCGCCCAGGTGGTCGAGGGGGCGAACGCGATTACGACCGCCGAGGTGCGCGAGGCGGGCCTGTACGTGAGCGTCTCGCTCGCGAGTCTGGAGATTGGGACCGTCGGCGGCGGCACGAAACTGCCGACACAGGGGGAAGGACTCGAACTGTTGGGCGTCGCCGGCGGCGGCGACCCCGCCGGATCGAACGCCGACGCCCTCGCCGAGGCCATCGCCGTCGGCGCGCTGGCTGGCGAACTCTCCCTGCTCGCGGCGCTCGGCTCCCGACACCTCTCCTCGGCCCACGAGTCGCTCGGCCGTTGACGACCGCCCGCAGCGACTGCCGGGCACCGTCGTCCCGGCGCCGACGACCCGCCGATTCCTGCGACGGTCGGCCGTAACTGTCTCGGGATACTCACTCGTGCCGACGTACAGTCGGCGGTACGGTCCTGCTCTAGAGTAGCCGGTACGTGCCCCCGGATTCGCTGGCCTCGCCGCGCCGCACCAGTCGGTCGAGCAGATCGGTCGCGGCGTCCGGGGGGACACCGTGCTCGGTCGCGTACTCGAGGACGTCCTCCTCCGCAGGGGCGTCGAGGGTACGGATGGCGTCGCGGACGATTTCGGGGCGGCTCCGACTCCCGCCACCCCGTGTCGCTCGCTCACCCGCCGCCTCGGCGGCGTCGGCGTCGACCCCCGCCGCGTCGAGATACTCCCGGTCGTCGACGACGGCCTCGTCGGCGACGGCGTCCAGGTCGGTCACCGAGGGTGTCGATTCGAAGGCGTCGGTCGCGTCGGCCCGGTCGGCGAGCATCGCCGCGCGCGCCTCGCGGGCGGCGTCGCGGTCCGCGGCGGTGTACAGTCGCTTCAGATTCGCCGTCCGGTGGCGGTGCCGGCAGCGCGGACAGGTCGCCGTCTCCGCCGTCTTCGGGTCCGCGAGCAACCACAGCGCGTGACACTCGTTACAGCCGACCACCGCGTACATGGTGGCGACGTTGCGCGCTTCCGGTAATGAACCCGTCGTCCCGCTACGACAGGGGGTCGGCGTGGTCGAGGCACCGGTCGATCGACCGGTCGACCCAGTCGACGACGGCCTCGTCGTCGCTCTCGAGGAGGGCCCCCGCCATGTCGTCGACCCCCGACGAGCCGAGGAAGGCGTGGCCGTCGGCGACACCGAACGCGAACGGGACGTCGGCGGCGGCGACGTAGACGTCGGTGCGCGGCGAGTCGACGACCGCCCGGAACCGGTCACAGTACGTCGGCGAGAACTCCGACGGGTGCGGCGTGGCCTCTTCGAGGACGAGCGTTACCTCTTGGAGGGTGGGATCGTGCTCTACGCGGGTGGCGAGTTGCTCGACCGTATCGTTGAGGAGGAACGGAGCGACCTCCCGGATGCGGGTCGCGTCGGCTCGGAGTTCGAGGAGCCGATCCACGGGGGCGGTGGGGTCGGTGTCGGGCCGAACGACAGTCGCGTCGGCCAGCGCCTCGACGTCGAGGTCGAAGGCCGACGCGGGTGTCCGTTCGAGGAACGGGCGGGCCTCCTCGGCGAGACGCTCCCGCCGCCGGAAGCAGTCGTAGGACGAGAGCATGGTGGCGCCCATAGCCGTGAGTTCGTAGCCGCCGTCGACGGAGCGAACCCAGCCGCGGGACTCCATCGTCCGCAACGTTCGCTTCAGCGTGCGCCGGGACGCGGACACCCGCTCTTCGAGCTGCCGTGCTGAGAGGTACCCCCCTTCTCGAAGGGCGGTCAACGTCTCGGGACGCGTGGCCGAACCGAGCAAGTATTCGAGCGCGGTGTCCGACATCGGTCGGTCGACAGTGACTCGCCACGCCTCTAAAACCCCCGGCGTGATTCACCAAGCCGTCGACGCCCCGTGACTCGCCGACGGCGGCGGCGTCCCGGCGGTGAGCCAAGCGTATATGTACGCTCGCCACGCACGTCGAGACGGTGACGGAAGACAGCGAGAGCCTGCGTCCGGACGACGCGTTCACGCTGCTGGCCGACCGGACGCGGATCAAGATCATCCAAGCCCTCGGCGACGCGTCGACGCCAGGGGTGCCGGAGACGCTCCCATTCTCGGAGTTGCGACGCCGGGCCGACATCTCGGGCAGCGGCCGGTTCAACTACCACCTGAAACGGCTGGTCGGCCAGTTCGTCGAGGAGACGGGGGAGGGCTATCGCCTCAGCTACCCCGGTGTCCGGGTGTATCAGGCGATGAAGGCCGGCACCTTCACCGAACGGGTCCGGATCGACCCATTCGACATCGGCGTCGACTGTCACGTCTGTGGCGCCCCGCAGGTGGCCGGCTACCACGACAGCCTGTTTCGGGTGCGCTGTAGCGACGACGACTGTGGGGCGGTGTTTTACAAGTACTTCTGCCCGCCGAGCAGTCTGGCCGAGCGGGAACGGGAGGGCGTCCTCCGGGCCACCAACGAACGCATCCAGCGCGAAATCGCGTCGATGGCGAAAGGCGTCTGTCCCTGGTGCTGTGGCCGGATGGACGCACGCGTCCTGCCGAGGGAGGCCGAGATGCCCCAGCGGGACAACCCGGCTATCGAACACCGGGTGCTCCACACCTGCGGGACGTGTGACGGGTCGCTCTACACGCGTCTCGGGGGACTCGTCGTCACCCATCCCGCCGTCGTCTCCTTCTTTCACGATCACGGCGTCGACGTGACGCGCCGGCACGTCTGGACGCTGCCGTTCGCCGCCTCGGACGAACGAACGACCGTCACGGACACCGAGCCCTGGCGAGCGACGGTGCGGGTCGACTGCGAGGACGAGACGCTCCGGATTCGACTGGACGACGGTCCGTCGGTGGTCGGAGTGTGTCGGTGAGAGACGGCCATATGCCGGCTCTCTCGACACAGTGACAGCCGACAGGATCAGTCGACGCGACGGACCGATCCCGTGGCCAGCCTGGCGGCGTCGACGTGGGCCGCGAGACGGCCATCGTTACGGAACGGATCGGCAGGAGTCCGCTCGCCTTCGACGGCTTCATCCACGGACACCGGGTCGTGTGCGGTTACGTCACAGCCCAGTATGCAGGCGTCCATAGCCGAGAACTGGCGCGAGTCGACCTCCCGATTGGGTGTGGTTGGCTACCGCCGGAGCCACCACCAGCCGCCGCCGAGGAGGGCGAGGACGACGCCGAGCCACGCCACGAGAATCACCGTGTCGGTCGGTCCGGACTCCGCGGCGACGGTGACGGGAACCTCGTACGCGCCGGCGTCGATGGTCTCGCCGTCGGGTCGGTCGGCCGTGACGTTCATCCGTACCGACGACTGCGTCGGCACCGCGTCCTCGGAGACGGTGAGTCCGAACGCGAGGGTGGCCGTCTCGTTCGGGGCCAGTCGGTCGACGTAGGCAACCCGCGACTCGCTGGCGAACGGTTCGGAGATGGCGAGTCGCGCGACCACGTCGGTGAGCGTGACGTCCTCGACGTTCCGGATGCGGACGGTCATGCGGTTGTCCGTGTCGATGTCGAAGGTCGTCTCGCCGCGCGTCACCGACAGCCAGTCGCGCTCGGGGGCGATCCGAGCCGAGGGCTCCAGCGGTTCGCTCACCTGCCGGGTGCGGCGGTCGTCGCGGTACCGGACGGTGAGGTTCAACTGCTGGGTGGTGGGCGTCGCCCGCTCCGAGACGGCCACGTCGAACGCGAAGGTGCGTCGCTCCCCGGGGGCGAGGCGGCCGAGCGACACCTCGGTGTCGGTGGGATCGACGTTGGGGTTCGACGAGCGGTAGACGAGAACCGCGTCGCGGACCGTCCGCGGCCCGGTGTTCGTGACCATTCCTCGGATCGTCCCGGGTTCGCCGACGTGGAGGTCGCCCGAGACGTTCGACGCCGCGAACGCCTGTTCGGGAAGCGGCGTGACCCCCGTCGTCAGTTCGCGGGAGGTGCGCTGGATGCCGTCGCGGTCCCGGTAGGTGACGCGGCCGGACAGGGGGTACTCCCGCACCATCGCGTCGGCCGTGGCGCTCGCGGTGAACGCGAACGTGCGGTTCTCGCCTGAGTTCCAGGTCCCCGTGAACGCGCGGGCACCGGTCGAGCGCGTCCCGAGACGGAGTTCCCCGGAGGGGGAGCCGAGTTGGAGCGTCGCGTCCCGCGCGGGATCGGTGCCGACGTTGCGGACGGTGACGGAGACGTTGCCGCGGCCGGAGACCCCGACCGACGACGCCGAGTCGACGAGTTCGAATCGAGGAACGTCCCGAACCCGGAGTGTCAGATAGTGGCGCTGGTCGTGGACGCTGTCGACGAACTCGGGCGGGGAGGTACCGTACTCCACGAAGTACGTGTACGTGTACTGGACGCGGACCGGCAGCCGGTAGGTCCCCGGCGTCGCGTTCTCCGCCACCGTGATCGAGACGGGATAGGGTCCTGCGGTCCCCTCGGGGACGCTCCCGGCGGGATAGCGCCCCGTGTTGATCTCGACGGGCGCCGATCCGGGCGAGACGGAGAACGTCAGTCCGCGAGCGGTGGTTACACGGTCGACGTACTGCTCCGGGCCGGCGCGTCGCAACTCCCCGCTGTTCGACAGGTAGACGGGGAGGGAAACCTCCTCGCCGGGCGTCACCTCGTCGTCGGGTGTGAACAGGGAGATATCCGGGGATCCGATCACCTGATCGGCGCCGAGCGCCGGGGGCGCCGCCGCCAGCAACAGCGTGAGCGCCACGACGCCGGCGAGCGTTCGCGACGCAGTCATCTACTCGACTGCCTCGCTCGTCGCGGCCGGCGTCGGTCGGAGGGCAGTAGCGCGGGGGCGCCGACGGTCATACCCCGAATAGGACCGCCGCCCCGCATAAATGGTTGGGGCAGAATCATGATCTACAGATCCCGCCGCTGGAAGTGGAGCAAACTGACGACCACCAGGAGGGTCGCGACGACGAGCAACAACAGGGAGTCGGCGAGGTCGACCGTCTCGTGGAGGAGGACCTCCGTCGGGTCGATGTAACGCGTCGGGCTGATCGCACCCAGCCACTCGAAGTCCGTGCCGAGCGTCACCGAGTCGACGAGAAAGAGCAGGAAGACGAGCGCGATTCCGGCACGCTGGGCGGTGTCACCGCGGTTCAGCACGACCGAGAGGAGGAGTCCGATTCCGCCACAGACGAGGAGGTACGGAACCGAGAGGGCGTGGACGACCAGCAGGTAGTAGGGGTCGAGCGGGTAGTCGATGGCGATAGTGCCCCCGAAGACGACGAGCGGCATCGCCAGGTTGAGCGTGACGATGGGGACGCCGAGGGAGAGAAACTTCTCGAAGGCGACCCGCTTCCGGGAGATGGGTGCCGCGAGTACCAGATACAGGCGCCCGGACTCGACGTCGTCGGCGAGGGTGCCGGCGGCCGCGTAGGCAACGTAGAGACCGAGGAGCAACACCCATACCGTCTGGTAGAGTTCCGCCGCGACGAAGCCCTCGATGGTGGTGTACGTTTCGGCGCCGAACCCCTCTCGGAACGACTCCGGCAGTGACTCGATCAGCGCGTCGATGTCGGCGCTCGATTCGGCGATGGTGGGGAAGATGTAGATGATGAGGAGCGCGAAGGCGCCGAGGAGGACGGTCAGCGCGAGGGTGCCACGGACGCGCTGGCGCGCCTCGTACCGCGTGGTCTCAAGCATCGTCGCCCCCGTAGAAGTGCATGAACACGTCCTCGATGGGTGGTTCGTCGATTTCGATGTCGACGATGCGGCGGGCGGCCAGGGCGGCGAACAACGCGTCGTAGTCGCCGGTGAAGGTGAACTGTGCTTCGCCCCCCTCCGCGGCGAAGTCGACGATGCCGTCGACGCCGAGGTCAGCGGCCGTCAGCGGCGCTTCGGTGTGAACGCGGACGCGCTTGCCCCCGCGAGCCAGCAGCTCCTCGACGTCCTCGACGGTGACCAGTCGGCCCTCCCGGATGATGCCGACGCGGTCACAGACCCGGCGGACCTCGCCGAGGACGTGTGAGGAGAAGAAGACGGTCTTGCCTCGGTCGCGTTCTGCGCGGAGAAAGCGATTGAACGCCTCCTGTTTGAGCGGGTCCAGTCCAGAGGTCGGTTCGTCCATAACGACTAGGTCGGGGTCGTGCATGAATGCCTGGACGATGCCGAGCATCTGCTTGTTCCCGGTGGAGTACTCCCGGATCTTCCGGTCGAGGGGCGGTGTAAACAGGTCGAGCAGTTCGTCGCGACGCTCGCCGCCCTTGAGCGCGGCCTGATAGTCGAGGAACTCGTCGCCGGTGACCGACGGGGTGAAGGCGAGTTCCCCGGGGAGGAAGCCGATCCGGGCGCGAGTCTCCCGGAGCGCCGCCTCGTCGCGGACGTCGGCACCGAGGACGCGCGCGGTGCCTGCCGTCGGCGACTGGAAGCCCATGAGCTGTCGGATCGTCGTGGACTTGCCCGCGCCGTTCGGCCCGAGATAGCCGAAGATTTCGCCACGCTCGATGGCGAAGTCGAGGTGGTCGTTGGCCAGCGTATCGCCGTAGGCCTTGGTCAGTCCTTCCACCTCGATGGCGGCCATACCGTCGCCCACGGGGCCACGGGAGATATATCCCCGGTCGGTGCGCAACCGCCATCCGTCCCCCGGCCCTATAGCGCCCATGACCGCCGTTGCACTGCTGAGCGTCGCGCCGGTGAAAGAGGGGAGCATGGCCGCGGACGTGGCCGATGCGGTGGCCGCACTGGAGGACTTCGACGTGTGCTACGAGACCAACCCGATGGGGACGGTGATCGAAGCCGACGACGTGGGGACGCTGTTTGCGGCCTGCGAGGCCGCCCACCGAGCCGTCGAGGCCGACCGGGTGAGTACGGTGTTGAAAATCGACGACAAGCGGACGAGCGACGCGTCGGCCGCCGCGAAAGTCGAGGGCGTCGAGACCGTACTGGGACGGCCGGCGCGGAGCGACCGGGAGTGAGCGGCCGCCACCGACAACCCATTTAACCGAAAGCGCCCAACCCGCAGGTATGGAGAGTCTCAATCGGATGGCCGTCGAACTCGTCGACGAAGCCATCGACTTCGCCGGCGAACTCAACGTCGACGTGACCGAACTCGACTCGGGGGCGACGGTCCTCGACTTCGGCGTCGCGGCCGCGGGCGGACTCGAAGCCGGACTGTTGCTCGCGGAGATTCAGACCGCGGGACTGGCGACGATCCAGACCCGGATGGACGAGGTGGCGGGGACACCGTTCCCCTACGTCGAACTCACGACGGACAAGCCGGCGCTCGCCCTGCTCTGCTCGCAGAAGGCGGGCTGGGAACTCGTCGCCGAGGGCATCGACGGCCTCGGGTCGGGACCGGCGCGGGCGCTCGTGGGTGAGGAACACGAGTTCGAAGTCGTGGGCTACTACGACGAGTTCGACCTGACCGTCCTGACCGTCGAGGCGGCGTCGTTGCCGGGCGACGCCGCGGCCGAACAGGTGGCCGACCGAACCGGCGTCGCCCCGAGCGGCGTGTTCCTGCCGACGTACCCCACGGGATCGATGGCCGGGAGTGTCAGCGCCGCCGCCCGCGCGCCCGAACTCGCGCTCTTTCGCCTGTTCGAACTCGGCTACGACCCGACGGACGTGGTGTCGGCGGCGGGGAGCGCCCCAGTCGCCCCCGTCAGCCACGACGAGAGCGTAGCGATGGGCCGGACCAACGACGCGCTGGCCTACGGAGGACAGGTGTACGTGCAGGTGCGCGAGGACTTCGACCGCTTCGACGAGGTGCCCTCGACGGCCGCCACGGAGTACGAAACCCCCTTCGAACAGGTGTTCGAGGACGCCGACTGGGACTTCTACGAAGTGCCCGAATCGGTCTTCGCACCCGCGCAGGTGACCGTCGACGTCATCGACGGTCCGACCTACGCGCTGGGCGAGACGAACCACGACCTGCTGGCTGAGTCGTTCGGGCTGTGAAGTTCAAACTCGTCCCCGCCGCGCCCGACGCGTTCGACTTCGTCGAACGCGCCCAGCGCGCGGTGCCGCTGGTCCCCGGCACCGAGGACGACTGCTGTGCCCGACTGATGGACCGCCTCGACCTCCCGAGTCGCGACGTGGCGCGGACCTGGCTCACCTTCCTCCGCGCGCTCGAACTCGCCGAGGAGACGCCCTCGGGGTTCCGGCGAACGGACGTCGATCCGACGGTCACGGGGTGCCGCGCGGCGCTCCTCGACCGGGTCTTCGCCGCCGAAGCCGTCCGGGACGCCCTCGACACCGACGACCCACGGACGGCCGACGACGTGTTCGAGACCCTCCGGGGGTCGGTTCCCGTCTGGGAGCGGCACAAGAACCCGTCGCGCTGGGAGTCGATCTGGCGGGACCGGGTTGGCGACCTGCTCTCGTGGCTGGTCCTCCTGGAGGCCGCCGACCGGGTCGACGACGGCGACGGTCCCGCCCGATTCGTGCGGCGCTGACCGGACGAATCCGGACGCGTTAACTCGCCGCGAGCACTACCGCCGCCGATGGCAGACGACTACGGCGGCGTCGTCGGGGCGTTCCCCTACGCGTTCCGGGCGAGCAGTTCGTGGCTGTTCCGATCGTACGCGGTCGTCGGCGGCCTGCTGACCGTCGCGGTCAGCCTGCTCTTTATCGCGGCGGTGGTCGTGGTCATCGCGGGTACGACCGGCGGGGGTGGCGGGTCGCTGACGCTCTCGCGATCGTTTTTCGCCGTCGTCGGTCTGTTCGTGGTCGTTCCGCTCGTCGCTCCCGTTCTGTTCGTGGCGCGTCGTCACCGGCGGGAGGGAGGGAGCGAAGGATCTTACGACGCCGCCCTCGCGGCGACCGGCTACCTGTTCGTCCTGTCGCTCTACGTCGGGGTCGTCGTCTCGGTGCCGCCCGCCCAGCAGACGACGCCGACCGGGACTCTGGCGCCCCTGATCGCCGCGTTGTACGGTCTCCCACAGCTCGCCGGTCTCGGCCCGCCGCTGCTGGCGGCGGCCGTCGAACTGCTCTGTCACCGGCTGTTGCGGTAGTCCGTCGCCCCGTGACGAAACGCCGAAACCCGTCGGCCGCCTACCTCGCTCCATGACCGACGAGAAGACGGGTACGTTCCTCGTGACGGCGGCCGACGACGACGCCGCCGTCCTCACCGACGTCGACGACGGACAGGTTCACACGCTCGCGACGAACCCCGACGTGACGGTCGGGGAGGCCGTCGAGGGAACCGTCGCGCCGGAACCGCCGCTGGAAGTGGCCTGGCGCCTCGCCGAGGTGACCGACCGGTGGACGATCAGCGTCGAGGACAGTTCGGAGGCGCCGACGACGCTCGCCCGCGACATCGCGGCCGAGCAGGCAGTCGGCGAACTCACGCGACGCGAGCGCGCGGGAACGGGCGAACTCCACGTCCTCACCGTGCCGGAGTCGGAGACGGACGCGGCCGTGGCCGACGTCCTCGACGACGAGGAGGGCCTCCGGTCGCGGGCGGCCCGTCTCGGCGTCGCCCGCGTGGTCGTCCGGTCGGAACCGGGCGTGGTGTGTGTCCGGTACGTGCCGTGACCCTGCCGAGAACTGCTCGCCCCGGAGGACATAAGAAGGCTTAGTAGGCGTCGGGGTGGACCGGCGGGCATGGTAGCGTTCGAAGTACCGGAGGTCGACTACACCCGGTACACGAATCGCCAGCTCGCGGCCGTACCCCTCGCGGTGCTCGCCGTTGCCCTCCTGATCATCGGGGGATGGTACGTCGCGACCGGCGCGCCGGTAGACCCCGGCGTTGATTTCACTGGCGGTGCGGAGATACGAGTCGCGGTCGATGCACCGGACGGTCAGGCACGCGAACGGATCGAGGGAGCGTTCGACCCGGCGCCGGAGTCCATCCGGAGCGTGCCCTCGGACGACACGTACATTCTGACGTTCCAGACCGACCAGACGGGCGTGTCGGCGCTGGAAGAACAGGCGCGTGCCGCGGGCTTCGAAGTGCAGTCGAGTTACACCGTCTCCGCGAGCTTCGGCTCCCGCACCCAGCAGCTCGCCCTCGGCGGCGTCGCCTTCGCCTTCGTCGGGATGAGCGTCCTCGTCTTCCTGATGTTCCGGACGTTCGTCCCCTCCATCGCCGTCGTCGTCTCCGCGTTCTCGGACATCGTGGTGCCGGTGGCGCTGATGAACGTCCTCGGCATCGAACTCACGCTGGGGACCGTCGCCGCCCTCCTGATGCTCATCGGGTACAGCGTCGACTCCGACATTCTGCTCAACAACCACATCCTCCGGCGTTCGGGCGGGTTCTACGAGTCGACCCACCGCGCGATGCGGACCGGCGTGACGATGACGCTCACGTCGCTGTCGGCGATGGTCGTCATGACCATCGTGGCGACGCTGTTCGGCATCCAACTGCTCGCCGCCATCGGGACCGTCCTCGTCTTCGGTCTCGTGACTGACCTGATGAACACCTACATGCTAAACCTCAGTCTCCTTCGCTGGTACAAGTACGAGGGGGTGGGCAACTGATGGGCGCGATCCGTGACAACTGGCGCGTCATCCTGCTCGTCGTCGTGCTCGCCGCGAGCCTCTTCGCGCTATTCTCGCCGACGATGGGGTCCGGGGAGAGCACCGACACGCCGGGACTCGCGAGTAGCGGAGTGACCAACCTCCAGTACGGGCTCCAGCTCTCCGGCGGGACGCGCATCCGCGCCCCCCTCGTCGGAGTCACCGCCACCGGTGTCGAGTTCGGGCAAACCGAGACGCCACAGGTCGAACGCGACGTGGCCGGGCAACTGGACGACGTGACCGTCGCCGACGTGATCGTTCGACAGCAGACCCAGACCACCGGCACGGTCGAAGTGACCGTCGACGGCGTCACGCCCGAACAACTGGGACGCGCTCTCGACGCCGCGGGCTACACCCACGAGTCGACGCGCGACGGCGTCACCGAGGCGACGCGCACGCAGACGGTCGACATCCTCTCGGACAAGATCAACGAGGCCGGTCTCTCCGGTGGCACGGTTCAGCAGATCACCACCCCGACCGGCGAGAACTTCATTCTCGTCGAGGTGCCCGACGAGAACCGCCAGCGCGTCGTCGAACTGGTGAACCAGCGCGGGAACGTCCGCGTCGACGCCTACTACCCGGCGGACGACGGCGCCTACGAGCAGATGACGGTGCTCGAACGGGACGACTTCCAGAGCATCGGAAACGCCAGGCAAGGCGGGGAGGGAGAGTTGCCCAACGTGCCGGTCGTGGTGCGCGAGAGCGTGGCGCCGCAGTACCAGCAGCAGATGGTCCAGACGGGGCTCGCCCAGCCGGGCGGCACCCGCTGTAGTTACAGCTCGACGCCCAACAACACCGATCCGTGCCTGCTCCTGATCGTCGACGGGCAGGTCGTCAACTCCTTCGGAATGAGTCCGGGGCTGGCCAGCAACATGCGCTCCGGTGACTGGGCACAGGACCCCCGGTTCATCCTCCAGACCCAGAACTTCAGCGGGGCACAGGACGTCGCGATCAACCTGCGCGCCGGTGCGCTCCCGGCCGCCCTCGACCTCGGCCCGGACGGCGAGGGCACTTCGTCGTACATCGCGCCCAGTCAGGGGCAGCAGTTCCGAACCGACTCGCTGCTGACGGGACTCATCGCCGTCTTCGCCGTCGCCGGCGTCGTCTTCCTGCGCTACGGCGAGGTGGAAGTCGCGGTGCCGATGATCGTCACCGCGCTCTCGGAAGTAGTGATCCTCCTCGGCTTCGCGGCCGGCATCGGCTACCCGCTCGACCTCTCGGTGATCGCCGGATTCATCGCCGTCATCGGGACGGGGGTGGACGACCTCATCATCATCGCCGACGAGGTGATGGCCCAAGGCGACGTGAACAGTCGCCGCGTCTTCCAGTCGCGCTTCCGCAAAGCGTTCTGGGTCATCGGCGCCGCCGCCGCGACGACCATCATCGCGATGAGTCCGCTCGCGGTCCTCTCGCTCGGCGACCTGCAGGGCTTCGCCATCTTCACCATCCTCGGCGTCATCGTGGGTGTCCTCCTCACCCGGCCCGCCTACGGGGACATTTTGCGGGCGCTGCTGACGCGGTAGGCCGGGGCGCTCTCCCCCCCATCCCTTTCGCTACGCTCAAAACTCCGACAGCGACGACTGCTCCGCGGCTGCGAGCACGTCGTCACACGTCGCCCAAGACGCCCGGGCACACGGCGGCAGCCGGCCGTGCTCGGCGACGTACTCCGCGAGGAAGGTTCGCGTCCGGTCGTCGCTCGGGTAGCCGCTCCCCACGTCCCCGTACTCGTCGGCCAGCGCTTCGACCCGGGCGTCCCGTTCCACCTTGGCGACGACACTCGCCGCCGCGACGTGGACGTGGCGCTCGTCGGCGCGGTGTTCGGCGTGCATCTCCACGGCGACGTCGAGAGCATCGCGAACTCGCCGGCCGAACCGGTCGGCGTCCACGTCGCCCGCGTCGACGACGACGACGGCGTCGGCGTCCACCACCGCCGCGATGGCCTCGGCTTGGACCGCGACGGTCAGCGAGTTCATATCCGTCTCGGGGTCGTCGATACGGGCCGGCGTCACGGTTGCCACGCCCACGTCGACGGCCGCGTCGTCGCGGAGACGCGCCGCCAGCTCCTCCCGGGTGGCGGGCGCCAGCCGCTTCGAGTCGTCGACGCCGGTCGGAATGGCGTCCGTCGGCCCCCGAACCGCCGCCGCGACCATCGGCCCGAGCACCGGTCCCTTCCCCGCCTCGTCGGCCCCGATTTGCATACCGGCAGGTACGCGGACGGGTTCAAAGCCGTTTGGGTGACGACCCCGGTCAGTCGTCGGCCGGCGGCGTCAGCGTCGGCGTCTCGGCGGCGTCCCCGGCATCGTCAGCGTCGGCGTCCGCCTCTTCCTCCGCGCGGCGCTCCGCGAGCAGTTCGATCGGTTTGTGATGGTTGCACATGGTACTGACTCCCACAGATGTGGGGGGTCGGATCGTGATAATTCTTGGGTGAACGGCGGGCCTCCACGTCGGGCGGGCGGAGCGCGGCGGCCGCGAAACGGTCTGACTGGGTGTGGTGAGTCGGTAGACGTCACCCACGGGCCGCCACTTGCAGGTGGGGCGTATCCGAAACGACGAGGGCGGGTCGCCGTGCAACGACGCGAGCGGCAATCCTCCCTCGCGTGGGGAGTGGCCACCGTTATCGACGAACGGAGGACTTTGCCCGACATCGCACACCGACCCTCGACACGCCGCTCCGGGTCGGGTGGCGACTCACTCGCTCGCTACGCGTGCCGCGAACTTCTCGCGGAGCTTCTGCAGTTTCGGCCGGATCTGCACCTGACAGTACGCGCGCTGGGGGTTGTTCGCGTAGTAGTCCTGGTGGTAGTCTTCGGCGGGGTAGAACGTCTCTAACGGCTGTACTTCGGTGACGATGGGGTCGTCGTAGTCGTCGGCCAGGCGGTCGATGGTCGCCTCAGCGGTCGCTCGCTGTTCCTCGTGGTGGTAGAAGACTGCCGAGCGGTACTGCGACCCGACGTCGGGCCCCTGTCGATCCTCGGTGGTCGGATCGTGGAGCGCAAAGAAGACCTCTAGGAGGTCCTCGTAGCTCACGACGGTGGGGTCGTACTCGACCTGAATCGCCTCGGCGTGGCCGGTCGACCCCGAACAGACCGCCTCGTAGGTGGGGTCGGGAACGTCGCCGCCGCAGTAGCCGGAGGTGACGCCGTGGACGCCGGCAAGTTCCTGAAACGGAGCTTCGAGACACCAGAAACAGCCACCCGCGAGCGTCGCGGTGGCACGGTCGTCGGTCATGGACGTGTGTAGACGCCGGAGGCGTATGTACGCAGCGCCTACAGGAAGTAGTCCTCGTCCTCGAAGGGTTCGTCCTCGCCCTCCACGGCCAAGACGTCGAGCGCGGTGACGCGGGCGCCGACTCCCAGCAGGCCGGCCAGGCTCGGCTCGGTCCTCCCCTCGTCACCCGAGACGAGTTCCTTGACGTAGAGGCCGCCGGCGCCGTGAATCTCGACCGTTGCGTGCCGGGGGTCGTCCAGTTCGCCGGCCGTTCCGTACACCTCGCGGGTGCGTGTCAGGTTCGCCCGCCGGTGGTCGACCCGCCGTGGCGTGTACTGTTCGATCGTCGCGCCGTCGAGTTCGTCGAGGGCGGCGGCGAGGGCGTCGGCGTCGACCGGGTCGTCGAACTCGACGGCGGCGCGGTAGGTCTTGCTCGCGTCGAGTCCCTTCACCCGTTCGACCATCTCGTAGGTCGCGAGGCGGAGACCGGTCACCTCGACGGCCCCGTCGGCGAAGGCGTTGATGTCCGACTCCAGCCGGTCGACGTCGACGTGCCGGCGGCGCGGCTCCTTCACCTCGACGACGAACGGCCGGCCGGTGTCCAGCATTCTGGCGTCCACGTCCTCGCGGCCGGCGCCGTGAAACAGGGCGTCGACGCCGTCCATCACGTCCTCGACGACCGGCGCGACCAGCTGCTCGACGCTCCGCTCGTAGAGGTAGCCCGTCCCGTCGCAGTGATCGCAGGGCTCTCGCCCCTGTCGCCCGCTCCCGTCGCACTCGCGGCAGGGCCACTCCGTCTGGGGGATGTCGCGTTCGAGTTTGCGGTACCGCCCGTAGACGAACGCGGAGTTGACCGTCGCCTCCACCCGGTCGTCCTCGACGTCGAGGACGAACTGCACGTGGGGGCGGTCGAAATCGACCTCGGCGTCGGTGAGGCGGCCGATCCGCTTGCCGACTTCGCGGTTGAACTCCATCTTGAACGGCTCGCCTGCGTCCGGGTCGGCACCGATTTCCTCGCGGAGCAGACGTTCGTTCTCCTCGATCAGCGGGGGCGTCCGGGTCCCGACCTGGTAGGTGTCGAAGGCAACGTCCGCGACCGATTCGACGGCGCGCTCCGCCCAGTCGTCGAACTCGGCACACCGGCCCTCACACACCCAGCAGTCGGTGGTGTCGACGGGGTCGAAGTCGGCGTCCTCGTCCAGGGCGACGGCGACGCGCAGCGAGCGGCCGCGCTCGGCGTTGGTCAATCCGAAGCTTCGGTCGGCGAAGACACGCCCCAGACACGCATCACAGACTGGGCCGGTCGCCGCGAGCCGGCGCGCGTCGTCCAGGATCGTCATACGTAGCCACGGGGCGGCGCCCGTAATTACGTTATCATTCCCACGGCACCGAGGAGCCACCGGACGAGTGCGGCGAGGGAGAGGAGGGTCACGGCGCCGAGACCGGTGACCGCGACGCCGGCCCACCACAGATACCGCCGATCGGCCGCCGCGGACGACGGGTCCTCGATCCGCGCGTCGAGGAGGCGCACGACCCGCCGATTCGCCTTCCAGTACGCGTCGAACAGGTCGCCGGCGAGCGGGACGGCCCCGACGGCGGCGTCCACCCAGAGGACGACCACCACCCGTGCCAGCGTCGCTCGCGGAACGCCGGTGCGGACGGCGACGTGCAGGACGTAGAGGGAGAGGGCGACGCCGACGGCGTCGCCGACGACGGGGAGGAGCCCGATCAGCGGTTCGACGCCGATCCGCCAGGGAGTCCGAGGCACCCGAATCGAATCGTCGAGCAGGTGACTCAGCCCCCGAAGGCGACGGAAGTCGGCCGCCACCGCGGGGTCGAGGTCGAGCCCCGCCGCGGCGTCGGACTCGTCGACCGGGGCCGGCAACGAACGACTCACGGGCGAGCGGACGGACGCGAGCCCCAAAGCGGTACGGGTCGGAACTGAAAGGTTCTTGCCGGCGGCGCGCGCGTTGGCCATCATGACGAGCGTCAAGGAGTTCCGCGTCGAGCGCGAACCCACGGCGACGGCGACGGGGCGGGGGCGCTTTGCCTTCACCGACGACTACTCGGTCTTCGACTGGGGGGCGATGCCAGATACGATTCCGGAGAAGGGCCGAAGCCTCTGTACGATGGGTGCGTTCAACTTCGAACTGCTGGAAGCGGCGGGTGTCCCGACCCACTACCGCGGGGTGGGCCCCGACGCGGTGCCGCTGACCGCGGTCGACGACCCACCTCGAGAACTCGCTATCGAACTCGTGCAGGTCCCCGACCTGCCCTTCGCCGCCGGAACCTACGACTACGACGCCTTCCACGGGGCGGCGGGCGAGAACTACCTGGTTCCGCTTGAAATCGTCTTCCGCAACACGGTCCCCGTGGGATCGAGCCTCCGGCACCGGGGCGATCCGGGCGATTACGGGCTGGATCTGTCCACCTGGCCCGACGATCCGGTCGATCTGCCCGAACCGGTCGTCGAGTTCTCCACGAAGTACGAGGAACAGGACCGCTACCTCGACCGGGCCGAGGCCGAGCGAATCGCGGGTGCCGCCGACGTGGACGCCCTCGAACGGATCGCACTGGAGGTGAACCGACTCGTCACCGACCGGGCGGCCGAGGCGGGCTTCGTCCACGAGGACGGCAAAATCGAGTGTTGCTACGTCGACGGAACGGTGAAGGTGGCCGACGTGGTGGGAACCTTCGACGAGAACCGCTTCGCCTACGAGGGCCAAGAGGTGTCCAAGGAGGTGGTGCGCCAGTACTACAAGCGCACCCACCCCGACTGGGTCGAGGCGGTGAGCGAGGCGAAGGCCGCGGCCGACCGGCAGGGCGTGGCCGACTGGCGGACGCTGTGTGACGTGGACCCGACCCCGCTCCCGGAGGCGGTGATCACCGCCGTCGCCGAGATGTACGCCGCGGGAGCCAACGCCTACACCGGCGAGCGGTGGTTCGACGCACCGGACGTCGCGACCGCGGTCGACGCAGTTCGAGACCTGTAGACCGAAGACCGACTCCAAAACGGCTTTTGCGCCCGGCCACCGACTGTCGAGCGATGACGGATTACACCGCGACGGTCACGGTGCGACTCAAACGGGGCGTCCTCGATCCGGAGGCCGAGACGACCCAGCGTGCGCTCGAACGCCTCGGCTTCGAACTCGACGACCTCCGGTCGGCCGACCGGTTCGAAATCGACCTCGACGCGGCGTCGGCGGAGGCAGCCGCCGAGCGCGCCGACGAGATGGCCGAACGCCTGCTGGCGAACCCGACCATCCACGACTACGAGGTAGAGGTCACGGACCGATGACGGTCGCGGTGATCCAGTTCGGTGGGAGCAACTGTGACCGCGACTCGGTGCGTGCGCTCTCTCACCTCGGCATCGACGCCGAACGCGTCTGGTACGAGGACGGTCTGCCCACCGACGCGACGGGCGTCATGCTCCCCGGTGGCTTCTCCTACGGCGACTACCTCCGGGCGGGCGCCATGGCCGCTCGTACCCCTATCCTCGACGAAGTGCGCGAGGCCGCCGCCGACGGCGTCCCCGTCCTCGGGGTCTGCAACGGCGCCCAGATCGGCTGTGAGGCCGGCCTCACCCCCGGCGCCTTCACGATCAACGAGAGCGCGCGCTTCCAGTGTGAACGCGTCCACGTCCGCGTCGAGAACGCCGACACGCCGTGGACCCGCGCTTACGACGAGGGCGACGTGCTCTCCCTCCCCATCGCCCACGGCGAGGGACGGTTCGAGGCGAACGACGAGACGTACGATCGTCTCGTGAGCGAGGATCGGATCTTCCTGCGCTACTGCGACGAAGACGGCGCGGTCACGGACGACGCGAACCCCAACGGCTCGCGAGGTAACGTGGCGGGCGTCCTCGGCGACCGAGAGACTGTGGCGGTGATGATGCCCCACCCCGAGCGGGCGACGCTCCCCGACCTCGACGGGACGGACGGCGCCGGCCTGCTCCGCGGTTTCGAGTCGGCGCTGGCGGTCCGCTAGAGTTTCTCCGCGGAGAGGGCCTGATCGGTCCGGCGCTGGGCCTGTCCGAGCCGCCGGTCCGCAGCCGCGGCCTCCCGCTCCGGGAGCGTGTCGCGGAGCCCGTCGAACCGCTCGATCGCCCGCTGGAGATTCGATTCGAGCGCGTCGAGTGCCTGGTCGGCGCCACCGCGGTCACCGCGCTCGGCCCGCTCGGCCGCGCGGTTCGCGGCGGCGCTGACGGCCTCCATGGCGCGGAGCAGGCCGCCGAGCGAGTTGGTCCTGCCCGCGCCGCCAGTGTCGTCGGTATCGTCGTCCGTGTCGTCGGTATCGCCGTCGTCCGTGTCGTCACGCCCCAGCGACGAGAGTCGATCCGCCGTCTCGTTCGTGATCGAGCCGACGAACGACGCGAGCGATGCCGTCCCCGTTCGCGGGCGGTCGATCCGGACCGGCGCGGTGTCGGCGGGATTGACGCGGAACGCGCCGACGGCGCCGTCGGCGTCCCGGACCTCGGTCGTGTACGCCCCGTCGCGGTGGACGTAGACGGCGTCGGGACCGTCGACGGGCACCTCGTAGAGGCGGCCGCCGAAGTCGTCGTCGACGGCGAGATCGGTCAGTTCGTCCTCGACGCCGTCGGCGTCGACTTCGAGTTTGGTCGCGTCGCCGGCGGGGACGAGCGGAATCTCGCCGCCGACGCCGGCGAGCGTGGCGGTTCGACTGCCGTCGTCGGTCGCGGTCACGGTCGGTGTCGCACTGGCGGTGACGTCGGGGTCGGTGGCGGCACCCGCGTCGCCCACCTCGACCGGCTCCTCGTGCGGGGCGAGACCGGCGCCGTTGATCGCCAGCCGGTGTTCGCCCGACTCGACACCGCGGAGCATCGCTACGCCGCGGAACGTCGGCGAAGCGACGGGGTCGCTCCGGAGGAGCGCGATGGCCTCGATCGACGTCTCGGCCGTCGTCACGCCTTCGCCGTCGGGTGCGGCCGCCGACTGGACGACTTCTGAGGTCGTCGCGACGACGTCGTTGAATGGGCCTGGCGGCGCGACGGCGTCGTATCGGTCGGCGAGTGCTGCCCGGTGTGCCGGTTCGGTGATGTCGGCCGTCGGATCGGCGTACCGATCCTGTCGCCACGGCGTCCCCGCCGTCGTGATGTGGCCCGCGATGGCGTCCTCGGCGAACTCGGGGACGGCGAACTCGAAGCTCAACTGCGGTCCGGTGAAGGCCGCGATGTCTTCGAGTTCGTTCGACGGGACGAGATCGTAGGCGACGTCCGCGTCCTCGGCAGGGGTGGAGCGGCCGGCGTGTTCGAAGACGACGCCCGCCTCCCGCGCCGGCAGGTCGGAGGGCGGTTCGGAGAGCACGTCGAACGACCGGACCGTCAACGCCTCGGGGACGAGGGCGTCGCGGCCGACCGCGGGGAGGCGCTCGTCTTCGTAGATGGGGGCACCGTCGAGTTCGGGGACGACGTAGGGCAGGCGCAACCCCTCGTCACGGGGGAGTCCGTAGGCTGCGGGCAGTTCCGCCAGCGACTCGATCAGTCCGATGGCCTGGTTCGTGATGTCGGCCGGCAGGTCGTCGAGCGGGAGTCGTTGAAAGCTGTTCTGGCGGTCGTTCAGCGACAGGGCGCTGGAGTGAGAGCCGAGTTCCGAGAGGATCCGGGGTCGGCGGTCCGGGTCGGGGTCGAGGAACTCGTTGTTCGGGACGCGCGTGGAGTGCGAACTCGCGACGAACAGCTGCGGCTCGCCGGAGTCGGTGTCGACGAAGACGTGCAGCACTTCCCAGTCGTGCCAGTGGAAGTTGGTGGTGAACTGGTCGAACGCCGAGTAGTACCAGTACTGGACGGCCGCGAGCGGCGACGCCTCGTACTCGACGACGTGATAGAACACGGTGGGGTCCGGCGGCTCGCCGGCCTCGGCGAACGCCCGGGTGTAGTCGTTCAGCGCGTCGAAGCCGTCGACGACCGTCTCGCCCTCACGCTCGGTCGCGTAGGGCCGCGGGTCGGTCGGAAGCCACCGCTCCGCGCTGTCGAAGGAGAACGTCGGCGCGAACCGCTCGGCGAGTCGCCGGGCCGTCTCGTCGTCGGGCGTCGTCGTCCGCTGAATCGGGGTGTCGGTCGGAGTGGTGGACCCGTCCTCGCTTCCCTGGTCAGGGGCGGGACAGCCGGCGAGGCTGGCGGTGCTCACGCCGGCGAGGGCGGCAAGCAGGGTCCGACGTCGGCGGTCGACGGAATCGGCATCATCCATCCGTCTCACTCGGGCGGAGATCCGTTACCGACGGCGCTGCTACTTGGGACATACCGCCACCTGCGGGTGCCCGAGGAAAGCTCTTGTGGCGCTACCGCGCCAGCGGCATCGCGTAACTCGTCTCCTCGTCGAGGACCGTCTCCCACGTCGCCTCGCAGTCACAGGACACCTGCTCGAACACCGAGGCGTCCTGCCGGAGGTCGAAATCCTTGATCGCCCGCTGGACCCGGTCGTCGCACTCGCCGCAGTTGTGTGGGCCGCGGTCGCTCCCCGAACCGACGGGGTCGGAGACGACGATGGCGTCGGCGTCGGCGGTGCGTTCGAGGACGGCGGCGACCGACCAGAGCCACGGCGGACGGTAGCCGCCCTCGAAGTAGAGGTCGTCGACCATCGTGTACCGCTGGACGTTACAGGGGTTCATCGAGACGGTGTGACAGTACTCCGCACACCGGCGCACCGACTCGACCATGTCCTCGACCGCCTCGCGTTCGGAGAGGAAGGGCGGCTTCATGAGGAGGTAGGCCTTCACGCCCGCGCCGGCGGCGTCGGCCTCCTCGGTCGCGGCGACGAAGTCGTCGAAGTCGAAGTACTTGTTCACGCAGTCGTGGCGCACGCGGTCGGTGGCCGTCTCCAGGCCGATGGCCACGTCGGTGGCGAGGCCGCGGTCGGTGAAGTCGGCGAGTTTCTCCTGGTCGACGAAGTCGGGGAGGGACTCCACGACGATCCGCTCGCGGTCGGCGAACGTCTCGGCGATTGCCTCGCGGGTCTCGGCGCCGACTTCGCGTTCGTCGAGGAAGGAGCCGGAGGTGTAGATTTTGATCAGTCCCGACTGCTCGTCGGCGTTCTCGCGTTCGTGGTCGAGACAGACGTCGATCTGGTCCATCAGGGCGTCGTGGGGGACCGACCCGCCTTCGACGGATTCGGCGACGTATCCGCACATGGTACAGCCGCCGGCCCGCGCCCAGCGACAGCCGCCGGTGTTGAGGATGATCGTCAGCGACTGGTAGACGCCGCCGGGCGTGTTGTCCTCGTCGAGCCAGACGCGAGTCGGTTCGTGGGGGTCGTACTTCTTGTCCTTGCGGGAGCGGATTTCGCGCATCACCTTGTTGTGCGCGTCCATCCCTCTCCCCCGTTCGTAGACGTCGGGGCTCGGCTGGCTCATTGCGACCCGATAACCGACCGACGCGTAAAGCGGCTTCGGGGTGGGCGTGTCGACGGTCAGCCCTCACCGGGCGGAACGGGGGACCGCCGCCGGTATCCGCCACGGACCGCGACGCCGAGAACCGCTCCGAGCCCGTTGGTTGCGAAGTCGGCGAGGCTGGCGGTGCGATAGGCGAGGCCGAACTGGAGAAGTTCGATCCCGGCGCCGTAGGCCGTCGCGACGGCGACGGCGACCGCCATCCCGCGCCATCCCGACCCGAAGAAGGGGACGACGGTGGCACCGAGGACGGCGTACCCGAGGAGGTGGAGCCACACGGTGATCCCCGCGACGGTCCCGGGACCGGCCGCACCGAGCCAGCGGGGGTTCAGAACCGAGGCGACGAGGAGCGACACTGCGACGACAACGGTGATGGAAATCCGGTGGGATCGTGACATATTTTCGCCACACGGCGACGACATAAAGAACGGGCGTAACTGGTTCCAATTACATCCTCGAAGCAACGACTAACAGCATGGAGGCGTAATGAACTAACGTACGTTACCATGACAGACTTAGGCGGATTCAGAGATCACGTAGCGCACGTGGACCTCGGCGCTGGCGATGTCTCCTATCAGGGCATCGACGACGAGGACGCGAAAAAGTACATCGGTGGACGCGGACTCGGCGTCAAGTACGTCTTCGACGCCGGTCCCGACGTGGACCCGCTGGGTCCCGACAACCGACTCGTGTTCATGAACGGCCCGCTGACGGGCTCGCAGGCCGTCATGAGCGGTCGGATCGCGATCTGTACGAAGTCCCCGCTCACGGGGACCGTTACGGACTCCCACCACGGTGGCTGGTCCGGAGCGCGACTCAAGTGGTCGGGCTTCGACGGGCTGGTCTTCGAAGGGCAGAGCGAGGACCCCGTCTACGCCGTCGTCGAAGACGGCGAAGTCGAACTCCGTGACGCCTCCCACCTGTGGGGCAAGGGCGTCCACGAGACCCGAGACACCCTCGAGGAGGAAGTCGACGGCTCCTACGGCAAGAACCTCTCCATGATGGCCATCGGGCCGGGCGGGGAGAACGAGGTTCGGTTCTCCTGTATCGTCAACGAGGACGACCGTGCCTCGGGCCGTGGCGGTACCGGCTGTGTAATGGGCAACAAGGGCCTGAAGGCCGTCGTCGTGAAGTCGGGGACGAAGATGCCGAAGCCGACCGACTCCGACACGTTCGGCGAGGGTGCCCGCCAGGCCATGCAGGTCATCCAGGAGTCCGACGTGACCGCGCCCAACGAGGGCGCGCTCTCGATGTACGGCACGAACGTGCTGATGAACATCACCGAGGAGATGGACGGCCACCCGACCAAGAACGGTCAGTACACGTCCTCCTTCGCGATGAACGAGGAAGAGGGAACGGACGTCGAAGCCGAAAAGATCAGCGGCGAAAACGTCCGCGAGAACATCCTCGTGGACGAGCCGACCTGTCACTCCTGCCCGGTCGCTTGTAAGAAGGAAGTCGAAGTGAACTACAAGCACAAGGGTCAGGACATGAACGTCCGGATGGAGTCCTACGAGTACGAGAGCGCGTGGGCTCTCGGCACCAACTCCAGCAACGACGACCGCGACTCCATCGCGGTCATGATCGACCGCTGTAACGACATGGGCGTCGACACCATCGACATGGGGAACCTCTTCGCCATGGCGATGGAGATGACCGACAAGGACAAACTCGACGCCGGCATCGACTGGGGCGACGAGGAACACATGATCGACCTCATCGAAGAGGTCGGTCACCGGAACAGCGAACTCGGCGACCTGCTGGCCAAAGGTGCAGAGCGCATGGCCGACGAGATGGACGCCCACGACTGCCGTCTCGACGTCAAGGGTCAGACCATCGCGGCCTACGACCCGCGCTGCATGAAGGGCATGGGCATCGGCTACGCCACCTCGAACCGCGGTGCCTGCCACCTGCGCGGCTACACGCCGGCTGCCGAGATTCTCGGCATCCCGGAGAAGGTCGATCCCTACGAGTGGGAGGGCAAGGGCGAACTCTGTGCCACCTTCCAGGACCTCCACGCCATCTCGGACTCGTTCGACATCTGCAAGTTCAACGCGTTCGCGGAGGGCATCGAGGAGTACGTCAAGCAGTACAACGGCATGACGGGCCGTGACCTGTCCGAAGACGAGCTCATGACGGCTGGCGAGCGCGTCTACAACCTCGAGCGCTACTTCAACAACCTCGCCGGCTTCGACGGCGCGGACGACTCGCTGCCGGGTCGGTTCGTCGAGGGCGACGAGGAAGCCATCCCGGGCCAGCGTGGCTCCGAGGGTGAACTCTGCGAACTCGCCGAGATGAAAGAGGAGTACTACAGCCACCGCGGCTGGGCGGACGGCGTCGTCACCGACGACACGCTCGAACGCCTCGACATCGACGTCGGTCCGGGCACGGGCGTCTCCGGCTCCGGCGGTCAGGCTCCGGCCGACGACTAACGCTACAGGTTCCGACTCCCGTTTTTTTGCGATTCGACCGGAGAGCGACGACCCTACGGCGCTCTACCCACGCAGTCCCGGAGTTCGTAGCCCGTGACCGCGGCGACGGTCCGCCCGTCGCGCAGGCCGCCGTCGAGCGTCGCCGCCAGCAGGTCGTCGTACTCGGTCGTCGAGACGCGGATGCTCTCGTTGAAGTCCAGATTCCGATCGCCCGTGGGCACGCAGTCCCGGGCGACGTAGTAGTGGTGGACGGCGTTGGCGATGCCGTTGGTCGGTTCGGCGGAGAACAGATGCGAGACGGTGTCGGCCTCGTAGCCCGTCTCCTCGCGGAGTTCGCGCCGTGCGGCGGCAGCCCGGTCGACGTCGACCCCCTCCACGGAGCCCGCGGGCAACCCACGGTTCACCCGACCGACCGCCTGTCGCCACTCGTCGATGACCACCACGTCGCCGTCGGGGGTGAACGGGAGGACCACGACGGCGGCGGGTTCGTCGACGTAGTGATAGTCGGTCTCCGTGCCGTCGGGGAGTGTCACTTCGTCGCGGCGCACGTCGAAGCCGGGGCAGGTGTAATCGACGGCCGAGGCGGTCGTCTCCCAGGTCAGGTCGTCGTCCATACTGGGGTTCGGGACGGACGGCGCAAAAGCGCCCCGGCGTCGGCCGGGCTACTCGCCGCTGCGCCACCGGACGACTACTCCGGCGCCGACGAGGCCGAGTGACAGGAGGACAGCGAAGAGGTGGATTTCACCGACCCAGAGCGGGAGGCGGACGCCGGCACTGACCAGGCGGAGCAGGGGCGTGAGGACGGGGACGTTCCCGCCAGCGGTGGCGTCCGTGTCGGCGTCGCCGTAGGTCGGTCCGCCGGCGGTCTCACCGGGGGGGAGGCGCTCGGCCTCGTAGGGGAGCGTGCGGTAGTCGAACTGGTGTTCCCAGACGACGTGACCGGACTCGTTGACCTCGACGAGGCGGGCGTTGCGCGTGTCGGTGATCAACGTGTTGCCGTTGGGGAGTCGGTCGGCGTCGCGCGGCCAGTCGAACTTCTGGCCGCCGGCCCCCTCCAGCGTCCACGCGGGTTCCCACGCGCCGCTCTCGGTGCGGTGGAGTTCGACCACACGGTGGTTCTCGCTGTCTGCGACGAGGACGGCGCCGTCACCGAGCCACTGGGGGTTGTGCTGGTGGTAGAGGACGTTGGAGTCGCCGACGAGCCCGTCGCCGTCGGCGGCGTCGTCGCGGTCCTCGTTGATCACCTGCACGACGCCTTCGCCGCGTTCGAGGACGACCAACTGGTTCGCGTTGCGCACGGAGACGAGGAATCGACCGTCGCCGATGCGGTCCACGTCGTTGATGTGGAGCCAGTCGGCTTTCGTCGGATCGGGCGGCGCCTCGTATCGGGAACTCGCCTTCCACTCCCAGACTACTTCGCCGTCCTCGACGATCAGGACACGTTCGTGTTCCATGTCGGCGAGGACGACGCCGCCCCCGGGCAGGGGTTCGACGTCGTGGACCTCGCTGGCGACCCGGTTGCGAACCGGGAAGGACCACTCTTCGACCACCTCGGGGGTGGGGTCGGGATCGATGATCCGGTAGCCGGTGCGGTGACACGGCGATTCGTAGGGGCCACAGTCTCGGTACCCGTCGGCCATGTAGCCGGCGAGCACCGAGCCGTTGTCCAGTCGCGTCACGTCGAAGTAGGTAGCGGCCGAGGACTCCCGCCACTGTTCCTCGCCGCCGGAGAGCAGGCGAACCGAGCCGCCGTCGACGTAGCTCCCGACGCCCTGCACGCCGACGAGGGTGGTTCGTTCGCCGTCTGGCGTGGGTGCTTGCGCAGCGCTCGTCGTCCCGGAGGGGGCCAGCGCGGCACCCAGAACGACCGTCGTGAGGAGACACAGACAACCCAGGGCGACGAGGACGTCGCCGAGACCGAGCCGGGAGGGCATCAGTTGGCGGGTCGGCGAGTTCGCGCATAAGCCTTCGGATACAGCGTCAGCCCCGCGTCAGACGGGGCGCCAACAGTCAAATGGGTTGAGCCTGTAACGCCCACCAATGAGCACGGACGGCATGCCCGACAACGTACTCTTCGAGTGGTACGGTCGCTACATCGGCGACCCAGAGACGGAGACGGACGTCTACCTCGGATTCGCGCTCTTCTTCGGCGGCATCGCCCTCGGTGCCGTCGGGATTCTCGTGTTCCTGCTGTCGGCGACGATGAGCGGCGGCGGGACGCCAGCGTGGGCCATCCGCGAGGTGGCGATGGCCGCCGCGAGCGTCGGCTTCCCAGTCATCCTGCTCGGAATAGTGATCCTCCTCCCCGGGGATCGGCGAATGACCTACGCCTCGCTCGCCGGGTTGGCCGTCTGTCTCGTCGCGGTCGGGCTGTTCGTCGCCACGTATCCGATGAACTGGAACGTGGCGCGGACGCCCGACTACAGCGCACAGGGTGTCGCCATCTACGCCGTCGGCCTCGTCGCCGCCGTCGGCGCGACGGGGGCGGCGCTGGTCGGCCACCAGGTGGAGCGTGCCGCGCCGGGCGAACGCGCCGCCGAGGTGCGCTCGACGACGGGCGAGGCGGGAACGGGCACGGGCGGCGCGAGCGACGGGGCGAGCGAGAGCGTCTCCGACGAACAGGTGCGTCGCGACATCGACGAGGCGATGGCGGACGCCGACCTGTCGTGGGGCGGCGTCAGCCGGAAGAACACCAAACGGCTCGAACTCAACACCGACGCGGACGTGGAGGTGGACCGCGAGGCGTTCGAGAACGCCGAGGCGACGACCGTCCGGTCGTCGGGTAACGACGTGGACGACGCGCTCTCGAACCTGCGGAAACTCCAGGGGCGAGAGCAGGAGACCGACTCCTCGTCCGGTGTCGACGACCAGACGGCGGCGCTGACCGAACTCCGGCAACAACAACAGGCGGAGGACGTCGCCACGGAGGACGAGGAAGGGATCGTCGACCGGGCGAAAGGGCTGTTCTCGCGGTAGTCGACCGGCTCACCCGGGGCGGGGCCGTCGGGCGGTGATTCCGAAACGTGCCGATTTCGGCCGTCTGACGCCTGTCAGACCTAGGTAAGCGGTCGAACATTTGGGCGAACGTTTATGATGGCGACGGGGTATCACACGCGTATGGCTAAAGGCCTAGACGTCGGCACCATGAATCTCATCTCGGCACAGCAGGAGGGCGCTGAGACGGTTTTCGTCCAGCAGCGGAACTCCTTCGTCGAAATCGAGTACTCCGACATGGCAGAGCAGATGCTCTCGCGGAGCGACGTCCTTCACATTCGGAAGGACGACAAGGTGTACGTCGTCGGCGACGACGCCCTCAACTTCGCGAACATCTTCAACGAGGAGACGCGCCGCCCGATGCAACACGGCATCCTCTCCTCCGAGGAGTCCTCCGCGATTCCGATGATCAAGCTCATCACCGAACAGGTGGTCGGCCAGCCCAACCACCCCGGCGAGCGCCTCTACTTCTCCTCCCCCGCGGACCCCATCGACTCCAACCTCTCGACGCTGTATCACGAGAAGACTCTGGAGTCGATGCTCGGCGACATGGGCTACGAGACGGAGCCGATCAACGAGGGGATGGCGGTCATCTACTCCGAACTCGCCAACCACAACTTCACAGGTCTCGGCGTCTCCTTCGGCGCGGGCATGACCAACGTCTGCCTGTCGTACTACGCCGTGCCCGTCATGAAGTTCTCCATCGCCCGCGGCGGCGACTGGATCGACGAGCAGGCCGCCCAGGCCACGGGCACGCCCGTCGACAAGGTCACCTCCATCAAGGAGGACGACTTCGAACTCGACTTCCGCACCGACGTGGGCGGCGTCGAGGGCGCGCTGGCAATCTACTACGAGAACCTGCTGGACTACGTCATCGAGAACATCGCCCGGGAAGTCGACGAGGAGGACGTGGAGGAGGACCTCGACGTACCCGTCGTCGTCACCGGTGGTACCTCCAGCCCCCGCGGCTTCGAGAAACTGTTCGAGGACCACCTACGCGACGCCTCGATTCCGTTCTCGATCAGCGAGGTCCAGAGCGTCGACGAACCGCTCTACAGCGTCGCCCGCGGTGCGCTGGTCGCCGCGCGATCCGACGAAGAACAGGAAGACGGTGAGAGCGGCGGTAACCGGCAGGCTCAGGAGTCGCCCGCCGAAGACTGAGACGGGGCCGCCGTCTCGTCGGCCACCGACTCGTCCTCTGTCGATTCCTCCTCATTCGACTCGTCCTCTGTCGATTCCTCCTCATTCGACTCGTCCTCTGTCGATTCCTCCTCATTCGACTCGTCCTCTGTCGATTCCTCCTCATTCGACTCGTTTTCGGGCGTCCGCCGGGCGTAGAACCGGCGGAGGGCGTCCTCCCACGACTCTCCGTCCGATCCGTCAGTGGGGCGAGAGAGCGGCGGGCGGAGTTCTACGCCCGGTTCCGTGTCGGCGTCGTGGGCGCGGTAGTACCGGCGGAGGGCGTCGTTCCACGACTCGACACGTTTCGGGGCACCGCGGTGTTCGGCGGGGATACCGACGTAGCCGCAGTCCTCACAGACGGACGCCTCCCGGCCGTTAAGGGCGTACGTAGCGAGCGTGCCGCCACACTGCGGGCAGTCCATACCCCCGGATTTCCGCCCCACCTATTTAGCCTTCCCCCCAGTAGGCGGCGAGGACCGTTCGGACTCGACAGTCGCGTCCGGAACGGCGTGTCCGCCCGGCGTCGCTGATCGGCGAGCGTCGCAGTCAGTCGACCGACTGCGTCCGCTCGAACCGGTACGGTGGGAGAATGAGGTCGTCGAGGTCGGGCATTCCTTTGACGTTGTAGACGACTTTCAACTCGGCCGTCGTCGGGGCGCCGATACAGGAGAGTTGGATGCCGCGGTCGATCATCTCCGTCGGGAGAACGTGGTCGATGGGAACCGTCATCTCGCCCTCGACGACGACGACCGCACAGTTCACGCACGCGCCGCCACGGCAGGCGTAGGGCCACGCGAAGCCGCGCTCTTCGGCCGCTTCGAGCAGCGTCTCGCTCGGTTCGGCCAGAAACTCGCCGTAATCCTCGGGGGCGAGGTCGGTCGCGGCCGCCTTCTCGAACAGGTCGTCGTCGTCGAGGGCCCACCCCCGGTCGTCGATCACCTCGTAGTTGAGATACTCGACCCTGGAACCCTTCGGTCGGGTCGGCTCCTCGCGGGTCTGTCCGTCGTCGGCCGCGTCGTCGCCGTCGACCCGCCCCTCAATTATCGCCTCGTAAGCTGCCTTGACCCGCTGGAACTCGCGAGCGGAGCCACCCTGATCCGGGTGGGTCTCGATCACCCGCCGGCGGTACGCCTGATCGATCCGTGCCTCGTCGGCGTCCGGATCGATCCCCAGAACATCGAACGGAGCGTCCACATCCGGGGTAGGGGGGCGGACGGATAAATCACCTTGGACCGCAGCCACGCCCTCGCGGAGTCGGGCGACGGCCGTCACTCACCCGGTCGAGGTGAAGTGGCCGGCACGAATTTGAATACGGACGAGACGCTCCGGGTCGCTCCCTCCGGTCGCTTCCCGGGCGTGCGACTCGTCGTCCCCCGCTCGCTTCGCTCGCGGGACGTGGTTACGGCCACGCGACTCTACGGGCGGAAAAATGCGGGAAGAAGTGGGCCGGCACGAATTTGAATCGTGGTTACGGCCACCCGAAGGCCGAAGGATACCAAGCTACCCCACCGGCCCGCGGTCGGACGAACGCCAGCGTCGAGTTTAACAGTTGTGATTCGGACGCTTCAGTACGACCGGAACCCGTCGGTGTCGAGGTAGTTGTGCGCGACGGTGATGGCGTGGTCGGCGTGGAGCGCACGCGGCCCGAGGCGGACCCGCGCGTCGGCGCGGTCGGCCAGCAAGTCCACCTCCCAGCCCGCGAAGTCGTGGTGGTCCGAGAGGACGAAGACGGGGTCGGTCGGCGGGGGGTAGTCGACGACGGGTGTCCCCGCCTCGTGCAGTTCGACGAGCGTCGCGGTGGGGGCCAGGGCGTCGAGGGTCGGTTCGAAGCCGCGGCGACGGATCGAGACGCCGGGGCTCGATTCGACCGGCTGGTGGCCGATTGCGTCCTCGCGGCGCTCCAGCGCCCCGCGGATAAGCGCGGCCGTGCTCCGCTCGTCGGGATTGAGCCGACGGAGGCCACTCCCCTCGAAGGTGACGGTGAACGCGTCGTCGAGGACGAGGTGAACGCGCACGTCCTCGCGGATGGCGTGGGAGAGGAAGAAGGCGGAGGTGACACATCGACAGAGCACGTCGAGGCGGCCGGCCGCGCCGGCGAGGTCGTCGAGCGCGAAGTCGGCGGTCGTGGGCGCATCGTGACCGATGACGACGAACTGGCGCATAGCGGCAGTCGGCGGTGGGCGGCCTTGGCTCTACTTATTCGATCCGAACGGTCGTCGACGCCGCGAGGCGCGGGTCGTCGACGAGGAGGCGCGCGGACAGGCGGTGTTCGCCTGGGTCGGCGGCGACCCACTCGTCGGGCGCGACGCGGACGCGCTGGTGCCACAGGGTGTCGAACGTCTTGCGTTCGCGGCGGGCGATTTCGAAGGTGCCGGACGCCGGTGGGAGCGAGTCGACGGTCGAGGCACGGTCGACGCCGTCGACGGCCCACGTCCACGGAACGGGCGCGGCCGTCCGCAGTCGAAGGGGCACCGGCAACCGATTACGGACGGTGACCCGGAGGTGGATGGGGTCGTCGGGAGCGTACCGCTCGCGGTCGGTCGTGCAGTCGACGGTGAGGGCACGGCGACGGAGCCACCGGGGCAGGAGGGCGTGCGTCGCCTTCGAGGCGTCGAACGAACGCGTCGTCCGCACCGAGTCGACGGGGGTGCTCGGATCGGCGGCGTCACGGCGGATGGCGTCGGTCCGCTCCACGCGTCGAGGCGGGCGGGTCACGGGTCCTCCGCCAGCAGGTCGTGGTAGGGACAGGCGATTTCGTGGTCGCCGTCGACGGGGGTCGGATCCGGATGGGCGTCCCACTCCCCGCAGTCGTTCTGGGCGATCGGACAACGGGTGTGGAACACACAGCCGTCGGGTGGATCGGTCGCCGAGGGGACGGTGCCGTCGAGGACGACCCGGTTGCCGTCCCACCTGGGGTCGGGTTCCGGAATCGCCGAGAGGAGGGAGTAGGTGTAAGGGTGGTACGGTGGTGAGAACACCTCTTCGACGGTCCCCGTCTCGACGACGTGGCCGAGATACATCACCGCCACCCGGTCGGCGAGGTGCTCGACGACGGAGAGGTCGTGTGCGATGAAGAGGTAGGTGAGCCCCCGATCCGCTTGCAGGTCGGCGAGGAGGTTGAGAATCCCGGCTTGCACCGAGACGTCGAGTGCACTGACGGGTTCGTCACAGACGACGAACTCGGGGTCCACGGCGAGGGCGCGGGCGATCCCGACTCGCTGTTTCTGTCCCCCCGAGAGTTCTCCTGGGTAGCGCGACGCGTGACTCGCGCGGAGGCCGACGGTCTCCAGGAGGTCGGCGACCCGTCGGTCACACTCGTCGCCGGACGCGATGTCGTGGGCGTCGAGCGCCTCACCCACCGCGTCGCCGACGGTGAGGCGCGGGTCGAGGCTGGCAGTCGGGTTCTGGAAGACGTACTGGATGTCTCGGCGTCGCTCCCGGAGCGCCGACGCCGAGAGCGCGCCGAGGTCGTCGCCCCGGTGGGTGACCGTCCCGGCGGTCGGCGCCTCCAAGTGGACGAGCGTGCGCCCGAGCGTGCTCTTCCCACACCCGGATTCGCCGACCAGCGCCAACGTCTCGCCGGCACGGATCTCGAGATCGACGCCCTGGACGGCCTGCACCCACCGTCGCTGCCCCAGCAGGCGCGCGAGGTAGCTCTCGGTCGTCGGATACTCCTTGACCAGTCCCTCGGCGCGAAGCAGTGGTTCGGTCACCGGCGTTCACCCCGGTCGTCGTCACCGTCGATCTCGACGGAGAAGGTCAGTTCACCGTCCAGATCGCCCGTGTAGGCGAGGCAGGCCGCGCGGTGGGTCACGTCGTCGGTCGTGGCGAGCGGCGGGTCGCGTTTCGTGCAGACGTCCTCGGCGTAGGGACACCGGGTGTGGAACCGACACCCCGGTGGCGGCGCCGAGAGGTCCGGCGTCACCCCCGGAATCGTCGACAGGCGGTCGCGGTCGTCGCCGATCCGGGGCACGGCGCTCAACAGCCCCGCGGTGTAGGGGTGTTTCGGGTCGTAAAACAGATCCTCGACGCCGGCGCGTTCGACGGTCTGCCCGGCGTACATCACCAGCACGCGGTCGCAGAACTCGGCGACGATGCCGAGGTCGTGGGAGACGAGCTGGACCGCGAGGTCGTCGGCCGCGAGGTCGTCGAGTAGCTCCAGCAGTTGGGCCTGCACGGTCACGTCCAGCCCGGTGGTTGGTTCGTCGGCGATCAGCAGATCGGGATCGCCCGCGAGCGCCATCGCCACGAGGACGCGCTGAGCCATACCGCCCGAGAACTCGTGGGGGTACTGGGTGGCGCGGGTCGTCGGATCGGGGATGCCGACCCGGTCCAAGAGCGCGACGGCCCGGTCGTGAGCGTCGTCGCCGGATCGATCGGTGTGGGCACGGACCGCCTCGGACACCTGCTCGCCGACCGTGTAGACGGGGTTGAGCGCCGTCTCGGGGTCCTGAAACACCATGCCGATCCGCCCGCCGCGGACCGTCCGGAGACGATCCGGCGACGCATCCAACAGGCTCTCGCCGTCGAAACGGACCGTCCCCCCCTCGATCCGTCCGGGTTCGTCGAGCAGGTCGAGGACGGCGAGCGCGGAGACGGTCTTGCCCGCACCGCTCTCGCCGACGACACCCAGTCGTTCGCCCCGGTCGAGGGTGTACGAGAGGCCGTCGACCGCCCGGACGACGCCGGCCTCGGTGTAGAAGCGAACGTCGAGATCCTCGACCTCCAGAAGTGCCATTAGCGCGCCTCCCGCCGGTAGGCGCCGGTGTCGGCGTCCGGATCGAGAGCGTCGCGCACGCCGTCGCCGACGAGGTTGATCGAGAGGACGAACAGGAAGATTGCGAGGCCGGGGAAGACGGTGACCCACCACTCGCCGCCGACGAGGGTGTCGCGGCCGGCCGAGAGCATACTCCCCCACTCGGCGGTGCCGGGCGGGAGGCCGAGGCCGAGGAAGCCAAGCGCCGCGGCCGAGAGGACGACGGTGCCGACGTTGAGCGTCGCCTGCACGACGACGGGTGCGACGGCGTTGGGGACGACGTGTCGCGCGAGGATCCGCCGGTCGCGCACGCCGAGCGCCTTCGCCGCCAGGACGTAGTCGCGTTCGGCGACGCTCAACACCTCGCCCCGGAGCAGGCGGGCGTAGCTGATCCAGCCGACGGCGACGAGCGCCGCGACGAGTTTCCAGAAGCCCTGGCCGAAGGCCGCGACGAGCGCGATGGCGAGGACGAGGAAGGGGAAGGCGTAGAGCACGTCGACCAGACGCATGATCGTCTCGTCGACCCACCCACCGACGTAGCCCGCGAGGGCGCCCAGCGGGACACCCACCGCGAGGGCGAGACCGACCGCGATGGCGCCGATGGAGAGGCTGTACCGACCGCCGTAGAGGACTCGCGAGAACACGTCGCGGCCGGCCCAGTCGGTGCCGAAGGGGTGTGCAGGCGAGGGGGGCAGATACGCCTCGGCGACGCCGGAGGCGGCGGGATCGTACGGTGACAGTGCGACCGGTTGGACGACGACGCCGCCCACCTCGACGGGGCGAGCGAGGACGGCGAGGACGGCCATGACGGCGATGACGGTGAGGCCGACGACCGCGGCGCGGTCGCGTCGGAACCGCCGCCAGGCGCGTTCCCAGCGGTCGTCCGCGGGCGTCGTCGAGGCGTCGGCGGTCGGGCGGGTGCCGACAGCGTCGGCGTCGGCGTCGGCGTCGAAACCCCGCACGCGCAGCCGACCGCGGTCGTCGAGCGGGTCGATCATGGTGGGACGCGTCGGTCGGGAAGTGTGTCTCGTTCGATCATACTCAGTAACGAATCCGTGGATCTAACCAGCCGTACAGGACGTCCGCGAGCAAGTTGGCGACGACGACGGCGACCGCCGCGTCGTCGCCCGTCGTCCTGCGGAGGGTGCGTCGGTCGGGAAGTGTGTCTCGTTCGATCATACTCAGTAACGAATCCGTGGATCTAACCAGCCGTACAGGACGTCCGCGAGCAAGTTGGCGACGACGACGGCGACCGCCACCAGCAACACCACGGCCTGCACGACGGGGAAGTCCCGCTGGAGGATGGCGCGGACGAGCAGTCGGCCGAGCCCGGGCCAGGAGAAGACCCGTTCGATGACGACGGCACCGTCGAGGAGGACGGCCACCTGAACCGCGGCGACGGTGACGACCGAGACGAGCGAGTTACGCAGGACGTGCTTGACGATCACCGTCCGCTCGGCGAGGCCCTTCGCGCGGGCGGTGCGCACGTAGTCCCGTCGGAGTTCCTCGCTCACGGCCAACCGGGTGAGCCGGGTGAACAGGGCGGCCGAGGCGGTCCCCAGCGTAATCGCCGGCAGTGTGAGGAAGGCTAACGATTCGGCCGAAAGTAGCGGTGCGACGGGCGGAATCACCGGCACGAGGTTCAGGTGGACGCCGAAGAGGAGGATGAGCAGGAGCCCGAGCCAGAAGTTCGGCGTCGCGATGCCGGCGAGCGCGACGATCCGACTGCTCTCGTCGAGGAGGCCGCCACGGTCGACCGCGGCGAGGACGCCGGCAGGGACGCCGACGAGGAGGGCAACGAGGAGGGCGGCCCCGCCGAGGAGCAGCGTCGCCGGCAGGCGGGCCGCGACGGCGGCGGTCACGCTCCGGTCGGAGACGACTCGCTGGCCGAAATCGAGGTGGAGAACGTCCCACAACCAGAGGGCGTACTGCGTGGGGAGGGGTTCGTCGAGGTGGTACTGGGCGCGAAGCGACGTCCGGAGTTCCGGCGTCGACTCCTGAAACTGCAGGACGTAGTCCACTGGCGTCCCCGGGAGGAGTTTCACCAGGCCGAAGGTGAGCACGGAGACGCCGAAGAGGATGGGAATCGTCAGGAGGGCGCGCCGGAGGACGTACCGTCGAAGCGACATCGGACCGTCGATCACTCGCCCCCGGTCGTCGTGTAGGCGCCGGCCCACGGGGCGTAGATGGCGGTGAACTCGCCGGTGTCGAGCGGATAGGTGCGAAAGCCCTCGACGGCCGCCGACCGGACGGCGTCGATGCGTTTGTTGAAGCGGACGAAGGCGACGGGCGCGTCCGCGACGATCCGGCGCTGGGCGTCCTCGTAGAGCGCACGCCGCTCGCCGGGGTCGTAGGTCGCGAGCGCCTCGTCGAGCAGTCGGTCGACCTCGTCGCTCGCGTAGTGAGCCGCGTTACAGCAGGATGGCGTGGTCTGCCCGCTATAAAACAGGTTGCGAACGAAGCTGTCGGGGTCCCAGCCGCCGGTCCAGCCGAGCGCCATCATCGAGTCGGATCGGTGAGAGTCGCCCGCGAGCACCCGAGAGATGTAGGTGTTCCACTCGAACTGGTCGAGCGAGACGTCGAAGAAGCCGGTGCGGTTCAGGCTGTCACGAACGAGCTGTGCCCACCGCACCCGCTCGGGTGTCTCGTTGGTGACGATGGTCGTCTCGTAGGGCGGCGAGACGTCGAGGTCGGCGAAGCCGGATTCGAGCAGTTCGCGGGCGCGTTCGGGGTCGTGGCCCTGGTGCTGGTCGCGCATCGCCGCCTGGAAGGACTCCGATGTGTAGTCGTCGAGGAGTGGGGAGATAGGGGCGTAGGCCGGGCGACCGATCCCGCCGTACACCGAGTCGACGATCTCCTCCCGAGGGACGAGGCGCGCGATGCCCTTCCGCACCTCGCGATTCGAGAAGGGGACGGAGTCGAGGGGGAAGACGAGCATCTCGAACCCGCCGGCGAGGCGGTCGGAAACGGTGATGGTGTCGTCCGATCGAAGGTCGGCGACCGAGTCGGCCGGCGGGTTGTTCGCCAGATCCACGTCGCCGGCCTGGAGCGCGGCCACCTGTGACGGTCCCTCGACGATGATACGGAACGTGAGCGTCTCGATCGGAGGTTGCTCGGGGGCGTCGCCCGCGCCGTCGTACCAGTGGCCGTCGGCGCGGGTGAGCCGAAAGAGCCGATCGGGTTCGTGCGCGTCGAAGGCGTAGGGACCGGTTCCGACGGGCTCCGCCGAGAGGTCGACGTCGTCGGACGCGGCCGCCTCGGGAACGATGGGCACGCCCCCGAGGGACTTCTCGAAAGGCGCGTACGGGTCGGAGAGGGTCACGTCGAGGGTGTGGTCGTCGACGACCGTCGCGTCGTCGTACCAGAGGAACACGTCCGACTCGCGGGGCGTTCCCTCGTAGCGTTCGAACGTTGCGACCACGTCGCTCGCGGTGAAGTCGCTGCCGTCGTGGAAGGTGACACCCTCGCGAAGCGAGAGCCGCCAGGTCAGGTCGCCACGCTGGTCGACGCTCGTGGCGAGCGTCGGTCGGACCTGCCCGTCGAAATCCACGGATAGCAGCGGTTCGTACACGAGGCCGAACGCCTTGCGCGAGGTGGTGTCGTTGGCCAGTGTCGGGTCGTAGTTCTTCACGTCGGCGGCGAGCGTCGCGACGAGTTCCGTCCCACCGTCGCCGCCAGAGTCGCCCGTACAGCCGGCGACACTGGCGGCCCCCGTCGCCCCGACCCAGCGCAGCAGGCGGCGACGCGATGTGGTGCCCGGTGGCATAGTGTATCACCGACGGGCGACGCCGAAATAGGCTACGATCGGTCACCCGACGGCGGACGGAGCGTGGAGGAGTCGCCGGCCGAACGGATCAGGCCGGTGCCGGCGTCGGGCGAGGCGGCGGTGAGGGACCGCCCGGCGAACCGGTCGGTGTGTCGGCACCCGGCTCCTTCGGGGCACCGGACGTCTTCTCGCCGTTCACGAGGAAGTCGGCGATGTTGCCGATGAGGACCTCGTTGTCGGCGTCGTAGGCGTTCTCGCGGGAGATGAAGCCGGTGTCACCGACGGCGGTGACGTTGCCATCCTGGCTCCGCGCGAGGATGGCGTACTGGCCGGGGTCGCGGGTCGTCGACAGGTGCGTGCCGTCGGCACCGACGAGGACGGGCGTACCGCGGCTCGTCCTGACGGGCACCGCCTCGCGGACCACGACGCGTTCGACGCCGTCCGCGAGGCCGGCATTCGAGGCCGGTTCGGCGTAGATGCTCTTGTAGTTGTTGTCGTTCTCCTGCATGTTGTAGAGGTAGCCCGACCCGTAGGCGAGGCCGTAGGTCGAGGCGAGACCCGTCGTTCGGGGGGCCGTTGGTTCGAAGCTCCCGATTCCGAGCAGCAGGCCACCCGAGGCCTGGACGGAGGGCGGGCCGCCCATCACGAGGACGCGACCACCGGCGTCGCTGAAGGCCTCGACGCCCGCGAGTTCGTCGCTCGTGAACCGCTGTCGTGGGCTGGCGACGACGAAGGCGTCGGCCGAGCGGAGCGACTCGTTGAGGCTCTGGCGCTGGCCGCGGTAGAACCGGATCTGGTGGCCGTTCTCCACGAGCGTCGAGAGCAGGGGTTCGAGCTGGGTCTTCGAGACGGCATTCTGGTGGCCGACGTCGACGAGGACGGTCTTGCCGCTCGCCGAACTCTCCATGGTGATCTCGCCGGTTTCGTCCGTCTCGTCGGGGAGGATCGAATCCGGCTGGAACTGCTGGTTCTGAACGGTCACGGTGTCGCTCCCGGAGTCGGAGCCGGAACCAACGACGTAAGGGGCGACGGCCGCCGCACCGACGATCACGACCACGATGACGACGAACAGGGCGGCGAGTCTGGATTTAGGCGCTGACATTACCGATCACCTCGTCTTGGGTCCGCACGGTTCCGTACACCATCAGGAGGGTGGGGGAGTCGACGGCATCGTAGCCGACGGGACTCTCCTCGACGACGACCGTACCGCCGTCCTCCGTGCTGAGCAGGAGGAGCCCGCCGGTCCGTGGCGGTTCCTTGCGGTAGACCTCGTAGTCGTCGAGACCGGCCGCGTTGGCGGCCTGTCGGATGGCGTCCTGAGTGGAGCCGACTTCGTCGGCCATCCCGTTGTCGACGGCGCGGGCGCCGGTGTACACCTTGGCGTGAGCGACTTCGGTGCGCGAGAGCTCGAGGTCGTCGCTGCGGTGTTTCATGACACTGCCGACGAACGCGCGCTGGAGCGTCTCGATCTGCGCGCGTCGCTGGTCGGCGGTGGCGCTCGCCTTGTCGGGACCGCTCTTGATCTCGCCGGGGAGGGAGGGTCCGGGCGCCGCGCCGCGGACGCCCACGCTGCCGACGATGGAGGCGGGCGTGACGTAGATGTCGCGAGCGGGAAGCATCGCGTAGTAGGCGCCGGAGGCGCCCGTGGACTTGACGCTCGCGACCACGGGCATCTCCTTGGCGGTCCGCTGGACCGACAGGTAGAGCTGTTCGCTCGCGGCCGCCCCGCCGCCGGGACTATCGACGTTGAGGACGACCGCATCGACCGATTCGTTCTCGCGGGCCTCGCGAAGGTCCTCCTGGACGGCCGAGACCGAGTTGGAGGAGACGAACCCTTCGACGGTGATGACGGCGACGCTGCCGTCGGGTTCGGTCGCCCGGTCGTACGCGACCGGAGCGAGGACCGCGCTCAACAGGACGGCAGCGGCCGCGACGAGGGCGTACGACTGCGCCTTCGTCAGCGAACTGCCGTCGGGACTGTTCGACATAGTGCACTCCCCCCGTGGTCCCTCCGTCGGGTAATAAGCTGGCTAAACGAAAACGGTGATTGCACCTTGTTACAGTGTCGCTCGGCCAGGGTGTGACCGAACCCGGACGGTGACGCCCTCGAAACGAGCACCAGTCACACACAGAACTACTCCGTCAGGCCGTATCCACGACGGAACAGGGCGATATCGAGGGCGACGACGACCGTCGACGCCCTCGAAACGAGCACCAGTCACACACGGAACTACTCCGTCAGGCCGTATCCACGACGGAACAGGGCGATATCGAGGGCGACGACGACCGCCGCCAGCCCCGCGAGAACCAGCAGCGAGACGTTCGGATCGACCTCCGAAGCGCCGAGGAAGCCGAAGCGAACCCCATTGACCATGTACACCATCGGGTTCAGATACGAAAGCGTCTCGAGGAGCGGCGGGAGTTCCGCGATGGAGTAGAAGACGCCACCAAAGAAGACCAGCGGCCGGAGGATGAACTGGTTCATCATCGTGAGGTCGTCCCAGTCGTCGGCCCAGAGGCCGCCGATCACGCCGATGCCCGCGAAGAGGACGGTGATGACGACGCCGAAGCCGACGAGGTAGAGCGGACGAGCGACGCCCACGGACGTGAACGCGGCGCCGACGATGGCGATGAGGACGCCCACGATGGCCCCGCGAGCGGCGCCCGCGAGGACGTACGCCGTCGCCATCTCGGTGTAGGAAAGCGGCGAGGTGAGCGGTTCGTGGATGTACTCGTTCCAGCGGCCGTGGAAGATGGAGAAGGCGGCGTTCTCGAAGGCGTTGGAGATGGCGCCGAGGACGACCAGGCCGGGGAGGATAAAGAGGATGTAGGGAATCCCCTGAATCGCGTCGATGCGACGTCCCAGGATGACACCGAACACCGAGAAGTAGAGCACGTTCGTGATCAGCGGCGGGGCGAACGTGTTCTTGGGGCGCCGGAGAAAGCGGAGTATCTCCCGGCGCGCGAGCGTCTTGAAACCCACGACGCTCATGGCCGCCCCCCGTCGGTGACCGCCGAGCCCTGGCGTGTCATCTCGACGAACACCTCTTCGAGCGACGTGCGCGACACGTCGAGGTCGACGATTTCGTAGCCAGAGGCGTCGAGTTCCCGGACGAGGTCGGGGGCGACGAGGCCCCCGCGCGAGGCGGAGACGACGAGGCGACCGTCCTCCACGTCGACCGCCTCGACCTGGCCGTTGCCGGCGGCGAGATCGGGCACCGACCGGATCGGCTCGCGGAACGTGACCGTGATGCGGTCGGTGCCGCGGTCCATGAGTTCGTCGGGGGTACTCACCGTCACGACCTGGCCGCCGTCGAGGATAGCCACCTCGTCACAGAGGCGTTCGGCCTCTTCGATGTAGTGGGTCGTGAGCAGGATTGTCGTCCCGTTCTCGTTGAGGTCGGTGATGAGGTCCCAGAGGTCGTGGCGGAGCTGGACGTCGACGCCGGCGGTCGGCTCGTCGAGGATCAGCAGGTCGGGATCGGTGACCAGCGCCCGGGCGATGAGGAAGCGCCGCTTCATCCCGCCGGAGAGCCAGTCGAACCGCGTGTCGCGTTTCTCGTAGATGCCGACCTGTTTCAGGACCTCGTCGGCGCGTTCGCGGGCCTCGCTCGCGGGGATGCCGTGGTAGCCCGCCTTGTGTTCCAGCACCTCGCGGATGGGGAAGAAGCGGTCGACGTTGAACTCCTGTGGCGCGAGGCCGATGCGGTCCCGCGCCTCCCGGTAGTCGGTCTCGACGTCGTGTCCGAACACGCGCGCATCGCCGCCGCTCTTGCGGACGAGGCCGACGAGGACGTTGATGAACGTCGTCTTGCCCGCGCCGTTCGGCCCGAGGAGCCCGAAGAAGCTCCCCTCCGGCACCGACAGCGAGACGCCGTCGAGCGCCGTCACGTCGCCGTAACGCTTCCTGAGATCGTCGATCTCTATGGCGGCCACCATCTAGTAGAACGACCGCGCTGGACGGAATTAAGCCCCGTGAAGTGTGTTTGGTCACTGATACCACGCCACAAATAATGGCCTAAAATCCATTAACGAATATTATCATTATAGATCATTAAATTTATTCTCTCCTCCGTCCTCCTCCCAGTTGCAATGCCCGTACACGACCACCCGACCCAGGCGAGAGGGATCGGCAGACGACCGACGAACGACACACGACACACATGGACCCGACCACTCAGCGAACCGACGACGAACTAGCCCAGCAAGCACCCCTCGTCCCGGACCTCGGCCGCCGCGATGGCGCCCAGTCGGCGACCGACGGCGGGACGGCGACGCGCCGCGCCACCGTGACGGACGCCACGACCCAGCGGACCTACGACGACGAACAGGCACAGGAGGCGCCGCTCGTTCCGGACCTCGGCCGGCCCGAGCGCGACCGGAAAACGGACACGGAGGCACGATGACACCCGAAGAACTCGACACCGACACGGTCACCCGGGACATCGACAACCCTGCGGCCGAGCAGTTCCGCGAAGCGCTGGCGGACCAGCAGTTCGTGTTCGCACCGGGCATCTACCACGCCCTCGACGCCCGTCTGGCCGAGATGACGGGCCACGACGCCGTCTATATGAGCGGCTACTCGACCGTCCTCGGCCAGTTCGGCTTCCCCGACCTGGAGATGGTGACGATGACCGAGATGGTCGAGAACGCAAAGCGCATCGCGGAGGCGACGACTCTGCCAGTGATCGCCGACTGTGACACCGGCTACGGCGGCATCCACAACGTCCGCCGCGCGGTCCGCGAGTACGAGAAGGCGGGCGTCGCCGCGGTCCACATCGAGGATCAGACGACGCCGAAGCGCTGTGGCCACATCGCGGGCAAACGGATCGTGTCCCGCGAAGACGCCGAGGCTCGCTTCCGCGCGGCCGTCGACGCCAAGCAGTGCGACGACACCGTCATCATCGCACGGACGGACGCCTACGGCTCCGCCAACGGCGATTGGGAGGAACACCTCGAACGCGGCCGAATCTACGCCGATGCGGGCGTCGACCTGGTCTGGCCCGAGATGCCCGACCCCTCCCGCCGGGACGCCGAGCGCTACGCCGAGACCATTCACGAGACCCACCCGGATCTCGACTTGGCGTTCAACTACTCCTCGTCGTTCGCCTGGTCCGAGGAGGAGGATCCCCTGACCTTCGCGGAACTCGGTGAACTGGGGTACAGGTACATCTTCATCACGCTCTTCGGTCTGCACTCGGGCGCTCACGCCGTCTACGAGGACTTCAAGACCCTCGCCGAGGCGGACGAGCGAGCACAGTTCGACCTCGAAGACCGCTACCTGGGCCACCCCACGGAGAGCCACCACGAACTCTCCTTCGTCAGCAAGTATCAGGGGGTCGAAGCCGAGTTCGATCCCGAGGCACGCCGCCGGATGGCGGAGTCGGCGGGCTTCAGCGAGGAGGCGAGCGACCCAATCTCCAGCGAGGACGGTGCGGAGACGACGCCCGACACCCCGCCTGCGAACGACGACTGACCGCCCCCTCCGTTTTTTTACAGCAGAAACCCGACCGTCCAGAGCGTGGCCATTCCGGCCGCGAGCGTCGCGAACATGTTTTCGGTGGTCCACGCGACGCCGGCGGCGACGAGGCCCGCGAAGAGTCGGGAATCGAGGAGCGTCGCGGTGACCGTCGGTCCGGGGTCGACGAACGCCGGTGCCACGAGCGCCGCAAGCACCGCCGCCGGGACGTACCGGAGCGCTCGCTCCAGCCACGGCGGCATCCCGTCGACCCGACCGAGCAGGTAGATGAAGGAGTAGCGGATGGCGAACGTGAGGAGGCCGACGACGAGGACGACGGCCCAGACCGAGAGCGGCCCGTAACTGGTCGTCGTCACGCGTTCCTCCCTTCGGCGACGACACCTGCGACGACGCCCGCGAGCGCCCCGCCGAGGAGGCCGAGGTTCAGCGGCCATCCCGCACCGAGGACGGCGACGCTCCCGCCGACCAGCGCCGCGACTACCCGTGGGCGATCGGACAGTTCGGGGACGAGGAGGGCGAGAAAGACCAGCGGCACCGCGAAGGAGACGCCCCAACTCTCGGGGATACTCGCGCCGAGGACGACGCCGGCGATCGTGGCGACCTGCCAGACGGCCCAGATGGTCGCCGCGGCACCGAGGTAGTACCAGCGACGATCAGTATCCCGGTTTTCGGTGAACTCGGCGATGGCGAGCGCGTAGGACATGTCCGTCAAGAGGTAGGCACACACCGCCTCCCAGCGGCGACGAATCGACTCGAAGTAGGGGGCGATGGAGGCCGAGTACATGCTCATCCGCAGGTTGATGACGACCGCAGTAAGGACGACCACCGCGAGGGGGGCGTCCTGGGCGAGGAGGTCGACGGCAGCGAGTTGTGAGGCACCGGCGAAGACGACCATCGACAGGCCAACCGCCTGGGCGGGCGAGAGGCCGGCGTCGACGGCGGCGACGCCGGCGACGACGCCGAACGGGGTCGCTCCGAGAAGGAGGGGCAGCGTCGCCTGAACGCCGGCGCGCAGGTCGTCGGGAACGTGGGCCATACCACCCCGTGTGCAGGGCACCCGCAACGACCTTTCGGTTCCGGCCGACCGTCACCAGCCGACGACGACGGCCTCGCGGATTTCGAGCGCCGTCTCGAACTCGTCGCGACGGTCGGTCTCGGAACCGATCCGTCGCAGTTGCTCGGCGTGTGCGCGGGCGACCGCGTCGATTTCCCGCCGGTCGAGGCCGAGGCGCTCGCCGATGCGTTCCCAGTGGTCCGTCGGGACGAGAAAGACCTCGCGGTCGTCGCCGTCGGCGACCCGTTCGAATTCGCGGCGGTAGGTGTCGAGACGGTCTCGAAGGTCCGACTGCACCGCCGCCAGAAGGTCGGAGAGTCGACCCGGACCCACGCTCGCCTTCGCGGCGGTGAGCATGAACACCTGCCCGTCGATGGGGGAGTTCGGCGCGCCGGACACGTCAGCCACCCGCGCGCATCGCCTTCTGTGCGAACCGCTCGATGAGTGGGTCGAGCGTGTCGGGATCTCCCTCGAACACGAAGTCGATCTGTGTCAGCGACACCGACGGCCCGACACCGACGGTCTGGGCGGAGAGGTCGGCGGCCCAGTCGTCGGCCTCGACTCGATCCTCGCTCACCCGATCGGCGCCGAGGGTTTCGAGATACTGGACGGCCAGGCGCTTCGAAATGCCACGGAACGAGCGTTCCCGGCGAACCCACTCGTCGGTCATGCGCCGCCCGCCACCGGTGGGAACACGGACAGCGTGTCGCCGTCTTCCATCACCGTCTCGGTTCCCTCCATGTGGAGCACCTCCCGACCGTTCTTCAGAATGTTGAGGTTCGGTTGCAGGTCGCCCTGGTCGTCGAGCAGGTTGCCCTCGAGACCGTCGTACGCCGATTCGAGCGTTAGGAGAACGTCACCGACCGTCGCCCCATCCTCGAACTCGCGTTCGAGCGTTTTCTGACCGACCGCCTCGCGGAAGGTTGCGAAAAACCGCAGTTCCAGATCCATGTCAGCCGTTGGGGTCCCGTCCGTAAAAAGCCACGCGACACAGTGTGACGCGACTACCCTACCGATCGCTCAGACGGATTCCGTCTTCGACGGTTCGGTAGTTGCGCTCCTGGTCGATGCGTTCGGCGACCCAGCCGACCTCCTGAATCTGCATGATGAGGTCGGCCTGCAGGTTCCGCCACGCGATGGCGTAGATGGGCGACTGCCCCCACGCGCGGAGTTCGGGGACGAACTCGTCGTACTGTTCGAGTTGGTCTTCCAGACGCTCGAGGGCGCTGACGATCCCCTGTGCAGCCTCGCGTTCGTCGTCAGCGGCGTCGACAGCCTCGTTGAGTCGGGCTTCGAGTCCGGCGACCGCCCGCTGCATGTCCTGTCGGGCCGCCTCGTCGTCCTCGGGGAGCGAGTCCAGAATCTGTCGCGGCACACCAAGGTCGAATTCGTCCATACGGGTGGGTGGCCGGCGAGGGGTAAAAGGCTCCCGACAGCGGGTCGAGACGGGACGCCGGCAGCGTACGACGACCCGTCTCAGTCGAGGAAGTCACGGAGTGCGGCCGCACAGGACCGACAGAGCAACACCCGGAGGTCGCCGTCGGCGTCGAGGAGGTCGAGAGCGCCGTAGACGTGGCCGGGTTCGATGGTCGCGCCGCAGCGATAGCAGTCGTGGGGGCGGGCGGGGTTCGACCCGGTCACTGTCCCCGGCTGGAGTCCCCGCGAGGGGTGTGCTGTTCGGTCCGGTCGGCGTCGGCTGCCGCCCCGCCCGGCATCGACGCGGCCGGATCGCCGAGGGGCGTCCCGTCGTCGACGACCGACGCGAGGCCGAGTCGCCCCGCCGTCTCGGCGGTCGGCACGCCGTCCACCGACCACCCGCGGGCCGCGTAGTAGGCGTCGAGCATCGTCTCGAACGCCTCGCGGTCGACGGTGCGGCCGGCGGCCGGGCCGTCGGGGAGCGGGTCTTCGAACAGGGCCGGCAGGGAGTCGTCGGCGCGGCCGAACCCCTCGCGGACGTTGAACAGGCGAACGAGCGTCCAGATCCGTTCGCCGACGGCTGCCAACGAGTCGCGGTCGTAGTCGAGGCCGACGGCCGCTAACCACTCCGCGCCGAGGTCCTCCCACATGGTCTCTCCAGCGAAGTCGTCGACGACGAGGCTCCAGAGCGTCGAACGGACGTTCTGTGCGCCGACGACGGTGGCGACGCGGTCGGCCGTCGTCCACGCGTCGCGAGCGAACGCCTCGCGTTCGACGGGACGGGCGCGGCGGTGACAGCCGCCACGGTCGCTGGTGGCGTAGGCGAGGGCCATGCCCGCGGCACCGCGGGGGTCGTAGGCCGGCAGTTCCATCGACTTCACCGTCGGGACGTCGGCGGCGCCGTATCGCTCGCGAGCGGCGTCGACGCCGTCGGCGAGCGTGTCGCCGAGGGGAGTCGATCGGGTGGCGATGGCCGACAGCAGGCGGTCGGCGGCGCCGGCGTCGCCGAAGGTGAGGTCCGCGTCGACGCCGTCGGCGTCGGCGGCGCGGGCAGCCCAGGCGACGGCGTTGCCCGCGCTGATGGCGTCCATCCCGAGGTGGTCACAGGTGGCGCCGAGGCGGGCGACGTCCTCGAAGTCGTCGATGCCGAGGCCGGCGCCGAGCGACATCAGGGCGCCGCCGCGCGGGACGGACTCCCCGTCCTCGGTGTCGACGCGGAAACCGCCGGGCACCTCCGCGTCCGCGTTCTCCCGGCCGGTCGACGCCTCGCGGACCGCCTCGACGCCGATGTCGCCGGCGTCCTCGAAACGGCCGCCCTGCCAGCCGCGGGTGGAGAGGACGCCCACCTCGTTTGCGAAGTCGACGCTCTCGACCGTTTCGCCGGCGGCCTGCCAGCGTCCGGTGTCGTCGTCGCGGTAGGCGGCGCCGTAGCGCTCCCGCAGGTCGGCGAGCGCCGTGGGCGGGTCGGGCGGGTCGCCGTGGACGGCGACGGCCTTCAGCCGTTTCGCGCCCATGACGGCGCCGGCCCCGCCCCGGCCGGCGTGGTGGTCGCCACCGTCGCAGGCGATCGTGGCGTAGGCCACTCGCTTCTCGCCCGCCGGACCGACGCAGGCCACGGCGCCGTCGAGGGCGTCGTCGGTGGCCGCGGTATCGGCCCCCCACAGGTCGCTCGCGTCGTCGAGACGGACGTCGCCGTCCGCGACGGTGAGCGTCGTCGGGTCGTCGGCGGTCCCCTGGATCAGCAGGCCGAAGGCCTCGGGCAGGGCGCCGGCGAGGGCGTCGGCGAACCGGCCGCCGCTGTAGGAGTCGAGGAAGGCGCCGGTTAGCGGCGACTTGGTGATCGCCGCGTATCGGGACTCGCCGGGCAGGTAGCCCGAGAGCGGGCCGAGGAGGAACGCGAGGCGGTTGTCCGGTCCCAGCGGGTCGGTGCCGGCGGCGAGTTCCTCGTATAGGTAGCGGGCGCCGAGGCCCTTGCCGCCGAGGAAGTCGCGTCGCCAGTCGCTCGGGACCCGTTCGCGGGTGACGGTCCCGGCGGAGAGGTCGACCCGTAACACGTCGCGCCGGACGGGCGATGACATCGGCTCACGTAGTCGGGAGGCGGTGTTAAGCGTTGTCCTCGGTCGCCTCTACGTGCCGCATCTCGACGGCGACGCCGCGGGTACTCTCACGCATCTCCGGCCCGTTCATCGACGCGCGCCCGACGCCGAAGGCCTTCGGTCCGTCGACGACTACCTCGTCGCCGGGACGGATGTCGGCGTCTGCGTCTGTCACCCCGGGAGCGAGGACGCTCCCGTGGGGGACGAAGCCGTCGATGGTGACCCGCTTGGTCGGCGCGTCGCTCTCGACCCAGTGGTGGGCGCCGGCGAGGGTGAACGAGAGGACTCCGTACTGAGGGACCTGCGCCGCGAGCTGTGTCCCCTCGTCGTCGCGTACTTGCAGTTTTGGGTGGCGACTCGTCGTCCGCAGGTCGGGAAACAGGTCGTCGCCCGCACCGGCGCCGAACTGGTAGTCCGCGATGGCCCGGACCGTGTTGTGCTGGCGCTCCCGCTTCGAGTACTTGAGTTCGCCCGCGAGGGCGTCGGCGAGGGTCGACAGCGACGCCGACGTGGTCGGATGATCGTCGACGGTGAACTCGAAGGGGACGTCGACCCGGTCGGCCACCCGCTCACAGATGTCGCGATAGCCCTCACCGGGGACGTGTGCGACCACCCGCGGGTAGTCGTTGCGTTCGAGATAGCGCTCCAGTACCTCGGCGACGAAGGCCTTCTCGCCCTCGGTCCAGTCGCCGGTGACCACCGCGTCGTAGTGCTGGGCGGGGTACGTACACTCCAGTTCCTGAGGCACCACGCCGATGGGCGAGGTCATCGAGACGACGTGTCCGCGGTAGTTGATGGCGCGGTGGAACTGGGCGTGGCTCTGGGAGTCGCTGTAGGGCTTCCGCGCCGAACACGGCACGAGAACGAGGGGGTTCGAGAAGCGGTTACGGTAGCGGGTCGTCACCCGGTCGGCGAACCGCTGGATCTCCACCCGGTTCAGCGTGTCCTCACTCGCCGCGCTGAGCTCCGTATCGCGGATCACGGGTGTCCGCCGTTCGAGATAGCGATACTGTCCGTCGAACTCCCGGAACGACGCGGTCAGCCAGTTCTCGTGGCGGGCCTGCCCTTCGAGGTAGTCGCGGAGACGGCCCCGGCGGATCCGGGTTCGGACGGTGCGGAGGGCGGCGTCGAGGGCGGCGACGTTGTGGGCGACGCAGTCCTCGCGGGTGAACGCCGCGAGCGGCGGATCCGAGGGGAAGGCCCCGGGAAGTTCGTCGAGTTCGTCGAGGTGGTACTCGCCCTCCGGCGTGAGGTACACGCCCTGTCGGCCCTTCACACGGGCGAGTTTGGTGTCTACGAGGTCGACACCCGCGGCGACGAGCGTCGCGACGTTCCGGGGCGTGGCGACACCGGCGAGATAGAGCGCGGTGTCGGCGGGAATCGACTCGCGGACGGCGATCAGTTCGTCGCGAAAGGAGGCGCCGTGGCCGACGACGCCCGGCGCGTTCGAGAGAACGTAGGCGTCACAGCCGTAGTCGGCGGCCGTCTCGGCGGTGACGACGCCGGCACTCGGATAGTCAACGTCGGGGTAGTCGACGGCGAAGGACTCCTGGACGGTCGGGTCGGTGCCGGCCGGGAACGAGCGGTGGGGAAGGACCGTCAGTTCGGCCTCGCTCCCCTCGGGGTGGGCCCGGTCGCTCCCCCAGAGACTCCCGGCGTCGACGACGAACTCGTCGGCGACGGTGGGGGTCGTCACCGGGTCGCGCAGTCGGAGTTCGCCCAGTCGGGCGGCCCCGTCCCGCGCGTGGACCTCGAAGTACTCGGTCATGAGTGGTCGTGGAGGGGGGCGCGGAACTACGTTTCGTTCCCGGACGGCCACCCTACGCCCGACGGCCCGATCCGACCTCGTCGCGGACGACGTAGTACAGGATCCAGACCACGAGGCTGCCGAAGAAGGCGCCGACGGCCCACGCGAGCGCGTGGCGGCTGTCGCGTCCCTTCGCGTCCCGGTAGATCAGGAACGCGATGGCGAGGGGCACGACGAAGGAAAAGAGGATGACCAGAATCTCGGGAGCACCGGGCGCGCCGAACTGCAACACGGGAAGCGACATGGTCACGACTTGAACACCAGCTGACAAAAGCGTTCCCCGGACGGTTGGGGTCCACCCGGGGTCTTTAGCCGACCGCGCCCCAACGCGGGGCATGACCGAGTACACCGGCGAGTGGGACCGGGCGGGGGTCGCGTCGTTCCTGGCCGACGCACAGATCCCGATCCGGGTGGCCTGCCGGACGCCCGCCGGCGGTCTCTGGATGCTCTCGCTGTGGTACGACTTCGACCCCGAGGCCGGCGAGTTCGTCTGTGCCACCGCCGCGTCGGCGGACGTGGTCACGTACCTCCGCGAGGACGACGGCGTCGCCTTCGAGGTGTCGACCAACGACCCCCCGTACCGTGGCGTCCGGGGGTGTGGCTCCGCGACCCTCGCCCCCGACGACCGGAAGGAGACCCTGCGGACCCTACTGGAGCGGTATCTCGGCGGCACCGACTCGGCGCTCGCTCGACGACTGCTCGACCCGAAGCGCGACGAGGTGGTGATCGGCATCGACCCCGAACGCTGTTACTCGTGGGATTTCACCGATCGGATGCGCGACGGGGGTACGGAGTGAGGCGACGGTCCCGGACGGGTCCCGATTCGTCGTCCCTCCCGGCCGAGGGCGGTCGGACATCGGCACGGCGCAATTGAAGTACTGCTGTCGTATCAATGGTGCGTGGACACGGACGTGTGTCACGCGCGAACGACGGTCACTCGTCGTCGCCGTCCGGCCGCGCCCCCAGCGGTTCGACCGTCACCGACGCGGGGAGCAAGGCGAGCGCCGAGTCCGGCCAGCCGTCGTGTGCGACGGTCACGTCCGTGTCGGGGTTGGCGTCGGCGAGGCTCGCGACCCCTCGGGCGGCGGCCTCGTGGGCGGCCCGGTCGAGTCGGTCAGGGAGTTCGGCGGTGAACGGGTACGTCTCGGAGAGCGCCCGGGGGACCGGACCGAAGGGTGGTAGAAGTCGCCACGCGGCGTCGAACCGGTCGCCCGTGGGCGCGTTGCCCTCGGTGAGGAGCAGGGTCTCGGGCGCGTCGAGTCGGTCGAGTCGGTCGTGGTGGCGCACCACCTCCGGCCGACGGGCGCTCTCGGCCGAGCAGTAGAAAAAGGAGCCCTTCGAGGCGGGATCGGCACGTTCGATCTGTCGGGCGTGATCCAGGAGCGCCCGGTAGCCGTCGAGCATCGTGGGGTGGCCGCGGGCGCGCGTCTCGACGAGTTCGAGGAGGTTGCCCTCGCGGATGGCGTCTTTGATCCGGCGCATCTCGCCGAAGGAGACGTGGAGGTTGTGCTCGGCCAGCAAGCGTTCGCGCTCGCCGTCGGGTTCGGCGCGCAGGTCGTCGGGCGAGCGCGAGGTACAGATCGGACACTCGCAGGGGAAGTAGTCGACGTCGCCGAGGTGACGCGTCCCGCGGACGGTGAGATAGCGGTCGTCGCGGGCGTAGATGGCGTAGGCGGCCGAGTCGAAGAGGTCACAGCCCATCGCCACCGCCAGCGCGAACATCATCGGGTGACCGGCGCCGAAGAGGTGGACTGGCCGATCGGCGCCCAGGCCGCGCTTGGCGGCCGCGACCACGTCCACGACGTCGGCGTAGCGGTACTCGTTCATCAGGGGGACGACGGCGCCGACGGGGAACACGTCGAGGTCGGTGCCGTCGGCGTGGCGGGCGGCGGCCTCCCTGAGGTCGAGGTGGGTCGACCCCTGAACCGGTGCGTTGACGAGCATCTCGCCGGTGTCGACGGCCTCGGCGTCCGCGAGCGCCTGCTCGGTCGTCTCCAGATCCGACTCGGCCGTCTCGCGGGTGGCGTCGGGCGGCGTCGGCACGTCGACGGGTGTCGCCACGTCCGACCCGATGGCGTGCTGGAACTCCAGAATCTCGCGGGTCGTCACGTCGATATCGCCGTACTCGGCCAACTGAAAGGAGCCGGAGTCGGTGACGATTGCGCCGGAGAACTCGAGCATCTCGTGCAGGCCCTCGTCGAGTGCCCGTTCGCGGAGATCGTCGGTGCCGCGGATGATGTAGGCGTTGGTGATGAGAATCTCGGCGCCGAACTCGGCTTCGAGGCGGGCGGGCGACACCGTCCGGATGTTCGGGTTGATGACGGGAAGCAGCGCCGGCGTCTCGACGGTCCGCCCGGCACGGGGCACGGTCAACTCCCCGATCCGACCCAGGGCGTCGCCGTCTCGCATCTCGAAGGGGGCGCGCATACCGCCACCATTCGGGCCGCCGCGGTAAGGGTTCCGCTCCGCGCCGGTCCCCGTCGTCGACGCCTACACCGGGAGCGCGGCCACGCAGTCGGTGAGGAGGGCCGCCCCGCCCGTCCCCGGATCCTCGGGGAGCGCCCCCGATTCGGAGAGTCGGAACGCCAGATACGCGAGCGAGAACAGCGTCGCGTTGTACGCGCCGTGGACGAGTGCGGGCACGACGAGGTTGTCCGTGAGTTCGTAGACGGTGCCGAAGACGAGGGCGGGGAAGAAGAGAATCGTCACCGTGACTAGGCGCCCGCCGGCGCCCCCGGTCAACGCGACGAAGTGGATGGCCGCGAAGAGGGCGCTCGCGAGGACGACGCCCGGCACCGGATCGAACGTCTCGCGGAGGCGTCCCTGAACGATGCCGCGAAAGAGCAGTTCCTCCCCGGGACCGATGAGGAGGAAGGAGGCGGGGATCAGCCACAGGAGGACGGTCGGGTCGGCGCTGGCGAACTCGCCGACCTGGTTCTCGCCGGCGGGAACGCCGGTCATACTGATGATGACCGCGCCGGTGATGGCGGCCAGGAGCGCCATCACGTACCCGACGACGACGGCGAGGAGGTCCCGGGTCGAGGGGAGATGGACGCCCAGGTCGGCGAGGGTCCACCCGCGGACGAGGAGGTAGCCGACCGCGACGCCGCCGAAGGCGACGCCCTGTACCGACACGAGCGAGACGACGAGGAGGGCGAGCGGCGACGGCTCCATCCCGAGACCGACCAGGAGCAGGGAGAGGGCGAGTACGAGACCGACGCCGGCGCCGAGGCCGATACCGGACACAAGCAGGGCGACCACGACCGCCCACAGGCGGGCGACCGTTCGGTCGTCGAACGAGGGCATACGAACCCGTGGGACCGCGAGCCTCGAAAAGGTTCGCTCCGGCGACGGGATTCGCGCGACGACTCGACGACCCACGTGGTCCGGGGAGACGACGTCCCGTCGAACGGCGCGAGCGGAGGGTTCGCTGGCACGACGCGGCTACGCCTCGTCGAACACCGTGAATCGAAGATCCACGAGCACGACGCGGCTACGCCTCGTCGAACAACTCCTCGCCCTCGACCATGTGCTCCTCGACGGCGTCGAGATCCAGCGTCAGTCCGAGTCCGGGTTTCTCGGGGACGGCCATTCGACCGCCCTCGATGAGGCCGTCCTCCTCGACCAGATCCTCCCACCAGCCGAGCTGGTAGGAGTGATACTCCAGGGCGAGCGAGTTGGGGATGGCCGCGGCGACGTGGGCCGAGGCCATCGTCCCGATCGGCGAGGAGACGTTGTGCATCGCGACCGGGATGTAGTACATGTCGGCCAGATCGGCGATCTTACGGGTTTCACGCATTCCCCCCACACGCGGCAGATCGGGGGCGACGATGTCGACGGCCTGCGGTTCGAGGAGCGTCCGCTGACCGAACTTGCGGTAGACGTTCTCGCCGACGGCGATGGGCGTCGTCGTGGACCGTGTAACCGCCTCCTGCACGTCGTGATTTTCCGGGGGGACGGGATCTTCGAGCCACCACACGTCGTAGGCTTCGAGTTCGCTCGCGAGGCGCTTGGCCGAGTTGGCCGTGAACGCCCAGTGACAGTCGAAGGCGACGTCGGCGCTGTCGCCGACCGTCTCGCAGACTTCCTTCACGATGTCGACCTTGTGGTCGACCTCCGGCCCGCGGAGGTGGCGGTTCGCGCGGTCCTTCTCGTGGCCCGAGGGCACGTCGAGGTCGAACTTGATCGCGTCGTAGCCCAGTTCCGAGACGACGCGTTTCGCCTCCGCGGCGTTCGACTCGGGTTCGGACTCGTCGCCGGCGTGGCAGTCGCAGTAGACCCGCACCTCGTCGCGGTACTTCCCGCCGACGAGCTGGTAAGCCGGCACGTCGAGGAGTTTGCCGGCGAGGTCGTGCAGCGCGATTTCGATCCCGGAGATCGCGGAGACGACTTTACCGGAGATGGAGCCTTCGCCGCTCATCTTCTGGATGAGATGTTCGTAGAGGCGGTCGATATCGAGCGGATTCTCCCCGACGACGAACGGTTTCATCCGCTCGATGATCGCCGTTTCGCCGCCGCCCCAGTAGGACTCGCCGGTGCCGACGACGCCGGCGTCCGTGTAGACGCGGACCAGGATCCACGGGTAGTTGCCGTCCACCATCGTCGTCTGGACGTCGGTGATCTCTACATCCCGGGGGCCGCGGTCCGCCGAGAGACCCATCGTCGACGACGACAGATCGCGCATCGTATACTCCGCATTCGGATCGTGGAGAGAGTCGTACTCAACCATCGTATCCGGCATCGATGGGACTCAAAATAAACGTTGGGAGCGCCGAGAGTACGAACGCTTACGGCGACTGCCTCCCTACGGCCGGGCGATGAGTTCGGTTCCCGAACGCAGCGACATCGACGCCGAGGACAAGTGGGATTTGGAGAGTATCTTCACCACCGACGAGGACTGGGAAGCCGCTTTCGAGGACGTCCGCGAGCGAGTGAACGACCTCGCCGACTACGAGGGACGGGTCACGGAGAGTCCCGAGACGCTTCGCGAACTGCTCGAACTGCGCGAGGATCTACTCCGGGACGTCTCGAAAGTGTCGACCTACGCCAACCTGCGGAGCAGCGAGGACACCCGCGAGAGCGAGTATCAGGCCATGTCGGCGCGTGCGGAGTCGCTCGCGGCCGACGCCCGGAGCGCCACGAGTTTTATCGAACCCGAACTGCAGGAACTCGACGCCGAAGCCGTCGAGGCGATCATGGAGGCGGAACCCGCACTGGCCGAGTACGAACACTACTTCGACGACGTGCTTCGGAGCAAGCCTCACACCCGCTCGAAGGAGGTGGAGGAACTGCTCGCGGACCTCTCCGACGTGACCGACGCAGCGAGCGACGTGTACTCCATGCTCTCGAACGCGGACATGGAGTTCCCGACGGTCGAAGACCCGGAGGGCGAGTCGGTCGAAATCTCGCTTGGGAACTTCACCAACCTCCAGAAGCGGCCGAACCGCGAGTTCCGTCGCGAGGTTCACGAGGCGTTCTACGACCGCTGGGCGGACGTGCGAAACGGCGTCGGGACGGCGCTGAAAAAGAGCGTGACGGCGGACGTGAAACTCGCCCGTGCGCGAAACTACGACACCGCCCGCGAGGCGGCGCTCGACGGGCCGAACGTCCCGGTCGAGGTGTACGACACCCTCGTCGACACGGTGCGGGAGAACCTCGACTACCTCCACCGGCACGCCGACCTGAAGGCTGACGCTCTGGGGGTCGAGGACCTGCAGATGTGGGATCTCTACGCGCCGATGGCCGACGGCGACCCACCGGAGATTCCCTACGAACAGGCGGTCGAGTACGTCGTCGACGCCGTCGAACCGCTGGGCGAACCGTACCAGGAGCGGATGGCCGAGGGGCTGGACTCCCGGTGGGTGGACGTCTACGAGAACCGCGGCAAGCGCTCCGGCGCGTTCTCGGCGGGCACCTACGACACCCAGCCGTTCATCCTGATGAACTACCAAGACGACGTGGCCTCGATGTTCACGCTGGCCCACGAACTCGGGCACTCGATGCACTCCGAGTTGACCAACGAGGCTCAGCCCTGGCAGTACAGCGGGTACGACATCTTCGTCGCCGAGGTGGCGAGTACGGTCAACGAGACGCTCCTGACCCACCACTTGCTGGAGACGGTGGAAGACGAGACCGTCCGCCGGCACGTCCTCGACGAGTATCTCGAACGCTTCCGGTCGACGCTGTACCGTCAGACCATGTTCGCGGAGTTCGAACTCCGCCTCCACGAGATCGTCGAGGAGGGCGGGGCACTCACCGCCGACCGCTTCGACGAACTCTATCGCGAATTGAAGACGGACTTCTACGAACCGGCGGTCGTCGACGACCGCATCGCCCGCGAGTGGATGCGAATCCCCCACTTCTACTACGGCTACTACGTCTACCAGTACAGCACGGGGATCAGTGCGGCGACGGCCATCGTCGAGCGCATCCGCGAGGAGGGGGAGTCGGCGGCCGAAGACTACCGCGAAGCCCTGCGTCTGGGCGGGAGTGCCTACCCGCTCGACGTTCTGGAGACGGCGGGCGTCGACATGCGAACGGCCGCCCCCATCGAAGACGCCCTCGGCGTGTACGGCACCTACCTCGACGAGATGGCGACGCTGATCTGAGCGCCGCGCAGGGGCACCTCGGCCGGCGCGTTCGCCGTCGAAACGCCACGGACGACCGAGTAGCTATCGCGGCGGGGCGCAGGGCGTCGACGGCCGCGTGCGCCCCGAATCGGACGGAACGGGCGTCCGAGTGGGGTCGAACGCGTTACGTGGGCGCCGTCGGCGTCCGGCCGACGACCCAAAGGCACATTTACGCCCACTCCTTAGCAGGCACAACCAATGTCACGGAGTCCGTCGCTTCCGGATCGTCCACGCCTCGACCTCGATCCGGAGATGTCAGACGCGGAGCGTCTCGACGCCATCCGCCAGCACTACGAACGCATGGTCCGCGTCAACGAGGAACTCTCGGAGCGACTCGACGAGACCGACGACCGCCGCGAAGAACTCATGGAGGAGGTCGACCACCTCAAGCGGCGCAACGAGGTGCTGAAGACGTCGTCGCTGTACGTCGCCACCGTCGAGGAGGTGGCCGACGAGGGAACCATCATCAAACAACACGGCAACAACCAGGAGGTGCTCACGGAACCGTCGCCGCGCATCCGCAAGGAACTCTCGGCGGGTGACCGCGTCGCCGTCAACGACTCCTTCAGCGTGCAGACCGTCCTCGACGACGAGACGGACTCCCGCGCTCAGGCGATGGAAGTCGAGGAGTCGCCGACGGTCTCCTACGACGACATCGGCGGCATCGACGACCAGGTTCGGGAGGTTCGCGAGGCCGTCGAGGACCCGCTTCTGACCCCCGAACTGTTCGAGGAAGTCGGGGTCGACCCGCCGTCGGGCGTCCTCCTCCACGGCCCACCGGGGACGGGGAAGACGATGCTCGCGAAGGCCGTCGCCAACGAGACGGACGCGACGTTCATCAAGATGGCCGGCTCCGAACTGGTCCGGAAGTTCATCGGCGAGGGGTCGCGGCTCGTCCGCGACCTGTTCGAACTCGCCGCCGATCGTCAGCCGGCGGTCATCTTCATCGACGAGATCGACGCCGTCGCCGCCAAGCGGACGGACTCGAAGACCTCCGGCGACGCCGAGGTCCAGCGAACGATGATGCAGCTGCTCTCGGAGATGGACGGGTTCGACGACCGGGGTGAGGTGCGCATCATGGCGGCCACCAACCGCTTCGACATGCTGGACGAGGCCATCCTCCGGCCCGGCCGGTTCGACCGTCTCATCGAGGTGCCGAAACCCGGTATCGAGGGGCGCGCACAGATCCTCCGCATCCACACCCGCGATATGAACGTCGACGACGACGTGGACTTCGAGGAACTGGCCGACGACCTGGACGACTACAGCGGCGCCGACGTCGCCTCCCTCGCCACGGAGGCCGGGATGTTCGCCATCCGCGACGAGCGCACCGAGGTCAGGATGCGCGACTTCCTCGACGCGAAGGCGAAAATCGAGGACAACGAGGACTCCGGCCCGGTCATGGCGTTCACCGACTACCAGTACTGAGCGGCCACCGGCGCGGCGATCCGAAGCCGGCGGTCCGTCGCCATGCGAGAGTATCACACGCTCCGACGGCTTTTTACCCAGGCTCCGCGTATCGTCGCCGACTCGGATGAATGGAAACACGCCGTACGGAGGCGCACCCGGAGTAGTCGACGCGGGAAAGCGGTCGACGGACGTCGAACTCACACAGGACCAACGACAGTCCCTCCAGTCAGCCGTGGCGGGAATCGTCTCGCAGACCCGCTCGTACCTCCCCGACAGTTACACGGTCGGATCGGAACTGTCCTACGGGTCGAACGGACCGACGGCCACCGTCGCCGTCCGTCCCCCGGCCGGCCACCCGGTCAGCGCGGGATTCACGCCCGACCTGGACGACCTCGAGACCGGGATCGGTGCCGACGAACGGGACGAGGTGGCGCGCGGCCTGGCCGCGAGCGCCGCCCTCCAAGTGATGGATGCCGTCGGCGACGGCATCACGCCGACCGCCCGCTGAGGTCGGGCCGAGTCGGCGCTGCGGCGGTAATCGCGTAGCCGAACACCACTGCCGACGGGACGCTGCCGACGCCGACGCCCAGTTCTAGCGGTACACCCGTCAGTACCGACGCGAACGCCCCCAGCAACAGGGGAAGCGGAAGCAGTACCAGCAACAGGTCGTACCGCGTCGGCGTCGTCGTCGCGGCGGTACTGTCGCTCCGGATCGTTCGAACGCTCATCGGTACTCACCCCGTTCGTTACTCGTCCAGCCTCCGACTAAACTGTTTCTCAGAGGGTACTGAATCAGTCGAGGGAACGTCGAAAAAAGAGGTGCGAATAATATGCGTAGGTTGTCGACCGCTCGACGTCGCCTACTTCCCCCAGAACGGGTCCCGCCGCCGATGGTTGTCGAGGAAGCCCTGCAGCGCTTCGAGTTCGTCTGCGGGAATCTCGTCGGTGAGTTCCTGTTCGAGAATCTTCGCGTGTTTCTCGGGGAGGTCGACCCAGAGTTCGTCGCCCTCGTCGATCTGCCGACCGACGGTCGGGCCGTCGATGGCGACGCTGACGCGTTCGCCCGCCCGGGCCTCGGAGACGTCCTCGCCGTTCTTCTGGATGCCGCTGAGCTGGCCGAGACGCTCGAACTCGTTGCCGTCGAACCGACCGACGTAGGTGTTGTTCTTCAGGGTGCCGGAGAGCACCTCGACGCCCACGACGGCGGGGTTGTTCTGGCGGAAGACGTGATCGGGGAGGATCTGGAAGCGGGCGGGCCGGACGATTTTGTCGAGGACCGTCTCCTGCTGGGCACGTTGGCGTTCCTCGACGAACGTCTCGTAATCCTCGACCAACTGGTAGATGACGTCGTCCCGGAACAGACGCACGTCGCTCTCCTCCAGTTCCCGTTCGGCGTTCGTGAGCACGTCCACGTTGAACCCGAGGATGACCCGGTGTTCGGCCTCGGCGGCGGTGCTGGCGACGGCCACGTCGCGGGGGGCCACGTCGCCGACTTCGGCCCGGAGGATGGGCACCTCCGCCTCAACGAGGGCGTTGGCCATGGCCTCCAGACTCCCGAGGGTGTCGGCTTTCACGACGACGCCCTCCTCCTCCGTGTCGACCTGAATCTCGGCGAGTTCGGACTCCACGTCCGCGATGACGGCCTCGCGGTCGCGGTCGCGAATCACCCGCACGGGGGCACCGGCCATGGCGTCGGCCAGGTCCGGCGCGGCGATTTTGACCCCGGCCGCCGCGGCGACCGAGTCGACCCGGTCGAACCGTTTTTCGGTTCTGATCTCCGCGAGCGGCTTCGGCTGGAGGAGTGCCCGCACCTCCGTGACGATGGGTTCCTGCATCCCCCCGACGACGATTTCGTCGCCCTCGCGGACGGTCCCGTCGTACATCACCACGTCGAGGGTGGTCCCGAAGCCTTTCTCCTCTTTGACTTCGAGGACCGTGCCCGCGCCGGGGCCCTCCACGTCGATTGCCATCTGGTCTTTCATATACCGCTGTGAGAGACCCATCAGGACGGTCAGGAGGTCGGGAACGCCCTCCCCGGTCACGGCGGAGACGGGGACGACGCCGACGTTGGCCTGGAAGTCCTGCACGCGCCAGTAGAGGTCCGCGGAGAAGCCCGAGTCCGACAGTTGGCCGATGATCTCGTAGAGATTCTCGTCGAGGCGGGAGCGTGCGCGGTCGCTCTGGGCCTCGTAGGTGGCCTGGATCGGCTCGCCCTCCTGTGGATTCCAGCCCGGCGTCGTGTCGATCTTGTTGGCCGCGACGATGAAGGGCGTCCCAGTCCGTTTGAGGATGTCGATGGCCTCCTCGGTCTGGGGCTGGAAGCCGTCGTTCACGTCGACGACGAGGACGGCGATGTCGGCGAGTGCGCCACCGCGCGAGCGGAGCGTCGAGAAGGAGTGGTGGCCGGGCGTGTCGATGAAGAGCAGCCCGGGCAGGTCGAAGTCGTCGGGATCGACGAGGCTGCCGGCGATTCCGGAGATAGTGTCGAGCGGGACGGCCGTCGCTCCGATGTGCTGCGTGATCGCCCCGGCCTCGCCCTCGCTGACCGCCGAGCCGCGAATCTTGTCGAGCAAGCTGGTCTTCCCGTGGTCGACGTGCCCGAGCACGGCGACGATGGGGGTGCGAAGCGCCTCGGATCGGTCGCGTGTGTCCGAATCTGACATAGTATCCCCCGACAGAACGTTCTTGTCGCTGAACAGCCGTGGACCGAAGTTAAGTCTTTCAACATTCCGGCGCCGTGCGGCCACGTCGGCCGCCCGACGGACGACCCCGTGGCGTTTAAGGTGGTTCCCGTGAATAGCACAGCCATGTCCGACGTACTCGCCGAAAACCTCTCGGGGAAGTCCGTGATGGGCTCCGACGGGACGGAACTCGGTATGTTGTACAACATCACGATGAACCTGAAGACGGGTGCCCTGAACGATCTCCTCGTCTCTCCGAACGACGAGTTCCCGGTCGGCGACTCCCGCTTCCAGCAGGACGAACAGGGGCGGCTCCACGTCCCGGTCTCCCGCGTGCAGGCCGTGAAAGATTACATCGTCATCGACCGGTAGATGCACGTTCTGGACTCTTCTGCGTTCATCCACGAGTACCACACCTCCGAACAGATGGCCTCGATTCCGGCCGTCGAGGAGGAACTCGAAGACGAGAGCGCCTACCGCTACGACGCGATGGAGGGCGCGGGGATGCACATCCACATCCCGGCGGACAACACCGTCGAAACCATCGAGCGCGCAGCCGCCGAGACGGGCGACGCCGGGGAACTCTCGGCGACCGACGTGCGCCTGATCGCCGCCGCTTTCGAACTCGACGGCACCCTCGTCACCGACGACTACGCGATGCAGAACGTCGCGGAACATCTCGGCGTCGCCGTCGAGGTCATCGCCCGTGATGGCATCTCGGAACAGCGCAACTGGCGCTTCCAGTGTCAGGGCTGTGGTCGCGAGTTCGACGACCACCGCGACCGCTGTCCGATCTGTGGGAGCGATCTCTCGCGCAAGAACCCGGCCTGATACGGTCTGTTGTCGGGCAGTCTCGGTGGTTCGGCGAGACGGGTCCGCGAAGCACCGGGACACAGTCACAGCGATCCGTATGGACCGTCTCCCGTCTACTCGGATTCGCGCCGCGGCGCCAGCGCCGCGACCGTCCGCTCGGTCGTCGTCTCGTCGGCCCCGTCCGGCACGACCACGATAGGGTGGTCGACGACGTCCAGTCCGGCGACGTTCCGGAACTGCTCCCGCGCGCGGTCGGGCGTCCCGGCCACTCCAAGCGCGTCGACCATCTCCGCGGTGACCGCGCCGCGGGCGGCGTCGCGGTCGCCCGCCCGCCACGCCTCGGCGATCCGTTCGCTCGCGTCGGGAAACGCCGTGGCGACCGCCCGGCGATACCCCTCGCCGCTCCCGACGTAGTACGCGAGATGGCCCCGGATGGCCGCGCGGGCGGCGTCCGGGTCGTCGTCCACCGCCGCGGGGACGTAGGGCGCGACGGTGACCTCGTCGGGGTCGCGCCCGGCCTCGCGTGCCGTCTCGGCGACGGTCCCGAAGGCGTCGGCCAGTTCCGTAAACGGGACGTTGTGTGGCAGCCAGCCGTCGGCGACGCGGCCGGTGGCCCGGCGAGCGGCCGGCCCGAGCGCCGCGGTGTAGACGGGGACGTCGGCATCGAGCGCCGGGAAGTCGGCGACTGCGACGGTTTCGCCCTCGTACTCGACGCGACCCTCGTCTCCGGTGAAGGCGGCGACGAGTTCGGCCGTCTCGTGGAGGCGACGCACCGGGCGGTCGTAGGGCCGGCCGTGCAGGTCCTCGATTGCCTTTGGCGTACTCGGCCCGATTCCGAGGCGGACGCCCGCCGGCGCCACCTCGTCGAGCGACGCCGCCGCGGCCGCGAGCGTCGCCGCGGACCGGGAGAAGACGTTGACGATGGCGGTACCGAGGGTGAGTTCGTCGACGACGGCGGCGGCGGCAGTCAGCGTCACGAACGCGTCCCGCCCCCAGAGTTCGCCGGTCCAGCAGGCGTCGTAGCCCAAGTTCTCACAGCGGACGGCGAACTCGCGTGCGTCGGCCACCCCACCGCGTGGGATCACGACTCCACGTGACATACCCCCGCTGGGAGCGGCGACGGCATATATCCCCGCCCCGAACGGAGGCGCATCCGGGTCGTCATGAGATAGCGCACCTTGGCCGGATTCGAGCGGATCGACTCGTCGACGTCGCTCCCACTGGCGTCGTGGCCGACCCCCGTCGTTGACGTTCCGTTCGCGGATTGAGCCGGTGATCGACCGCCGGCCGCGGTGGCGATTACGCCCCGAACGCACCGGCTGGGGGCGCGGCCGTGTCCGGTCGGTGCCACACCCGGAACCCTTTTTGACGTCGTGTGTCCCACGTCACCGTATGGCTAACGACGACCTCCGCGAGGCACAGAAACCGCTGAAGGAGACGTACGAGGCAGATCCCGAGGCTGCTCGGATCACGCTGACGGCGACGGGCGACGAAGCCGCGGACGCGACGAGCTGTAGCGTCGAAGTCGGCGAAGCGGTCTACGAAGCGGAGCTCCACGAAGGCGCGGGTGGGTCGGGGACGGCGGCGTGTTCGGGCGACCTGCTGCTTGGGGCACTCGCCGCCTGCTCGCAGTTGACCGCCCAGGCGGTGATCGAGAACTTCGGCGTGGACGCCGCGGTGTCGGTCGACGTCGAGGGCGACTTGGATCTCCGGGGAACGATGGGCGTCGCCGACGTCCCGGTCGGCTTCCAAGACATCCGCCTCGACGTGACGCTGTCGGGGAATCTGGACCCCGAGACGGCGGCCTCGATTCGGGACGCGACCGAGCGGTACTGCGTGGTGTATCGGACGCTCGCGGACGCGCCGAGCGTTGCTACGGAGTGGACCTTCGAAGAAAGCGCCGAGGGTGAGATTTGAACTCACGTGTCCTGACGGACAGTTGCTCTCGAAGCAACCGCCTTGGCCGGGCTAGGCTACCTCGGCTCACCAGGACGTGGGAGAGCGGGCGTTTAATCGGTTTCGGTTCACCGTCGGCGGTCGATCGCGGCGAGTTCACTGCGTCACGCGCCGTTCGGTCCCCGACTCGCCACGGTTCCGCTCGCTTCGTCGACGGTGCGCCGCGTCGGCTGTAACCGACTACGGGTCGGTTCCGTGCGGAGCGTCGTCGCTCCGCCGAGCGAATTCCGGTCGCTCGCGGCTCGTGGGAATCCCGCGGATTCAAGTCGGCGGGGATCCCAGCGGCGGACATGGCGACAATCGACACGGCGATGAACGCGATACACCTGTTGGTCGCCGGGCTGTGGGCCGGAAGTGTGCTCTTTATCGCACGGGGACTGTTGCCCGCCGCACGGAACGGGAGTCTGGATGCGGAGCCACTGCGTGGGTTGATCGGCCGGTTCCGCACGGGGTCGCGCGTCGCCTCGCTCGCGCTCTTTCTGACCGGTGGCCACCTCGCGGGGACGCGGTACACCGCCGAGAGCTTGCTCGGATCGACGCGAGGCTACCTCGTCGTCGCGATGGTGGTGCTGTGGTTCGTGATGACTGGCCTGATCGAAGTGGGATCGGGGCGCCTCGTCGACGGCCTGAACGAGCGGAAGGTCCGGGATCCCGCCAGGGCAGCGACACCGTTTCTCACCGCAGCGGCAGTGGCTGGCATCGCGTTGCTCGCCATCGGCGGCGTCTTGCTCTGAAACCGGGTGATTCCCACGCCCGTGCAGCCGTTCAGGTCGTGCCTGAAAACAGTAAGTACCGATTAACTAACACGTTTGTCCGAGCAGTCCCCTTCGGGGACCGCGTCACACGCTCCCCATTCCCCTATGACGAGATGTCCAAACTGCGGGACGAGGATTCCCCGAGGACGGATCGTGGACCGCGACGGGCGACGACCGTACGCGGAGTGTCCTGACTGTTGGGAAGTACATCCGGTGTCGTCGCCGCCGACGTAGCGGCGCGACACCGGGAGAGTGGTGGTCACGTCGTCGCGGGGTGCGGCGACCCCGTCGGCTCACGGCCGCGGTCGGGACGGGGGTCGACCGGGGCCGTCAGCCACGCGCCGGTTGCGAGTCGCCGTAGACGATTCGTTCGACGATTTCGTCGAGGTCCGGTGGTGTACGGTCACCAGTCGGTTCGTCGGCTGGCACGTGCGGTACGAGGGTCACTTGCCATCACCCCGGGCGTACGTGACGGCTTCCCAACTGAAAAGCATCACGGCACTACCGATAGGAACTCCGGACGAGGTCCGCGACGGCGACGATGGCGACGCCAACCGTGGCCGCGGCGCCGCCACCGACGGCGACGGCCGTCTTCACCAGCGTCCGTACGGCCGAACACGAGAGTTCCAGACTCCCGGTACCGGTGGAACCGACGACCATCGTGTCCGCCGGACCGCCGGCACAGGAGACGAGGAATCCGACCGCCGCGCCGGTGATCAGGTACAGAAAGATCGGTGCGAATATCGTCACGCCGAGGAGTGTGCCGACCCATCCGAGAACGTCTCGATACATGGTCGCTCGTCCACGGGCGGACACTAAGGCGGTGTGGTCCCGTTCGATCCGTCGAACCGCACCCTTTTTATTTTAGGTGTCCCTAAAGACGCTCGATGCCCACTGGTACGCGGTCGGGAACGGACGACGACGGGAAGCCGGAGATGCCGGACCGACCGACGGTGTCGGTCTGTGAGAGCTGTCCTGGCCGCGCCGTCTTCATGGAATCCGGAAACACCGACGGTTGGATCGCGAGCGACCTGACGGTCGAACCGACGCAGTGACGAGTCAGGTGGGTTCTTCCTCCGCCCTCGCCACACCGCAGACCTTCCGCGAAGCGGCTCGTTCGACTTCTCGATTCCTGAAACTACGCGTCCGGAGTGTCGTCGTCCTCGCGTGAGCAACTCACGGATGGTACGCGAACACAGCGGGCTGGGCGGAGGTGGCCGGCCGTGAGGTCCGAACTGCGGGGCCGTCGTCGAGCCCGCGGGGCGGAACGCACCGAGGGTACGAGGCGCCCGCGACCGGCGATGGCGGCGTTCGGAACCGTGTGCACGCCGATCGCCGGAGTGCGTACGCTCGAGCGTGCAACGACGTACGACGGCTACGTTAGTTCGTCGACCGCCGTCACCACTCGTTGACGAGCGTCGGGACGACGACGCCGACGCCGATCAGAGCCGCGAGTTCGAGCAGTTCGTTCGCCGTGACCTGCTGGACCAGATACCACGCGGTCAGGCCGAGGAACATGAACAGGACGATGATCTTCGTCTCGGTGTCGAGGAGGGCATCGCGGGCCATACCGACGTGACGGCGTGACGATCCGTGAGGCTATCGTATGGTGACGTAGGTGAGGAAAGCGAGCGCGACGAACTGCAGGGCACGCATGGCGAGGACGGCCACCTGTGCGGTCGGATCGGCGGCGTACAGCATCCCCGAACTGAAGAAGAATCCGATGGCGACGACGTTCTCGACGACGAGGACGACGGCAAAGGCGACGAGACCGAGGGTGAGCGGCGTGCCGAACTGGCGGTAGTTGCGCCACCAGACGGCCCCCAGCGCGGCCAGTAGAACGATGTTCAGCCCGGAGAGGGCGCTCGCTATCGTGAGGGTCGGGGTCATGAGTGCCATGTTAGACGTGCTCCGTGATCTCCTCGAACTGGTCGCGGTGTCGGTCGAATCGGTCGGTGAGGAAGTAGAGCCGGCCGTACTCCTGCTCGCCGCTCTCGATCACGCCGTGATCTTCGAGCATATCGAGGTGGTGGCGTACGGAGTTGTAATCGATCCCGAGTTCCTCGTGTAACTGGTTGGCGTTGCGCGGACGCTCGTCGAGGAGTCGGATGATCCGCGCGCGATTCTTCCCGCCGCGCGTCCCGGCGAGCAGATACCAGAGTGCCTTCTCCATCGGGGGCCGTACGTGGTGAGAGGGAGGCACGGGCAAAACGGTTCGCCCGACTCGTACGAATCGTCGTGACTGTGTCCGGGTGGATCGCCCGCGCGCTACGGTGATCCCCCGGTACTGACCGACAACGAGCCGTCTCACAGCGATTCGGGATCGATCGATCGGGACACCCACCCGCTCGGACCACTGGGGAAGGCACGTCGCTCGTCTCCGGGCTGGAGGGTCCCGGTGCCGTCGACGGCGCGGACGACCACCTCGTGGGGTCCCGACGGCTCGTAGCGATAGACCCACTGGCGCCACACGTCCTCGTCGGGGAGCGGATCGGAGAGGTCGGCCGCGGCCCAGGTGTCGCCGCCGTCGGTCGACACTTCGACCCGCTCGATCCCGCGGGTGCCGGCGTAGGCCGGCCCGGCGACCTCGACGCGCCCGTCGCCGCGGCGGTTCGTCGCCCACAGTTTCGCCACCGTGTTCACCGGACCGGTGCCGTGCCAGCCGCGTTCCTCCCAGTAGCCCGTGGCCGGTTCGTCCAGAATCTCGATTTCGGTGAGCCACTTGACGTTGATCTCTCCCCAGTGACCGGGGATGAGCGCCCGTGCCGGCGCGCCGTGAGCGCGAGGGAGCGGTTGGCCGTTCATCCCCACCGCGAGGAAGCCGGTTTCGAGCGCGTCGACCGGAAACTCCTCGTAGAAGCCGTCGGCCGCGCGGAGCATCACGTAGTTACCCTGCAGGTCGGCCGGGTCGAGCAGGTCCATCAGCGGCACGCCGGTCCAGAGCGCGGTGTCGAGTTTCCGACCGTTGAGCGTCTCGCCGACGCAGCGAAGCGAGGCGAACTGGTGGTCGTGCTCCATCGCGTCGACGTCCTCGAAGGTGTAGGTCGTCTCCTCGCCGACTGCGCCGTGGATCCGAAGCGACCAGTCCTCGCGTGCCGGATCGGGGTCGACGTTGGCGATGTCCACCCGGTAGAAGTGGTCGCTGACGAGGGGTTCCAGCCCCTCGACGTCCAGCGACTTCGCCTCGGCGTCCGCGAGGAGGGCCGCCACGTCGTCCGGAACCGGCGCCGTCGGGACCGGTTCGGCGGGCGCGAACGCTCGCCGACCGCCGACGCCGAGAACGCCCACCGCGAGGGCGGCGACACCCGAGAGGAGCGTCCGCCGCGCGCCGTCGGTCCCGTCGGATGTCGCGCCGGCGCCGAGGTCCACGACGGTCGAAACCACTGCCGCGCCGACGGCCGCACCGACCGCCGAATCGGCCACTCCGGAGAGCGCAGCGGCGACGGCACCGACGGCGAGAGCGACGAGGACGGGCGCGATCAGCGGTCGATCTCCCCGCGCCGCGGCGACCCGGGCGCCGGCGAACACGACGCCCAGAAGGGCCGCCGTGGCCACGAGGCCGCCGCCGTAGGCCAGGTCGCGCCCCGGATCGCCGAGAACGGTGATGGCGAACGTGACGAGAGGACCCGGCGCGAGCGTAACCGTCAGGTTCGCGATGGTCGCCGCGACGAACGTCGACGAGCCGCCGACGACGGCGTACGAGCCGGCGACGGCCGCGATACCGCCCGCGAACGCGACGACGGCGGCGAAGAGGGGCCGCCGCCACGTGGTCGGGATCATCGCGACGTCACCCGGGCGATTCGCGGGGGGACGAGCCGTGCGGGTCCGTGCATACGGCGGTGGAGGCGGGCAACGGCGTAATTCGTTTTGCAAGGTCCACCCGAACTCCGTCTAGAGTTCGTTTCGACTCCCGCCCCGAAAGACAGTAGACGATGGCCCGCCGCGTACCGACGAGAGTGTCCCGGACCCGCAGTCGCTTCGCGCTCGCCGGCGTCGTCTACGCCACCCTGCTGGCACAGGTGCTCCTCTACCCCGGTATCGACGCGCTGGTTGGGGCGCTCGGGGCCGAGACTGATCTCGACGCGAGCATGTGGTTTCTCGCTGCCGAGTTCGGTGCCTTCGTCGTCTTCGCCGTCCCTTGGGGACTGGCGAGCGACGCCGCCGGCCGCCGAGTGCCGTTCGTCGCCGCGGGGGCCCTCCTCGGCGCCGCCGGCTACCTCCTTCTCGCCGTCCTGCCCGGCCGTCTGGGACTCTCCTTTCCCGCCGTGCTCGCGCTCCGGGCGTTTCAGGGGGCGGCGACCGTCGGTGCCTTCTCCCTGGCCATGACCATGCTCATGGATCTGGAGGGTTCGCACGGCCGGAACATGGGGGCGACGGGCATCGCCATCGGCCTCGGCACGGCCACCGGCGCGCCCCTCGGCGGCGTCCTCTACGGGGTCGGACCGTTCGTCCCGCTGTACGTGGCCAGTGGGGTGTTCCTCCTGGTTGCCCTCTGTGTCCCGTTCGTGGTGGACCGGGCACCCGCAGCCCGTGAGCGGACGTCGCCGTTCGCGGGGCTTCGCCGGACGCCACGGCTCGCGCTCCCCTACGCCTTCGGCTTCGCGGATCGACTGACCGCCGGCTTCTTCTCCCTCGTCGGGACGCTCTACTTCCGCACCGTCTTCGACCTGAGCCCGGCGGCCACGGGACTGACGCTCGCGCTGTTTTTCGCCCCCTTCGCCCTGTTGCAGTACCCCTTCGGGGTCGTCTCGGATCGGATCGGCCGAACCGCACCCATCGTCGCGGGGTCGGCGCTGTACGGCGGGGCGGTGGTCCTCGTCGGCGCGGTGGCGAGCCTCCGGACCGCACAGGCCGGGATGGTGCTGGTCGGCGTCCTCGGTGCGCTCATGGTGCCGGCGACGCTGGCGCTGGTGACGGACCTCGCGGACCCGAGCGAGCGCGGCGTCGCCATGGCCGGGTTCAACATCGCCGGAAGCGTTGGCTTCCTCGTCGGCATCGTCGCCGGCGGTCTGGTCGCCGACACCTACGGCTACCGGACGGCCTTCCTGGTAGTCGGTGGCCTGGAAATCGCGCTCGCGGCGGTGACGCTCCCGGCCTTCCTGCGGGTGGAGCAGGGGTGGGTGGCCGGGGGGCGTTAGAGCGCGTACACGACCCGTTCGCCGGTGTCTAACCCGTTCCGGACGGCGGCGTGCAGGCGGGCCTCGCCCTCGACCCAGTCGCCGAGGACGTAGAGGCCGGCGTCCTCCGCGGCGGTACGGGCGCCGCGCCGGAGGCCCGATTCCGGGAGCGCGTACCGCCAACCCTGGTGGTCGGTCCAGGTGGGGTCGCTCAGTCGGCCGTCGTCGAGCAGCGACGCCGCGTGTCCGGCCAGCTCCGCGACGTTCTCGGCCGGGTCGGCGTCGTAGCGCTCCACCGACCACTCGTGGTTCGCCTGCACCACCAGCACCGACTCGCCGTCGGGGACGTGGCCGGGCTTGCACTCCTCGCGGGCCACCCAGCCGACTGGGTGCCCTTTGTCGGTGTTCACCAGCGCGTAGTACGGCCTGTCGAGTTCGAAGGGGTAGCCCAGCACGGCGGTCCAGACGGACCGGTAGTCCACGTCGCGGGTGGCCGAGAGCAGGTCGGCACGAGCCTCGCTCTCCCAGTCGGCCGTCTCCAGAAGTGCCGCCGTCTGCGGTGCCGGCGGGTTGAGCAGGAGGACGTCGAAGGGACCCCACCGCTCGCCCGCGGCGTCGGTCACCGTCCACGCGTCGCCCGCCCGCGCGATTCCTTCGACCCGGGTGCGCCGGTGGACCGTCGCGTCGGTAGCGCCGAAGAGGTGTTTGGCCAGACGCGTCAGCCCTGTCCGGTAGGTCCACTTCCGCTCGTCGGCGTCCCGGCCCTCGCTCACGGAGCCGGTGCGGTCGAAGGCGTAGATGTCGCCCGCAACCTCGACGAGGCCGTCGTCGAACGCCGAGACGAGGTCGACCACCCGGTCGTCGTCGTCCTTGAGGTAGTTGGCGCCGTAGTCGTAGGTCACGTCGTCGCGGCGACGGGTCGCCGCGCGGCCACAGAGACCACCCGACTTCTCAAGAACGGTGATCGAGGCGTCTGGGACCGCGCCGTCGACGAGATACGTCGCCGCGGCGGCGGCCGCCCCCGCGCCCACGATGCCGATATCGGTCATACCCCCACTACGGGCGGAGCGGCAAAACTCCACGGACCAAAGCAGTCGTCCGCCCACGCCGGATTCGGGAGTCTGTCCGCCCCGGGCACGTTCGACGCGTACACCGACGGCCGCGACGATGCCCGCATCGGGCCTCCTTCGAGGCGTCGCTGGCGGGCGACTTAGTCGTCCGCGCCGGCCGCCGCGTGCGCACGACCGATGGCCTTCCAGCGGTTCGAGCGGACACGAGCGACGTTCAGTCCGGCGGGGACGGCCGATTCGACGACCATCGCCACCAGCAGTGCCGTGGCGCCGAGGGGTGTGACGAGGCCGAGCGCTGCAACGGGGAGCGCACAGCCGTACCGCCCGAACAGTGAGGTGAGGAAGGGGTAGCGAGTGTCGCCCGCGCCCCGGAGCGTCCCGGTCGCGGAGCCGTCGACGCCGAGGAAGGCGACGCTGACGGCGGCGGCGGCGACGAAGGGACCGGCGACGGCGACGACGGCCGGGTCGTCGACGAACAGCCCGGCGATCCGACCGGAGAGGGCGAGGACGGCCGTCGTGGCGACGACGTACACCGTCGCCGAGAGACGGACGATGGCCCGGGCGTAGGCCTCGGCGTCGGCCGCGTCGCCGGCCCCGAGTCGCTGGCCGACGAGCGTGCTCGCGGCGATGGAAAAGCCCCAGGAGAAACTGTCGATCAGCGTGCGGACGCGCCGGGCCACCTCGTAGGCGGCGACGACGGCCGGGCCGAAAGTAGCCGCGATGGCGACCAGCGGGAAGGCAACGAGCATCTCCGCGGTGCGTCTGGCCATCAGAGGTGCGGAGACGGCGAGTAGTCGTCGGGTGAGGGGGACGGCGCCCTCGAAGCGGGTCGTCGCCCGCGTGACTGCGACGGGGCAGGTCCCGCGGCCGAAGTACGACCGGCCGGAGAGCCCCCACGCGAAGACGAGGGCGACGACGCCCGTCGCGAGCGAGGTGCCAGCGGCGGCGCCGGCGACGCCGAACCCGTAGCCGAAGATCAGGACCACCGAGAGGACGACGTTCGCCAGCGCACCCCCGGCACGGACGACCATGGGCGTCAGCGTGTCGCCGACGCCGGCGTAGGTACGGCTGGCGATCAGGTTCGGGAACTCGAAGAGGAGGGCGGGCGCGACGAGGGCGAGGTAGGTGGCCGCGTGGCGGAGGGGCTCCGGTTCGGAGCCGAAGACGGCGACCAGTTCGGGCGCGAAGGCGGCGTAGGCGGTGGCGATAGGCGCCGCGACGACGAGGGCAACGGCGAGGGAGACGCCGACAGCGGCGCTCGCCCGAGCCGAATCCTCGGCGCCGTAGGCCTGCGAGACGAGGGTGACCGTCCCACCCGCGAGCCCGATGCCGAGGAACTTCCCCACCTGCCAGTAGACATTGGCGAAGGCGAGACCGGCGACGGCGGCGGTGCCCACGTCCCAGCCGACCAGTGCCAGGTCGACCGTGCTCTTGGACATGATGGCGAGGCCGGTGACGATCCGCGGCCACGCCAGGTCGAACGTCTCGCGGAAGCGACGGGGGTCGATGATCCCGGCGCGGTCGAGGGCGCGAGCGACTGTGTCGAACGGTCGGCCGTCCATCGGGCGCCGTTACGGCGGCCGCGTATTGGAGGTTTGCAATCGGCCCCAAAACACATCTGTCACCCGACAGAAACGGGCGGATATGCTGCAGGCGGAACTCGAAGTGTGTCGCGACTGTGGCATCGTTCACATGGAAGGCGGTCCCGGCCCGGACCACGTCGACGAGTGTGCGGCCTGTGGCGGGCGCGTCGACGAAGTGGCGTTCGACGACCTCGTGGGATTCTGACGGGAGCGACGCTCGCGGCCGTCAGGCGACCCGGTTCCGGAGGTCCTCGCCGGCCTGGTACTGGTCGAAGATTTCCATCACGAGGTCGGCGATGTCGAGGTGGTAGCGGTTGGTAGCGGAGCCGCGGTGGGGGGAGATGATGACCTCCTCGAAGTCCCAGAGCGGGTTGTCCGCCGGGAGGGGTTCGGTCTCGAAGACGTCGAGGCCGGCACCCGCAATCTCCCCGACGTCGAGGGCGTCGATCAGGGCGTCTTCGTCGGCGATGGGACCGCGGGCGACGTTGATCAGGTAGGCGTCGTCGCGCATGGTCTCGAACTCGGGGGTCGAAAACATCCCCTCGGTCTCGGGGGTGTGCGGGACGGCGATGGCGACGAAGCGGGCGTCGGCGATGGCCTCGTGGAGGTCGTCGGGATGGTAGAGTTCGGCGACGCCGGGAACGGACTCGTCGGAGCGGCGGACGCCGACGACGTCCATGCCGAGGGCGTCCGCACGCTGTGCGATGCCCCGGCCGAGGGTGCCGAGGCCGACGACACAGAGTCGCTCGTTCTCGACGGTGAAGGGGCGTTCGTACTCGGGTTCGAACCAGTGGTTCTCGTTCTGGTGATCGCGGTAGATGTGGAGCATGCGCGCCAGCGACACCATATACCCGACGGCGATTTCGCCGACGGTGGTGTCGTGGATGCCCGTGCTGTTGGTGAGGGGGACGCCCTCGGTTTCGTAGGCCGCCGTGTCGAACTCGTCGTAGCCGGCACGGATGCAGTGGACCCAGCCGGCGTCGAGGAAGGCGTCACGGGGGCGGAACGAGGCCACCGCGTCCGTGCGGTCGAACGCCTCGTCGTCGTCGACGATGTCGACCGGGACGTCGAGCTCCGCGAAGGCCTCCGCGAACGCCTCGACCGGAATTTTGGTGGATACCGACTCGTGTACACAGAGCCGTTCGAGCTGCGGTCTCTCGGACATGTGTCAGAAATCCCGGCTCTGGCTATTCAACGTTTCGACAGATGACGACGAGGACTTAGCTATCTGTCCCTATCTTTTTCGACAGATGACGACGAGGACTTAGCCGTTTGTCCTTACCTTTACAACCCGGGGGGTATTGCTGTCCAGTAGGATGAATGTAACAGACGCCATCGCGGAAATACTGGCAGCGGAGGGTGTCGAACATCTGATAGGATTCCCGAGCAACCCCCTGTTCGACGACGGCGCCGCAGCGGAAGCCGGGATCCGTCCCATCGTCGTCCGGCAGGAGCGAACCGGCGCCCACATTCTCGACGGCATCGCTCGCGTCACGTCCGGCGATCAGGTCGAAGCGTTCGCCTGTCAGCACGGTCCCGGCACGGAGAACTCCGTCGGCGGCATCGCACAGGCCTACGCCGAGTCCGCGCCCATCGTCGCGCTCCCGGCCGGCTACTCCCGTGCGAAGACGAACACCGACCCCAAGTTCAGTTCGCTGATCAACTACCAGGCGGTCACGAAGACGACGGAGCAGTTGACCGACCCCGAGGCGACCGAGGAGACGATCCGGCGCGCGTTCCAGGCGGCGCGTAACGGGCGCCAGCGGCCGGGTCTCGTCGAGATTCCGAAGGATGTGTTCCGCGAGGAGGTCGACGAGATCGACTACCAGCCGACGTCGTCGACGCGGACCGCACCGGACCCACACGCCGTCGAGAAGGCGGCCGACGCGCTCCTCGACGCCGATCTGCCGGTCATCAACGCCGGACAGGGTGTCCACTACGCGAAGGCGTGGGAGCCCCTGCAGGAACTCGCCGAACTGCTGGAAGCGCCGGTCGCGACCACGCTCAACGGCAAGAGCGCCTTCCCCGAGGACCACCCGCTCTCGCTCGGTGCCGGATCGAAGAGCGAACCCCGACAGCTCAACCACTTCGTCAACGAGGCGGACGTGCTCTTCGGCATCGGCTGCAGTTTCACCAAGACGGCCTACGGCATCACGCCGCCCACGGAGGACAACACCCTCATCCACTCGACGAACGACCCCGGCGACGTGGACAAGGACTACAAGTCCGACCTCGCGGTCATCGGCGACGCGAAACTCGTCCTCGAAGCCGTCGTCGACGAAATCGAGGCTCGCGTCGGCGACGACACCGACTTCGGCCGGTACGACGACGTGACCGGCGAAATCGCGGACATCGAGGAGGCGTGGCTCGCCGACTGGTCGGACGTGCTCACGTCGGACGAGACGCCGATCAACCCCTACCGCGTCGTCCACGAACTCGACCGGGTCATCGACAAGGACGAAGTCGTCGCAACGGCCGACGCCGGCAACGCCCGCGACTTCATGGCTCCCTTCTTCGAGGTGACCGAGCCGCTTTCCTATCTCGGTTGGGGCAAGACGACGCAGCTTGGCTACGGGCTGGGCCTGATGATGGGCGCAAAGCTCACTCATCCCGAGAAGGTCTGTGTCCACGTCATGGGTGACGGTGCCATCGGCATGACCGGCATGGACTTCGAGACGGCCGTCCGCGAGGACATCCCCGTCCTCGAAATCGTCCTCAACAACTTCGAGATGGCGAGCTACGACACGCCGTTCTCGGGCCACTACGCCGACTTCGCCGAATCCATGGGCGGCTACGGCGAACGCGTCGAGGATCCGAGCGAAGTCGCCGCCGCCATCGAACGCGGCGTCGAGAAGACCAAGGAGGGCACGCCGGTCCTGCTCGAGTTCCTCACCGCCAAGTACACCGAACTCTCGCGACCCGACCTCGAGTAGCCCGACCCGCTGTTTCGAGCAGGAAATAACCGTTTCACGTTACGATTGGGCAGTCGAGTTACGACTAGTGGTTACATTTACGTGCTCCCCGTCCGTAACACGAGCTATGTCACCGAGCGCCACTGTTCGGCGCCCGCGACAGGCACGGCGCCGGGCGCTCGTGAAGACGGTCTGTTACCGACTGTTGATGATCGCGGTCACCGTCGCCGTCGCGTGGGTCGTCGTCGGTGACGTCGGCGACGCCGTGAGCGTCGGTCTCGTCGCCAACCTCGTCAAAACGGGGACCTACTACGCGTACGAACGGCTGTGGGATCGGGTCGCGTGGGGTCTGGCCGAACCGTAATCCGTGGGAAAGTCTAACGAACGTCCAGCCCGTAGGTCCACCGATGGCATTCGAACTCGGGTTCCTCGTCGGATCGCTCGCGATCCTCGGGGTGGTCCTCTACTTCACGCGGATCCGGGGACCGACCCTCCCCCACGAGGCGACGATGGCGGAGGGGCAGGAGGAGGAGACTCCCGATCGCGACGTCGCCGGCGACGCCCGCGTCCCCCCCGTCGATCCGACGGGTCCGACGTGCGAACTCTGCGGCGAGAACCCCGCAGCCCGGTCCGTCAACGGGATGCAGGTCTGTCCGAAGTGCGACGAGGACCTGCTGTCGTAGTCGCCGCGCGCCCTCGGCCGGGACCGAGAACGGGGACGAACAGCAGCGGTGCGATCAGGCCCCTTCGCCCGCCGCGTCCGCGAACTGCTGGCGGGTGTGCGGGAGTTTCCCGCCGGCCGCGAGCAGTTCCCGTTCGCGCTCGTTGGCGTCGAGACGGGCCGTCGCCTCCCAGTCGTCGTTCACCCGAATGGTGAGCGCTTCCCGTCCGCCCTCGACGGCCTCGACGGCGTCGTCGACAATTTCGATGTCGTCGCCTTGGTCGATCCGTTCGTAGGTCGCCTCGTCGATGGTCAGCGGCAGGAGACCGAAGTTGATGAGGTTGGACTTGTGGATGCGGGCGAACGACTGCGCGAAGACGGCGTGGATGCCCAGATACATCGGGCAGAGCGCGGCGTGTTCACGCGAGGAGCCCTGGCCGTAGTTCTCGCCGGCGACGAGGAAGCCGCCGTCCGCGTCCATCGCACGCGCCGCGAACGTCTCGTCGACGCGTTTGAGCGTGAACTCCGAGAGCTTCGGCACGTTCGAGCGGTAGACCGACACCTCCTGGGTCGCCGGAATCACGTGGTCGGTCGTGATGTTGTCGGGCATCTTCAACAGCGCCGACCCCGTCAGGTCGGCACCCAGCGGGTCCTTGAGCGGCACTTCGTCGATGTTCGGCCCCTTGACCAGTTCGTCGTCGACGGCCTCGTCGGGCATGATGAGGTCGGCCTCGCTGGTGCCGATGTAGGAGTCGGGCATCTCGAAGCCGGGGGCGTCGACGTCGAGATCCAGGTCCCGCGGGTCGGTGATCTCACCCGTGAGTGCCGTCGCGGCGGCTACCTCCGGCGAACAGAGGTAGACCGCGTCATCTTCCATCCCCGAACGACCCTCGAAGTTTCGGTTGAAGGTGCGGACGCTCACGGAGTCGGACGCGGGGACGTGACCGGCGCCGATGCAGGCGCCACAGGTCGCCTCCGAGACGCTGACACCCGCCGCCATCAGTTCGGCCGTGAACCCGTTTCGGGCGAGCATCTCGGAGGCCTGCTTCGATCCGGGCGCGACGATGGTCTCGACCCGCTTGGCCACCTCGCGGCCGTCTAGCATCTTCGCCACCGGGAGGATGTCCTCGTAGGCGCCGTTGGTACAGGAGCCGACGAGCACCTGATCGGTGTCGGTGCCCGCGACCTCGCGGACCGGCACGACGTTGTCCGGCATCGACGGACGGGCGATCAGGGGTTCGATCTCCGAGAGGTCGACGACGAGTTCGTCGTCGTACTCGGCGTCCTCGTCGGGTTGCAACTCGACGTAGTCCTCCGGGCGGCCCAGTCGCTCGAAGAACTCCGCGGTCCGCTCGTCGGACGGGAAGATGGAGGTGGTCGCACCGAGTTCCGTCCCCATGTTCGTGATGACGGTGCGTTCGTGTGCCGAGAGGCTCTCGACGCCCGGCCCGGTGTATTCGAACACCTTGCCGACGCCGGCCTTGACCGAGAACCGGCGGAGGAGTTCGAGGATCACGTCCTTCGCCGTCGACCACTCCGGCAGTTCGCCCTCCAGGCGCACGTTCACAACTTCGGGGACGTCGAGGTAGTAGGGCGCCCCGCCCATCGCGGTGGCGACGTCGAGGCCGCCGGTGCCGATGCCGAGACAGCCGAGGCCGCCCGCCGTCGGGGTGTGGGAGTCCGCCCCGAGCAGGGTCTTGCCCGGCGCGGTGAAGTTCTCCTTGTGGACCTGGTGGAGGATGCCCGTGCCCGGCCGGGCGAAGTAGGCACCGTAGGTGCCGGCGGCCGACCGAAGGAAGCGGTGATCGTCGGAGACTTTGAAGTCCGGCTGGTAGGTCTGGTGGTCGCAGTGCTGGCCGGCCACGTCGACCTGTACCTCGTCGAGACCCAACGCCTCGAACTGGAGCCACGCCATCGTCCCGGTCAGGTCGTGAGCGATCACCTGATCCACTTCGATGCCGACCTCCTCGCCCGTCTCGACCTCGCCGTCTACGAGGTGCTCTTCGAGAATCTTCTCCGTGAGCGTGCGTCCCATAGTTGATCTACCGAGGTTTGCGTACTCCGTCACATAACCGTTTCCACCGACGGGGAAGACGGCCGTACGCGGCCGAATTACCGGTGAAAGATCGTGCGGGAACCTGCCCGGCGGGCCCTACCCGCGGAGCACCTCGACGGGGTTCGCCGTCGACGCCTTCCACGCGGGGTAGATACCGCTGAGCGTGCTCGCGGCCACCGCGAATCCGAACCCGAGCGCGAGAAATTCGAGGTTGCGGGGTTGGAACACGAGCATCGGCTGGCCGTTGAGTTGGCCGTTGACGGTGTACCCGATCAGTATCGACAGGACGACACCGACGACGCCGCCGACGACGCCGAGGAGCGCGGCTTCGGCGACGATCATCCGCATCACCTCCCGGCGGCGGATGCCGACCGCACGGAACACCCCGATTTCGGCGCGCCGTTCGACGACGCTCATCAACATGACGTTCAGGATGCTGACGCCGGCGACGAGCAGCGAGATGGAGCCGACGCCGAGGAGCGCGGCGTTCAGCGTGGCGAAGAAGCCGCTGACGCTCTCCTGAATGTCGGCGGGGGTGAACGTTCCCACCACTTCCTCGCGCTGGTTCAGTTCCGCCGGAATCTCCTCGGCCAGACGCTGGGCGTCCTCGCCGTCCGCCGCGACGACGGTCACCTGATCGTAGCCGTCCCCCTCGATGTCGTCGAGAGGGACGACCACCGAGACACCCTGCCCGAAGCCACCGGGTTCGTCGAGGATGGCGATGATCCGGTACGAACGGCCGCCGATGGAGACTGTCTGTCCGAGTTCCACGCCGAGTTCCGCGGCGACGTCGGCGTTGAGCAAAGCGCCGCTGCGCATCGGCGACGGGATGGTCCCCTCCGCCGCGTCGTAGAGGGCGGCGGGCCGGGACACCGCCTCGACGTTCACCTGTCGGCGCTCCGAGCGGGAGGCCACCGCCATCGTCTCGGTGCGCTGTGGCGCGACCACGGCGCCGGTCGCCACCCGCTCTATCGAGTCCACCTGCGAGTCGGTGATGACGTTGTCCGCGTTCTCCTCGCCGGGGAACACCGTCACCGTATTCGAGAGGCCGCCGAGTTCCTGCGTGGCGCCGTACTGGAGCGCCGTCCCGGTGATGCCGATGGCCGCGATGGCGACGACGCCGATGACGATGCCGAGAGTCGCCAGTCCGGTCCGGAGTCGGTTCCGCCAGAGGTTGAGCCACGCCATCCGGAGCGCCGGGAAATCGAGCGGGTCGACCACGGTCACTGGATCACCCCGTCGACGAGTTCGACCGTTCGGTCGGTGAACTCCGTCACCAGTTCGTCGTGGGTGACCGCCACCACACCAACCTCCTCCTCCCTGCTGATGCGCTCGAACTCCTCCAGGATTCGGCGGCCGGTGTCCCGGTCCAGGTTCCCGGTCGGTTCGTCCGCGAGCAGGAGTCTGGGTTCGTTCACCAGCGCCCGGGCGATGGCGACGCGCTGGCGCTGGCCACCGGAGAGCTGATCCGGTCGGTGGTCGAGTCGGTCCCCGAGCCCCACCCGTTCCAGCAGTGACCGTGCTCTCGGGGTTCGATCCCCCTCGACGAACATCGTCGGCACGAGTACGTTCTCGACGGCGGTCAGCATGGGCACGAGGTGAAACGACTGGAAGACGAAGCCGATGGTCCGCCGTCGCGCCATCGTCCGCGCCTCGTCGTCGTAGTCGGTCACGTCGTCGCCGTCGAGACGGACCGTCCCCGCGGTGGGAACGTCGAGGAGGCCGAGGACGTTCAGGAGCGTGCTCTTCCCGGAGCCGCTGGGACCGATGACGGCGACCATCTCCCCCGGATCGACCGTGAAGTCGACGTGCGAGAGCGCGGCGATGGTCTCGCCGCCACTCCGGTACTCCTTGGTCACGTCGTCGAGTTCGGCGACGTGGCCGTCGCGGACGGCCGGATCGTCGCGGTCGGTCATACGTCGTCGTCGCCGTCGCCGCGACGGTTCCACCAGTAGAGCAGGCCACCGCCCACGACGACGACGGCGGCGAGGCGAAGCAGGATGCCGACCACGTCGATCCGGCCGACGCCGAGGAAGCCACCACCGCCCGGCGGCCCGTCGCGCTCCGGCGCGCCGCTCGGCGCGCCGGCCGAAGCGCCGCCGGTGTCGGTGAGCGCCACCTCGACGACACGGGAGTGCTGTTCGCCGTCGGCGATGTAGCTGATTCGGATCGGTACCGTGTCGGTCCGGTTGCCCGCCAGGCGTGCCGTCAGTTCGAACGAGGTGAACTCGCCCGCGGGGACGTTGCCGACGAAGTAGTCCTTCGCCGGCGACACCGGCGTCACGCGTTCCGTCCCGACGACGCTCACTACGGCACCGGTCACCGCCGTCTCGCCGGTGTTCGAGGCGCTACCGGCGAGCCGTATCGACCCGCCGGTCGGACTCACTTCGATGCCCGTCAGCGTGATGTTGCCGTCGGTCGTCGGCGAGAAGTCGACGGTCGTCGTCGTCTCGTGTCGCCCCCCGTTCGCCTCGTAGCTGGCTCGGAGGGTCACGGGCCCCGCCGGGAGGCTGGACTCGCCGATCGACATCTCGCGGGTAGACTCGATACGCACGTCGCCGACGAGTTCGCGTGCCACCGTCTCGCCGCCCGATTCGGCGTGCAGGCGAACCTCCTCCAGCGGGACGTTGCCGAAGTTGGTGAGCGAGGCGTCGATTCGTGCGGTGCCGTTCTCGCGGACTACCTCCGCGTCGAGTTCGGCGTCGACGGTCGGTGGGTCCACGTCGAACGTCCGCGACTCGGAGACGGTCCGTCGGTCGCCGTCCTGGTCACGGTACCCGAGCGTCGCCGTGAGCGGGTGGGTGCCGGGACCGTCGAAGGTCACGTCGTACTCGACGACCCGTTCGCGGCCACCGGAGAGCGACGCGTTCACGCGCCGAGCGTCGTCGACGGTGGCGTTCGGTCCCGAGAGCGTCAGCTTGAGGTTGGAGATGTTGGTCGGTGCGCCGTTGGCGACGGTGACGTTCACCCGGCTCTCGGTCGACGGGTCGGTCGGCGTCTCCAGCGACAACTGCACGTCGCTGTCGCGTTCGTTGACCGACACCGACACCGGGTACTTGACGTTGAACACCCTGCCGTCGGCGCTCTGCCCGTAGACGTAGAGGGTGAGATCCTTGCGTCCGGACGTCCGGAAGTCGGTGGTGAGCGGGAGTTCGAGCGTGCCGCCGACCCCGAGCGTGCCGGGGCTGTCGGCCGTGACGAGGGTTCGGCCCCCTTCCCGGAGCGACACCTGGTTGATCCGGGCCGCAGCGGTGCTGCTCTCGAAGTTCCGGATCGTCGCGGTGACCGTCACGTCCTCCCCGACGCGGGGCGACGACGGATCGACGGTGACCGACTGGACGACGACCTGACTGTCTGCCGCCACCACGCCGGCTCCGAGCGAGACGGCGCTCGTCGTCAGGACGACGACCAGTGCGAGGGCGACGGGGGATGACCGCTCAGACATGACCGCACCACGGGAGACCGGTGAGTCGCTCGACCAGCGGAGCAGTTCGGACGCAGTGAGGGACCGAGTCGGAGACCATCACCGCCCCATCAGTCCCACCGGAACTTATGTCGTTGGATGGCAGGAATCGGAATTTTCGTTACGGGCGGCCGGCCGTCACTCCTCGTCTACGGCCGACTCCGACCGCGTTTCGGAGTCCTGACGGTCGTCGTCGCTCCCGATGGCGTCGCCGAGTCCCTGGAGGTCGGCAACCCGCTTGAGGTCGTCCATGGTGAGCTGGGTCGGGTCCTGGGCGCCCTCGCCGGTCGCGACGCCGCTCGTCAGGATGCTCCGGACCCCCTCCTCGACCGTCATGTCGATGTCGTAGACGTTGCTCTCGGGGACGTAGGTGAGGAGGCCGCCGGTGACGGGGTTGGGCGCCAGCGGGAGGAACATCGACACCATGTCGTCGTGGCCGGTCGAGTTCTCGATGGTCCGTGGGGCGTCGCTGGTCTTGAACCCCAGCACGTAGATCTCCTCTTCGAAACACTCGATGAGCTTGATCTCCTGGAAGTTCTCGCCACCCTCGTCGAGCATCACGTCACCCATCCGGCGAAAGCTCTTGTACACCGTCCCGACGCCCGGAATCGACGTGATGGTGAGGTCGACGACGTCGATGATCCGCTCGCCGTAGTGGTGGCGGCCGACCGTCCCGGCGGCCGCGACGAGCAAGAAGAGGACGAGCAACGCGACGAGTTCGGTGAAGAAGTCGACGACGAAGCCGTAGACGCCGATGTCGATCAGGAGACTGATGAAGCGGACGCGTTCGAACTCCTCGATGATCCCCAACTACCGCAACACGGCGATGAACGGGTCGAGTGCGCTGGAGACGAAATCCAGCGCGATGGTGAAGACGTACAGCGTGACGACCAGCGGAATCGTAATCGCCACACCCGTCAGCAGGGTCTGTCGCGCCCGGTCGTAGAACGATCCGCCCGTCTCCCGCGCCGCGGAGGCGAGCCGTTCCGATCGGTCGGAGGGACCGGAAAACATACTTCCCAGTCGGTCTCACGTTACAAAAGTCATCAGCACGGCGTCGCGACCGGCTACAGCAAGCCCGCTTCCCGGGCCAGCAGGATCCCCTCGAGCGTGGCGTCGTTCGCCGGTTGCCGTCGTGCGACGTCGAGGGCGTCCTCGACGGGGACCGACTGGGGCGTGAGGAACTCGTTGCCGTCGAGTTCGCGGTCCGCGGGGGTCAACCCCTCGGCGAAGACGATGCCGCGGCGGTGGCGCAAGACGCCAGTGCACGTCCAGAACTCCTGTAAGAGCGCGGTCGAGTCGGGCACGAAGCCAGTCTCCTCGCGGAGTTCGCGCGCCGCGGCGGTCGTGAACGACTCGCCGGATTCGACGATGCCCGCGGGAAGTTCCAGGTGAGACTCCCGGATCACCGGTCGGAACTGCTCGACGAACAGCACGCTGTCGTCGGCTACGGCGACGACGACGGTGGCGGGCGGGAGTTCCGCCCAGTAGTAGCGCTTGGTCGAGCCGTCCGGCTGTTCCACGAGGTCGTAGCCGCCGGTGTACCAGTCGGTTTCGTACTCCGTCACCGACTCGATCACCGGCCAGTCGTCCTCGGCGGTCACGCTCGGCCCACCTCCACCAGATACCGGTCGTCGCCGTCGACGACGACGATCCCTCCGTTCAGGCGGGCGTCGGGATTTCTGGCGACCAAGCCCTGCCGTTCGTCGAACGGCGAGTGCGAGAACGTCTCCTTCAGCCCGACCGGGCCGCGGCGGTACGGCGCCGACCGACCCGAATCGATGGCTTCGGTGAGGTAGGGGTAGCGACGCTCGGACAGACCGGTGACGTTGACCGCCGGCCCGTCGGCGTCCGTCGGCGTCGCCGTCAGGTAGTACGGTTCGCCCGACCCGAGCAGCGAGGGCAGGGCGCCGAGGGCGAGTAAGGCGAGGACGACGACGGCGAAGCCGGCGATTGCGCGGCGCGTGATCGGTCGCACGGTCGGGCTTGGGCCGGTGTGGGTAAACCGATTTCGCCCCGGTTACAGTCGGTCGCGGTAGAGTCGGCCGAACGCCTGCCGGCGGAGGGTGGCGACGGCTGCCTCGCGTTCCGCCTGGAACGTCGCGGCGACGGCGGCGTCCGCAAAGGGTGCGACGTGCCAGACGACGCGGTCCACGTCCGGACTGCCGAGGACCGTCACGTCCACGTCGGCGTCGGATCGCCACGAGTCGAACGTCGCGCGGTCGGCGACCCGGACGACGAGCAACGAGGCGAAGATGGCGTCCCGGGCCGTCTCCACTACGGCACTCGTCACGCGGTTCTCGTACTCCTCACGGCCGAAGTCCATCGCCGTCGCCGTCTCGCGGACGGCCGTCCGGGCCGCCGGGCCGACCGACTCGTAGGCCTCACGGGCCGCCGCGAGCGTCTCGGGATCGAAGACACCCTCCGTCTCCATACCTGTCCCTCCCGGCGCCCGGATTTACGCCTTTCCGTCGTCGTCCGCGTCTCCCTCGTCCTCGTTCTCGTCCCCGGCGTCCGCGTCCGCCTCGAGCATCGCTCGCGTCATCTCGCGCGCCTCGGCGAGGGTGCGCCGTGCGTCGCCGTCCAGGTCGTCCGCGGCGAACGTCGACGAGGCGCCGCCGGGCGGGGTGTCGTGGTCTTCGTGGGCGTAGGCGTGTCCTCCCTCCGGGATCGACTCCTCGAACACCTCGTCGTAGCCGGTTTCGTCGGCGTGGTCCGCGACGGCGGGAGCCAGATCGTCGGCACCCAGGTCGGCCCACTCCGGCACCCGCTCGTCCAGCCACCGCTCGTGGGCGTCGCCGTGAAGCATGGCGGTGAAGGCGAGGTGGTTGGCGAGATGTTCGGCGTCGCGCTGCGGCGTCTCGCACACCGGGCAGGCGTATCCCATGGGCGGGGTAGGACCTCCCGCGTAAAACCTTTCGCGGCTACTGCTCGTCCTGCCACTCGGGCACGTCGAGGACCATCACGAGGGCGTCCTCGCCGTCGCGGTAGTACCGAGACACCCGCCGCGTCGTCTCGAAGCCAACGTCGCGGTACAGCGACTGGGCGGGGGCGTTGCTCTCTCGCACCTCCAACTTCACCAGCTTCGCCCCCTCGATGGCGAGGGCGACGAGCGACTGGACGAGCAGCGAGCGGCCGATGCCTCGCTGGCGGGCTGGTTCGGCGACGGCCAAGTCCTTCACGTGCCCGATGTCGCGCCCGAAGTTCGGCGTCACGTCGCCGACGACGTAGCCGACGACGGCGCCGTCGCGGGTGGCGACCAGAAACCCCGGTTCGTCGAGGAAGCGTTCGAAGGCCGTGTAGGGCCAGGGCTGGCCGAACGAGTCGCGTTCGATCCGAACGATCGCTCCCAAGTCCGACTCCTCGACGCCGCGAACCGTCACGTCGGCGGGGTCGGTGGGGACGGCCACACGGACGGGTACGGACGACGGGAGCAAAAGCCCTCGGGCGAGCGGGGACCCTTACTCCTGTGGGCGGACCAGGAGTCGGATCTGGGAGCCGTCGCGGTTCTCGTAGGGGATGGGCGTCGCGATGACGTCGTACCGGCCGGCGCTGACAGCTTGGAGGTTGGCGACGCCCTCGATGATCAGGATGTCCTCGGGGAGGAGCGTGTAGTGGACGTGGTGTTCCTCGAGTTCGGCCCCCGGCTTGTCAGCCGACAGTGCGTCGATTGCGAAGCACGCGACGTCCCGTTCGACCATGTACTCGGCGGCGCCCGCCTCCGGATAGACGAAGTTCCGGAGGTACTCGTCGGTGTCTGCCGGGGCCATCCCACAGTCGAAGATGAGATAGTCGCCCGCCGAAAGGTCGTACCGTTCGGCCTGCTCGGCGAGTTCCTCGCGGGAGATACCGCTTCCGGGCTCCTTGTGGGTAAAATCGCAGATCACGCCCTCGGTGACCATCTCGTCGACGGTGATCTCGTCGATGGTGCGGTACTCGTCCTTCGAGAGGAAGTGCGTCGGTGCGTCCATGTGCGTCCCGCAGTGGGTCTCCAGATGCAGGAGCGTGGAGTTGTAGTCGTCCGCCGCGAGGGTGGCGTAGTCCTCGAACTCCGGCTTGGGGTGCAGAGGCGGGAGCGTCGGGCTGTCCTCCGCGAGCGTCTGTGTGAGGTCGATCCACTCGCTCATACCCGTGTGAGCGACCGGTCGGCACATAGACCTTCGGGCGAGTCGGCGGCCGGGAGCGCCCGACCGGTGGTCGGTCGACCCGTGTCGGTCACTGGAACGCCGGCCGGACCTCGTCGCCGAACAGTTCGATGCCGCGCGTGTCGGGGAAATCGAGGAACATGAGCTGGAGCTTCCCGAATCCGAGTTCGCGAATCGACTCGATCCCTTCGGTCACCTCGGCGGGCGTGCCGATGAGGAAGTCGCCTTTCTCTCTGGCCTCCTGGGCGTTCGAGAGGTTCTCGTCGATGTCGCCCTCCTCGCCCCACGGGAGCGGGAAGATCTCGTCACAGAGTCGCTGGAGTTCCTCCTCATCCTCCCTGACGAGGATGTGGGCGAGCCACGACCGTTCGACGTCGTCGGGGTCGCGGCCGGCCTCTTCGAGGTACTCGTCGAACTTCTCGACTTTGAACTCGATGGGCGGACCGCGGGCACGGCCGCTGATCTCGACGTTCCACTCGTCGGCGTGCCGGGCGGCCACGCGGAGCAGTTTCGGACCGGCGCCGCCGACGACGATGGGTGGGTGCGGGTCCTGGACCGGCTTCGGCTCGTTGTAGGCGTCTTCGATCCGGTAGTGCTCGCCGTGGTAGGTGGGTTCGTCCTCGGTGAACATCGCCTTCAACACGTGGATGGTCTCGTCGAGCATCTCGATACGGTCCTCGATATCCGGGTAGTCGAAGTCGTAGGCGCGGTGTTCCTCGTCGTGCCACCCGGCACCGAGCCCGAGTCGGAGGTTCCCCTCGGAGAGGATGTCCACCGTCGTAGCCATCTTCGCCAGTAGGGCGGGGTTGCGATAGGTGATCGACCCGACCAGCGGCCCGAGCTCCATGTCGTCCGTCCGTTCGGCGAGCGCCGACAGCAGCGTCCAGACCTCGTACTCCTGGTGTTTCGGCCCGAGCATGAAGTGATCGGGGGCCCACAGCCCCTCGAGGCCGGCCGCCTCGACGGCGTCGACGCCGGCCATCGTCGTCTCTCTGTCTAGATCTTCCAGCAGCGGCGCGTCGCGGTGGACACCCGCTCCCGGGTAACATTGGACCATCCAGTCGAACTGCATTGTACCCTGCCTAAGGGGCCGTCTGTAATGAAATTCGGGTCCCTTTGCTTGATTCGGGGGATGCCGACCGCTCGCCCGGAATCGTGTCGGAAATTCGACCAATACACATAATACGGGGGGATCGCAAACCGGCGGACGGTCATCACTTGCCATGCCAACAACAGATCTCTCCCTCGTCGGGGAGTCGGCAGTCGTGACGGGAGCCGGACGGGGAATCGGTCGACGGATCGCCGAGGCGCTCACCGACGCCGGGGTCGACGTCGCGATAAACGACGTCGACGGTGACGCACTCTCCGAGGCGGAGCGTGCGCTCGAGGGAGCCGACGGCGACCTACTCACCTACGAAGCCGACGCGAGCGACCCCGAAGAGACCGAGGCGTTCGTGCAGACGGCAGCCGACGCGTTCGGTGGGATCGGTATCGTCGTCAACAACGTCGGTATCGCGGGACCGACGAAACCCTGCGAGGAACTCACCCACGAGGAGTTCATGTCGACGCTCTCGGTGAACCTCGGCGGCCTGTTCAACACCACGTCAGCGGCGATTCCACACCTCAAACGGGGCGGCGGGCGTGTCGTCAACGTCTCGTCGATAAGCGGGAAACGGCCGCTCGAAGACCGGACACCCTACACCACCTCGAAGATGGGAGTGATCGGATTCACGCGGACGCTCGCGGTCGAACTCGCCGACCACGACGTCAACGTCAACGCCGTCTGCCCCGGTAGCGTCGAGGGCCCGCGGCTCGACGCCGTCATCGAGGGACAGGCGTCCTCACAGGGCCGCCCCGTCGCGGAAGTCGAAGCCGAGTTCCGGTCGGCTTCGCCGAAGGAGGAGTTCGTCACCGCCGAGGACGTCGCCGACACCGTCCTCGTGCTGTGTTCCGAGCGCACCCGCCGTGTGACCGGACAGGATCTCAACGTCTCGGCCGGCGTCGTCATGTACTGACACCGTTCGCGTCGGGTCGGCACCGTCGGTGCGAGCGCTCGAAGACGGCCTCACTCGTGGGCCGAATCGACGCCGTCGGTAGGTTTTTGTAGTGTCAATCATCTTAATCAGGGACGGATATGAGTGACACTCCCAACCAAGCCGACGGTATCAGCCGTCGACGGTTCGTTCACGGTGTGAGCGCAGCAAGCGTCGCCGCCGCAGCCGGGCTGTCGGGCTGTGTCGGCGGCGGCGGAGGCGGCGGCGGGGGCGGGATGAGTATTCCGGACGACCCCGACTCGGCGGTCGACGGGGTGTCTATCTCGCTCGCGATCGACGAGGGTCACAACACGAACCCCTTCCGATGGTTCCGCGACTCCATTCAGGAGGACACCGGCGTCGAACTCGGCGAGATCAACGGCTTCGGGTTCAACAACCTGTTCTCGAAGCTGATGACGGAGTTCACGAGCAACTCCGGCGCGTTCGACCTCGTGAGCTTCTATCCGCAGTATCTCGGTACGTTCGCGGCCAACGGCCACCTCCAGCCGCTGGACGACATGATGGAGATCGAGGGCTGGGACCCGCAGTTCGACGACCTTCTCAAGCCGTACCGGCAGATGTACACCCAGTGGGGTGGCAGTACGTACGCGCTCCCCATCGACGGCGACGTGTTGATGCTCGTCTACCGCCGGGACCTCTTCGAGAAACACGACATCGACGTCCCCGAGACTTGGGCCGAATTCAACGAGGCGGCGCGGTACTTCACCGAGGAGACCGACGACATCGACCACGGCGTCGCGACGTACGGGAAACGGGGCAACGTCTACGGCTGGTTCCTCACCCGATTCGGCGGCCTCGGCGGGGTGTACTTCGACGAGGAGATGAATCCACAGATCAACACCGAGGCGGGCCGACGCGCGCTGGAGTCGTGGCAGGAGACGATCCAGTACGCCCCCGACGACACGGCGAGCTACGGCTACCCCGAGCTTCGGGACGCGTTCACCGGCGGTAACGTGGCGATGGTTGTCCAGTGGACGGACGTACCGAAGAAGGCGGCAGTTGCGGAGGCAACGAAGGGTAACTGGGGCGGTGCAGCCGTCCCCGGCTGGGAGGACGGCCGCGCCGCCAGCGCGATGCCGGTCGGTCGCGTCCTCGGCGTCACGTCGGGAGTCAGCGACGAGCAGAAACTCGCCGCCTACCGCTTCGCACAGACGTTCACGCTGCCGGAGTACAGCACGCACATGGTCTCCGATCCCGGCTGTGGCGAGGACCCGTTCCGCACCTCCCAGCTCTCCGATCCCGAGCCCTTCACCCAGGAGAACCCGTTCCGGGACGCCCCACAGGAGTCCGTCGCCTTCGAGGACATGGAGAGCGCGGAGCAGTACACCTCGGCCGTGCAGGCGACGCTCGAACAGGGCTATCCGGTGCCGTACTGGCCGGGCTCCCAGGACTACATCAACGCCCTCGACATCGAGATGTCGCGGTTCGTCAGCGGCGAAACCGGCGTCGAGGAGACGCTCGAAAACGTCGAGAGCGAGTGGGAGAGCATCGTCGAAGATCTCGGTCGCGAACAGCAACAGGAGTACTACTCCAACGTCATCGACGCCTGGAAGAACGCGGGCATCTGGGAGTGAGGACATGGTAGGGGCTCGCCACGCTCGGTCGACGACTGGCGGAGGGTCGTCCTCCCGGCGGTTCGGGCGGACGCGCGGTCACCGGAGGTAACAGCGATGGCATCATCTACCGACGACACGCAAGCACACCGCTCGACGGGCATCAGTAGCTACGTCCGGAACGAGCACCTCGAGTACTGGTTCGCGGTGCCGGCGCTCCTCATCCTGCTCGCGCTTGTCATCTTCCCGATGATCTGGTCGCTGTGGACCAGTTTCACCGATCTGAATCTCACGATTGCGACGCGCAACGGCGCCTTCATCGGACTGGACAACTACGCGGACCTGCTGACGAGCGACCGGTTCTGGAACTCCATCGCGAACACGGCCTACTACGTCGGCCTCGGCGTTGTGGTCGAGTTCACGCTCGGGTTCGCCGTCGCGCTGTTCATGGCGAACTACACCCGCGGCCGTGTGACGACGGTGTTGTTCACGGTCCTCCTGCTCCCGATGATGATGGCGCCTATCGTCACCGGACTCATCTGGCGGCTCCTCCTCCAGGAGTCGTTCGGCCCGGTCAACTACCTGCTCGCGGCGCTGGGCGTCGGGCAACCGGCGTGGCTGTCCTCGACGGCGATGTCGCTGAACAGCGTCCTCATCGCCGACATCTGGCAGTGGACGCCGTTTATGATCCTCATCCTCTACACCGGGCGGCTCTCGATCAGCGAGGACCTCTACGAGGCCGCGAAGATGGACGGCGCCGACCGCTGGTTCACGTTCCGACACGTCACGCTCCCGCAGATGAAGGGCGTGATCGCCATCGCGATCCTGTTGCGGGCGATGGACGCGTTCAAATTCTTCGACAAGATGTTCGTCATGACCGGCGGCGGCCCCGGCACCTCGTCGGAACTGGGCACGTACTACAACTACCTGCTCGGGTTCGACTCCTTCTCGATGGGCAAGGCGACCGCGATGAGCTGGCTGCTCCTGTTGTTCGCGGTCGTGCTCGCGAACGCGTTCCTCTACGTCCTTGAACAGGGCGAAGGGGGTGACCGCGTCGTATGAGCGTCGTCGAGTGGACCCGTCACCGGCTGGCGGGCACGACCGACGAGCCCGTGTCGCTGCGGGGGGCCTTTCGCGTAATCGGGGTCACGTCGTTCGTCAGTATCGCCCTCGTGACGACGCTGTTCCCGCTGTACTGGACGGTGAATACGTCGTTCAAACCGGCCGCCGAGACCCAGACGTTCCCCCCGACGTTCACTCCCGAGACGTTCACGGTCTCGCCCTACGTCGACGTCCTCACCGGGGCGGGGTCGTCCGTGCTCGCAAACAGCGTCATCGTCAGCGTCGGCGCGACGGTACTCGCGATGGTTATCGGCGTGCCTGCGGGCTACGCCTACGCCCGCAATCCGGGCAAGGTCGGAGGGAAACATCTGGCCTTCTGGATCCTCTCGCTCCGGATGTTCCCGCCGATCGCACCGATCCTGCCGCTGTTTTTCATGTTCCGGCAGGTCGGCATGATCGACACGTACCCGACGATGATGCTGCTGTACCTGACGTTCAACGTTCCACTGGTCGTCTGGCTGATGCGAAGCTTCTTCCAGGACATCCCACAGGCCGTCGAGGAGGCGGCGATCATGGACGGGTATTCGCGCCTCGAGGCGTTCTTCAAGGTGTCGCTCCCGCTGGTCTCGCCCGGAATCGTCACGACGACGCTACTGGTCTGGATCTTCTCGTGGAACGAGTTCCAGTTCGCGCTCGTGTTCACGCGCAACGCCGCCCAGACCTACCCGGTGATCATCCCGTCGCTGGTCGGCGGGCACGCGACCCTGTGGAACCAGGTCGCGGCGCTGTCGGTGATCGCGATGATCCCGATAATCGTTATCTCGCTGCTGATGCAGAAACGGCTCGTCCGCGGGCTCACCCTCGGGGCGGTGAAAGGATGACCGCCACGTCGACGCCCCTCGTTCGTCCGCCCCGGTACAGGCAGATCAACGCATCCGACCGCCAGCCTCACCCTACTCAGAACGCATGACTACGATCGAACTCGATACGATACGCAAGGAGTTCGGCGACGACATCGTCGCCGTCGACGACGTGTCACTGACCATCGAGGACGGCGAACTCGTCGTCCTCGTCGGCCCGTCGGGCTCCGGAAAGTCGACGACGCTCCGGATAATCGCCGGCCTCGAAGCCCCGACCGGCGGCGACATCCTGATAGACGGCCGGCGCGTCAACGACGTCCAGCCACAGAACCGTGACATCGCGATGGTGTTCCAGTCCTTCGCGCTCTATCCACATCGGTCCGTCCGGAACAACATCTCGTTCCCGCTGGAAGCCCGCGACGTGCCCAAGGCAGAGATCGACCGCCGCGTCGAGGAGGCCGCAGCCATGCTCGACATCACGGAGCTGCTCGACCGGAAGCCGGCGAACCTCTCGGGCGGGCAGCAACAGCGCGTCGCGCTCGGTCGCGCACTCGTCCGCGACCCACAGGCGTTTCTCATGGACGAGCCGCTGGCGAACCTCGACGCGAAACTCCGCAAGGAGATGCGGACGGAAGTGGTCCGCCTCCAGCAGAACCTCGACGTGACGATGGTCCACGTCACGCACAACCAGGAGGAGGCGATGACGATGGGCGACCGCGTCGCGGTGATGAACGAGGGCGCGATCCAGCAACTCGCCCCACCCAAGGAGGTGTATCGGCGGCCAGCCAACCGGTTCGTCGCGGAGTTCATCGGGAGTCCGAGCATGAACCTCCTCGACGGATCGCTCTCTGACGGGACGTTCCACGCCGACGCCGGGGACGTGTCGATCCGCGTCCCAGACGAACTCGCGGACGCGTCGACGGCCACCCCACTCACCCTCGGTGTACGACCCGAGAGCGTACAGATCGTCGATTCACCCGGCGACTACACGTTCGAGGCGACCGTCGACGTGGTCGAACTGATGGGGAACGTCCAGATCGTCCACATCGTCCTCGACGGCGCCGAGTTCTTGGCCGAAGTCGATCCCGACCTCGCGGTCGACCAGGGCGACACCCTCCTCGTTCGGCTTCCGCCCGAGAAGATCGACCTCTTCGACGGCGTCCAGCCGGACAGCCCTCGCGTCGAGCGAGCGGTCGAACACGACCGATCCGTGGACGGGCCCGTCGCGACGGAAGAGTAGCTGCCACCCTCGCGGTGTCGCCGGAAGTCGGCCATCGACGGCGGATCAGCGTCGGCCGGCCCCGTCAGCCGGCCGGTTTCTCCTCGACGTCGGGATTCCGCTCGTGGGCTGCTACCCGCCGTTCGGTCGCGTTCTCGGCGCCGAAAAAATCGGGTCCGGGACCGCGTGTCCCGTACGGACTGTTGTCAGTCAGTTCCGGCCGCCCCCGCGACGGCGACGGCCGGGACACAGTGACACCGAGCCGTATCAGTCGTCGGCGGGCGTCGCGCCGCTACCGTCCTGCTCGTACTGCTGTTTCGTCAGGGTGAGTTTGCCGCCGGCCGCGAGAATCTCGCGTTCGCGCTCGGAGGCGTCGAACTCGGCGGTTGCCTCCCAGTCGTCGTTGACGCGGATGGTGAACTCCTCGGCGCCGGCTTTGACCGCTTCGGCGACGTCGTCGACGACTTCGACGTGGTCGCCCTGCTCGATCCGCTCGTAGGTCTCCTCGTCGATGGTCAGCGGCAGAAGGCCGAAGTTGTACAGGTTCGCCTTGTGGATGCGGGCGAAGGACTGTGCGAGGACGGCCTCGACGCCGAGATACATCGGACACATCGCGGCGTGTTCACGCGAGGACCCCTGTCCGTAGTTCTCGCCGGCGACGAGGACGCCGTGATCCGACGCCTTGGCGCGCTCCGCGAACGACTCGTCGACGCGGGAGAGGGTGAACTCGGAGAGCTTGTCGATGTTCGAGCGGAACTTCAGGATGTCCGACGTGGCCGGGATGATGTGATCGGTCGTGATGTTGTCGGGCATCTTCAGGAGCGTCTCGCCGGCGATGTCGGCGCCGAGCGGGTCCTTCAGCGGCACGTCGCCGATGTTCGGTCCCTTGATCAGGTCGTCGTCGACGGCCTCGTCGGGTTCGATGATGTCGGCCTTCGAGGCGTCGTACTGGTCCGGGAGTTCGATGCCCGGCGACTCCATGTCGCCGAGTTCCTCGGCCAGATCCCGCGGATCGACGATTTCGCCTTTGAGCGCGGCCGCGGCGGCCACCTGCGGCGAGCAGAGGTAGACGGAGTCGTCTTCGATGCCGGAGCGTCCCTCGAAGTTCCGGTTGAACGTCCGGAGCGAGACGGAGTCGGAGGCGGGCACGTGCCCGATACCGATACAGGGTCCGCAGGTCGACTCGGAGACGTTGACGCCGGCGGCCATCATCTCGGCGGTCCACCCCTCCCGTGCGAGGAGTTCACTGGCCTGTTTCGATCCCGGAGCGACGATCATCTCGAGGTCCTTCTGGATCTCGCGACCCTTGACCATCTTCGCCGCGGGGAGGATGTCCGCGTACCCGCCGTTGGTACAGGAGCCGACGATGACCTGTTCGACGTCTTCACCGGCCACCTCGCGTACCGGCACGACGTTGTCCGGCATCGACGGCGTGGAGATGAGCGGTTCGAGGTCCGAGAGGTCGACGACGAGTTCGTCGGCGTACTCGGCGTCCTCGTCGGCCGAGAGTTCGACGTACTCGTCGCCACGACCCTGCCGTTCGAGGTAGTTCTTCGTCCGCTCGTCGGTCGGGAAGATGGAGGTGGTCGCACCGAGTTCCGTCCCCATGTTCGTGATGGTGGTGCGCTCGGGGACGGTCAGGCTCTCGACGCCCGGCCCGGTGTACTCGAACACTTTGCCGACGCCGCCCTTGACCGAGAGCCGACGCAGCATCTCGAGGATGAGGTCCTTGGCGGTCGCCCACTCGGGCAGTTCGCCCTCCAGACGCACGTTCACGACTTCGGGCATCTCGACGAAGTACGGGCCGCCGCCCATCGCGACGGCCACGTCGAGACCACCGGCGCCGATGGCGAGTTCGCCCAGGCCGCCCGGCGTCGGCGTGTGGGAGTCGGAGCCGAGCATCGTCTTGCCGGGCGCCGCGAAGTTCTCCTTGTGGACGTTGTGACAGATGCCGTTGCCCGGACGGGAGAAGTACGCGCCGTAGGTGCCGGCAGCCGACCGGAGGAAGCGGTGGTCGTCGGTGTTCTTGAAATCGAATTGGTAGGTCTGGTGGTCACAGTACTGGGCGGCGAGTTCGGTCTGGACCTCGTCGAGGTCGAGCGCCTCGAACTGGAGCCAGACCATCGTGCCGGTCGTGTCCTGTGTGAGTACCTGGTCGATCTCGATCCCGATCTCCTCGCCGGGTTCGAGATCACCCTCGACGAGGTGGTCGTCGAGGATCTTCTCTGTGAGCGTCTGTCCCATAACGTCCGGCCATCGCGTGCCGATGGATATAAATCCCGCGCCTTTCCTCACTCCAAATCCCGCCACGGGACGCTTCTACCACAACATTTAGACCGTCTCGGGGCCTAACTCCGCGCCGCAACCCGAACCGGCTACGCCCGCTTTTCGGCGTCTCCTCGCGACCCGACTCCGTCGCTTCAGCCCGTTCGGACCACCCGTACCGGCACGGTTTTGTCGCGCCTGGCCGACGCCCCCATATGTTCCGTGCCGGTCCGTTCGTCGCCGATCACGTGCGGCCAGTCGACCCCGAACAGGTACAGCCGAACGGCCTCGATCTGACGGCCGAAGCGATTTTCGAGACCGGCGGCGGCCGGATCGGACGCGACGGCGAGCGGATCGGAGAGCGCGACCCCGTCGACCCCGACCCGGACGCCGACGCGTGGCGGCTCTCGCCCGGCGGCTACATCCTCCGATACGGCGAACGAATCCACATCCCCGAGGGGCACGTCGGCTTCGTCTACCCCCGCTCCTCGCTCATGCGCAACGCCGCGATGCTCCACACCGCCGTCTGGGACGCCGGCTACGAGGGCCGCGGCGAGGGACTCTTGGCCGTCCACGAGGGAATCGACATCGAACCCGACGCCCGGGTGGCACAGCTGGTCCTCGCCGAGGCGAGCCACGAGGGCACCTACGACGGGAGCTACCAGGGCGAGAACATAGAGTAATCGTCGCTTACCGCTCCACAGGCGACCGTTACTGACGGGGGGACGGGCCGAAGGGGCGACCGTGATGTTCCGAGACCGGCCGCCGCGGGCGGCGCTCGAACGCCTCTTCCAGCCGCCGCTCCGACTGCGTGACCGGACTCTCGACGCCCACGAGGCGGACGGATCGCCGTCACCGTTACCGTCGCCGTCGTCGCGCCAGGACGCCATCGACGTTGCCTGCTGGACGCCCCTCGGCGACGACCGGCGGTCGCCCCACCGCGACACCAGCGACCCGGACGTGGACCCCATGGCGACGCTGCTCGCCGACCCGTCGACGCCCGGCGACGCGGGCAGTGCCGTCGACCACACGCTGGTCTTCGAAGTCGAAGGGCCGGTGCACTCGATCGGCGTCGACTACGGATCCCTCGACGCCGCCGTGACGCCCGAGCAAGACCTCCGGGTGCGGACCGAGACCGGTCGGGCCCTCGACGTCGGCTGGCGCGTCACCGCCGACGGTGGACTCGTCGTCCGATTCGCCGATCCGCCGACCGACGGGGCCCTGTTCGTCGAGTACGGCGTGACCCGGAATCCCGTGAGCGGCCGCCACACCGTCGACGTCGTCGTCGACGGCGAACGAACGGTCGAAGCGCGGCTGGTCGTGTTGGGGTGACTGGCGGTCGGACGACGAGGGTGGGTCGGGAGCTTGAACCACGGTCGCTCCGCTCCGCTTCGCTTTGCTCCGTCCACTGGTTCGACTCCGTCCTGACGGTTCCCGTACCGCCTCGCCGTCGCTCGGCGGTTCGGTGCACGGGCCGGGAGGGAGTTGAACCCCCGACCGTCTGGTTAAAAGCCAGACGCTCTGCCTGACTGAGCTACCGGCCCGCGTGGGTTCGTATCCGACGCTACGGTATAAGCGTTTTCAGCTACCGCCGACAGGGGCCCGCCGGGCTGACCGACGACTCGCGGGACGGCCCCGACGACACACCCCGACGCTCCGGGCACGACGTCCGTGAACTCGACGTAGTCGCGGGTACCGGCACGCTCGCGTTCGAATCCCGGCGTGTTCGGGCGAGGAATACTAGTGGCTGTAGTCCCTACACGTGGCGATGGCCCAACCCACGGTTCCGGGTGACCTCCCCGATCCGGGGTCGCTCACGGAGGCGTTTCTCGTCTACGAGGTCGAGGTCGCCGACGACGGGGTCCGGTACTACGGCGAACCCGCCGGCCCGAAGGAGTCCGTCCTCCGGACGCTCGCTCCCCTGTTTCGGCGGCGGGGCTACCGCGTCAGTATCCACTACGAGACGGGTGAGCACGTCCTCGTCGCGACGGAACGCTCGACGAGCATCGACGGCGTCCCGTGGACCCACCTCGCCCTGTTCGTGGCGACGGTACTGACGACGCTCTTCGCGGGCTCACAGTGGTACGGCGTCGACGCCCTCGCCGACCCCCTCGCCCTCGGCCGGGCGTGGCCCTTCGCACTCGCCGTCCTCGGTGTCCTCGCGATCCACGAACTCGGGCACTACGCCCTCAGTCGGTACCACGACGTCGAGGCGACGCTGCCGTACTTCATCCCGATGCCGAACGTCCTCGGCACGCTCGGGGCGGTGATCCGCATGAAAGACACCATCCCCAGCCGTCGCGCGCTGTTCGATATCGGCGTCGCGGGACCGCTCGCCGGCCTCGCCGCCACGGTCGTCGTCACCGCCGTCGGCGTCTCCCTGCCCCCCGTGGCGGTGCCCGAGTCGACGCTCGTCGCCCGACTCGAACTGGGCTATCCGCTGCTCGTCAGGGGCATCGCCACGCTCCTCGGCGAGTCGTTGCGCTACGGCGCCGACGAGATGGTCAACCCGGTCGTCGTCGGCGGCTGGATCGGCGCCTTCGTCACGTTCCTCAACCTCCTCCCCGTCGGCCAACTCGACGGTGCCCACGTCACCCGGGCGCTGGTCGGCGACCACATGGCGTCGATCCAGCGGCTCGTCCCCCTCGGCCTCTTCGCCCTCGCCGCGTACCTTCTCGTCTTCGAGAACGGTCGCGGGGCGCAGCTCTGGGGCTTCTGGGGACTCCTGTCGCTCGCCGTTCTCCGCGCCGGAACCGCCACGCCCATCGACGAGACGCCCGTCGATCGGAAACGGAAGGTCCTCGGAGTGGTGACGCTCCTGCTCGGCGTTCTCTGTTTCGCTCCGATGCCCATCGCCTTCGCCGGCTGATACTGTCGGCCGTAACTGTGTCAGGATGTTCACCGCCTCGGGGTGGCGAACGCCTTGATCGACTTACGGCCGACAGCATGAGGCGCCGACACGTCGCTCGTCCGCGTCACGTCGTCCCGCCGGGGCCGTACTCGACGATCACGAACTCCGCGTCGCTTCCCCAGGACGCTGACCGTCTCCGTCCGCAGCGCGCCGAATCCCGTCGCTCGCAACACGTCGAGCGTCCGAGCCCCGTCGCCGCAGCCGACGTCGAGGACCGTCGGGTCGAGCGGGAGCGACGCCCGCAGGTCGTCGAGCAGGTCGGCGTCGGCGCCGGTCGGATCGCGGCGACCGGCGTACGTCGCCGCGATTGTCGTCCCACGCGCGGTGGATGGCGCCGCGGTCCACGTCGGTGGGTGTGGACGGTCCTAACGGTCACGGTGGTGAGCGTCGCTACCCGGACCGAATCGCCCGCCCGTGACGCGAATCAAATCTGAGAACGCCCGTCCAACGTTTATATATCAGCGAGCGACACCTCGCCCCATGCCGATAGGGGAACGATCCGGCCGACCGTCGGGCGGTTTCACGCCGTTTTGCGCGGGTGGGGACGTGTGACTGGTGGCCGACGGTCGACCGACGGCGGCGCATCCGCCACGGGAACGGACGGTAGCGAGGTGTCGGCGGCCGCTGCGCCGCCGGAGTCTGGTCGCCCGACCGGCTACGTCTCCACGCTCGACCGCGTCCTGTACGCTCTCTTTGCCCGCCACGCTGACGACCGTCGCCACGTCAGGGACCGCAAGCGATACCGAGGAACCGACCTCCGTCTCAGTTTCGACGTCTACCTCGCTCGCGTCTACGGGCTGTCCTGGGCCGTCGCGCTCGCGGTCACGTTCCCGACGCTCGTCGTCGCTATCGCGTTCGGCGACGCCCTGGCCGTGGCGGCGCCGTCTCGGGTCGCCGAGGCGGTGCCGCTCGGCCGGATCGGTCTCCCGGTGCCACCCGTGTCGGCGTTCGCCGCCGCCGCCGGGCTGATTTTCGGCGGCCTCGTCAAGACCGCCACCGTCCGTCTCGGTGGCGGGTACCTCCGCTGGTTGGCGAGCGCCAGACGGAACGACATCGAGCGCACTCTGCCCGGTGCGGTCCGGTATCTGCACGTTCTCTCCTCGGGGAGTGACGGCCATCGGTCGATGCTCCGGAAGGTGGCCGATACCGACCCCTACGGCGAGACGGCGGTGTCCATCCGGAAGGTGTTGAACACCGCCTCGCTCACGGGTAGCCTCCACGAGGGGTTTCGACGAATCGCTCGTGATACCCCCTCACGGGAGTTGCTCGCACCCTTCCTCCTGAAGTTCAGCGAACACGCCCAGCAGGGTGAGTCCGAACTCGCGAACTACCTCCGCATGGAGAGTCGGATGCTCGCTCACCGTCAGGACCGCGCCCGACAGCGCGCCGCCGGCCTGCTCGAACTCCTCTCGGAAGTGTTCATGGTGTTACTCGTCCTGCCGACGCTCCTGGTCATCGTGCTGACCGTCCTCGCAATCATTTCACCCGGACTCTCCGAGCCGTTCGTGACGCCCCTCGGTTCGACCACGCCCCGGGCCGTCGTCGTCTACACCAGCGCGGCGTTCGTCCTCGTCCTCGGGATCGGCGCGAGCATCGTCGTCGGCGGCCTCCGGCCTCCGGGCCAGACCGTCCACTACCGCCGGCCGGCGGGCGTCCTCGCGACGCTCGCGTCCGCGACGCGAAACCCGGCGAGCGCCGTCGTCGTCGCCGTCGTCCCCGCGCTCCTCACCGTCGCAGCCGTCGTCGCCGTGGACTATCCGCCGGCCGACGTCGCCCTCCTCGGATACGCCGCTTACGCCCTCCCCGTCGGCCTCGTCGGCGTCAGGCGTGCCCGTCTCGACGACGCCAAGGACCGCGAGATCAAGGATTTCGTCCACGCGGTCTCCGGCCACGTCAACCTCGGCCGCCCCTTCCCCCGGGCGGTCACACTCGTCGCCCGTGACGTGGACTTCGGCCCGCTGAACCCCGACGTGGCGGATCTAGCGCTCAACCTGAGTTTCACCTCGCCGGAGACTGGTCTGGACGAGAACGTTCGCACCGCGGCGCTCGAACGCTTCGTCGAGGGCGTCGGGACGCCGCTCGCCGAACAGACCGTCGGTCTCGTCACGGGTGCCCTCGACGCGGGCAGCGACGCAGGGACCGTCTTCGATACGCTCCAGACCGAAATTGGGCGGCTCTATCACGAGAAGCGGGAACTCCGAGCCAACCTGCTCGCCTACGTCGCCGTCGGGTGGACGACGGCCCTCCTCGTCGTCGGCATCGCCGTCGCCGTCGGCATCCACGTCTTCGACGGCTTCGAACAACTCGCTTCGGTTCGCGGGGCCGGCGGCTACATCATCGAGGGGTCGGCCATCGATCTAGCACGGGAGCGCTACCGTCTCTACGTCGTCACGCAAGCGACCATGCTCGCCGCCGGATGGTTCGCCGGCACCGCCAGCCGCGGACGGTACGAGGCGCTCTTACACTCCGGCGCCCTCGTCGTCGTCTGTCACGCCGTCTTCGCCGGGGTGGGGATGATATGATCGACCGCGCCCAGTCCGCGACTATCGGTGTGGCTATCCTTCTGGCCATCACCGTCGTGAGCGTCGCGGCGTTGACCGTGACGGTCGGATCGGTCGTGGAGGAGAACGCGAGCGGTGCGGAGGCCCGGAGCGCCGCGTCGGCGATGGCCGACGCCCTCGACGCCGAACGGAGCGGCCCGCACGAGGAACGGTTCACCCTGAACGAGGGCCGACTCCGCGCGGTCGACCGATCGGTCCGCGTCCTGCAGGGGACCGATCCGGCGACCGAGTACGCAGTCGGTGGCCTCGCCTACGCCGCCGGCGACCGTCGAGTCCGGTACGTCGCCGGGACGATCGTTCACGACACCGGAAACGGAGTCCGCACCCACGCCGCGCCGCCCGTGTCGGTTCGCGACCGAACCCTGTTCGTCTCCGTTCCCCGCCTCGGCGCCGACGCAGTGGCGGTCGACGGGACGGCGACGGTGGCCCTGCGGACGAACGTCACTCACCGCCGTCGTCACCTCTCGGGTGGCGGATTCGGCCTCGCCGTCGAGACCCGGACGCCGGGCGTCTGGGAGCGTCGATTCGAGGCGCTCGGTGCGACCACCGTTCGCCGCTCCTTCGACGACGACGGCGTGCCGAGTGTCGTCGCTCGCTTCCCCGAGGTTCGCGACGTCTACGTGTTCGTCCACGACCTGCGTCTGGAGGTGGGGCGGTGACGGACCGCGGGTTCGCGCCCGTCGTCGGAAAGGGGCTAGAAGCGGTGATCGTCGTCCTCTACGTCTCCTCCCTGGTGACCGTTCTCCACGGCGGTGTCCTCCCCGAGTACCGGACTGCGACGGCGGCGGAGGTGAGCGACCGCACCCTCGCGGCGACGGCCGAGCGTATCGAGGCGTCGATCCCGCCACCGAGCAGTGGCGCCGACGTGACGCGGACGCTCGACCTACCGACCGCCATCGACCGCGCGGCCTACCGGATTCGCGCCGAGAACGGATCGCTCGTTCTCGACCACCCCGACGACGACGTCTCCGGCCGTCTCCGTCTGGCGCTTCCCCGGCGCGTCGTCGCCGTCGAGGGGACGTGGCGTAGCGACGAGCGTGCGATCCTCCAGATTCGGGCCGACGACGGTCGACTCCGGGTGATCCTGTCGTGAGGGGACAGACCAACCTGATCGCCCTCGCCGTCGCGCTCGTCCTGTTGACTGGGGCGACGGTCGTCGGCGTGACCCTCGCCGATTCGGCGCTGGCCGGCGCGGATCGTGACCCCGTCGAGCGCCACGCGGCGACGGCCGTTGCCGACCGCCTGACTGCCGCCGACTCACGGATCACGGTTCGGGCGAACGCGCTGAACGCCACCGCGGTCGACGCCCTGAACGCGAGTCGGCTGTCCGATCTGGCGCCCCCCGCGACCGAGGGTGACGTTCGCGTTGCCCTCGACGGAGCGACCATCGTCGAACGCGGCGCCCCGGGCGGTGGGACGACGGTTCGTCGTGCGGTCGTGGTTCGCTCGCGATCGGCCCCCATCACCACGCTCGTCAACCTCTCCCGCCGGTCGACGATCCGGCTCCCGCGGGGTGTCGGCCGCGCCAGCGTCACGCTCTCTCCCGGCCCGAACACCACGATTCGGTCCGTCCGCGCGAACGACCGCGTCGTCCTGTCCGACGGGGCGGGGCTGAACACCACCGCGACCATCCACCTCTCCCGGTTCGCGCCGACGACGCTCCGAGTCGATGCGGGAGCGAACGCGACCGGCCGCGCCGAGGTGACGTACCGCCGTCCGATAGTCGACGAGCGGGTTCTTACGGTGACCGTCGATGCGTAGGGCACAGCTCTCCCTCTCGGTCGTCGAGGCCGCAATCGGCGTCGTCCTCGTCGTCGGCGTCGCCGCCGGCTTCACCGTCGGGGTGACGACTCCCCCTTCGGCGGAGCCACACCTGAATTCCCTGGCGCGTGACACCGCCTCGGTGCTCGGGTCGGAACCGACCGCCAACGGCCGGCACTCCCGACTCGTCGCGCTCGCTCGCTCCCCCGACACCTTCGCTCGCGTCCGCTCCGACACCGGGGACCGAATCGCCGACCTCCTGCCCGCCGACGTCGCCTTTCGGGTTCGCACACCGCACGGGACGCTCGGCTACCCCCGACCGCCGAGTCGACCCACCGGATCGACGACGGTGCCGACGCGTCACGGCCGGATCACTATCTGGGTGTGGTACGGATGACCCGACGTCGCCACCGAGGACAACTCGTCTTGCTCGCCGCCGCCGTCGTCGTCACCGCCCTCGTGCCCATGCTCCTCGCCTACGCTCAACTCGGCTATGCGGGCGACGTGACCGTCGCACCCGACGAACGCCGGACACTCTCCGACGGCAAACGCGTCCTCGAACGCTCCGTCGCCGAGGCGACCCGAGCGGTGTCCAGCGGGACCGAGGCCGATCAGCACCGACTGGCAGTCGACGTCGCCGCCGACCGTCTCGACCCCGCCGTCGCTCGCGTCGAGACGTCGGCGACGGACCGCGGCGTGACCGTCGCTGTGGGGCGGAACGCGAGCGCGGCGCGGCGGTGGGCCGCGAGCGACTGCCCCCGCGGTCCCGACCGTGCGTTCGGCGCCTGTCACCTTACCGACGGCTTCGTCACCCAGACCCGCGCCAACACGACTGCCCTCGTCGCCGTCGCCGTCGACGTGCGTGTTCGGGGACCGGGCGGCGAGACGCGAGCGACGTTCGTCGTCCGGGACGTCCGTGGCGCCGTGGCCGACCGTCGGATCGGTCGCCGCAGCAACGACGAATGAACGAACGCTTTCTAAAAGCGGAACTAGTCCTTTGAAAGTATTGAATTTGGGAAGATAACGAAACGATATGCTATCTATACTAGGATTATTACCGTGTATGTACGATAGACTTTACACTCGTCGTACGGTATCGAGTGCCACGGATGATTCAGACGACAATCGACGCCGTCGGCGTCCGCACACCGCCCACGATTTCGCCCGACACGCCCGCCGACGAGGCGGCGACGTACCTCCGTCGTGCGGAGGTGTCCGCACTGCCCGTCCTCGCGGACGGTGCCGTCGTCGGTATCGTCGCTGCCTCGGACCTCGTGGCGATGGTCGCGGAGACGGCCGCTCGCCCGGCCGTGCGAGCGATCATGTCGACGCCGGTGGCGACCATCTCCCCGACTGCGACGGTGTGTGACGCGGCCGAACGCATGCGGGCGGAGGGAGTCAAGCACCTGCCCGTCGTGACCGACGACGGGTACCGAGGTCTGCTGTCGGTGGCCGATCTGGCGCCCTATCTTCCCCGCCACAGCCTCGACATCGAGTGGCAGGCCGAACCGCTGTCGGTCGAGTCGGACGGCGGTCGGCGGCTCCCCGCCGGCGACTGACGGCGGTCCGGGGTCGGCGACCAGTTCCGAGTCCGGTGGGCGGCGCCGTCACGGCGACTCAATTATGAGGCTCGGACTCTTTCCACCACCGTATGGAGTTTACCCTACCGGTCGCACTCGGCGCAGTGCTCGCAGTGATCGTCGTCGGCGTCGCCGGCCTGGTCGGCGGCGGGATGATGGCACTGCAGACGACGCTGATGATGGTCGCCCCGTCGATGCTCGTGTTCGGGCTGCTCGCGTTCGGACTCGGCGTCAAACACGGCGAGTTCCGAGCGGCGCGATAACGCGCCGCCGGTTTCGCGCTCCCGTCGCCGATTACGTGTCGCCACCGAGCGACGGCAGCGTCGGCATCCGGGTGTCGTCCCGGGGGGTCGCACCCGGAAGCGTGACGGCGACGACGGCGCCACCGTCGGGGTGGTTGTCGACGTCGACCTCGCCGTCGAGGGTGTCGACGATCCACCGGACCAGCCACAGACCGACGCCGTCGCTGTGCTGGAGCGCCGTCTCGGTCGCCGCCGCGTGGACGGCGAGTTCCGCGTCGGAAAACCCCGGACCGTCGTCGCGAACCCGGAGTTCGACGGTCTCCGTGTGCGCGCCGGCCGGGCGGACGGTCACCGACACCCACGGGTCGTCGTCGGCCTTCGGCTGACTGCCCGTGGAGCCGTGCTCCACGGCGTTCCGGAGCAGGTTGTCCACGACCGACGCCAGTAGGTCGTTCGCCCACACGTAGGTGTCGGAGTGGAGGTCCGCCTCGACCGTCACCGCGTCGTCGGTGTGCCGAAGGTCGTCGATCCGCTCCTCGACGAGTCGACCGAGGTCGACCGGCTCCGTCTCGTCCATCGCCTCCAAGTCTTCGAGGCGGTTCGCGGCGTCGCTCAGCCGCTCGATGTGGTCGATCTGTTCGTGAATCACGTCGACGGACGACCCCGACTCCGCGTCGAGCAAGTCGACGTGCCCGCGGACGATGTTGATGCTGGTTCGGATGTCGTGTCGGAACAGGCGCAAAAAGACGGTGTTGCGCTGGTTGAGTGTCCGTGTCCGCTCGTGTTCGGCACGCAACTCGAACAGTGCCCCGACGAGAACGCCGACGACACCCCCGGCCGCGATGTTGACCATGACGACGCTCCGCCAGCCCATCCCCCGGAGCGAGGACGGGTCCCACAGGAGCAAGACGACGGCCAACAGGGTTGGGATGCCCAGCCCCAGCGTCGACCAGGCGGCCACGCGCCACACCCGTCCGTCGTCCAGTTGGCTGTTCGCCAGGCCAATGCCGGTGGCCGTGAACCCGCCGGCAGCCATCACCCCCATACTGAGCCCGAGCAGGGACGTCGACGGGTCCAGTTCCGTTCCGACCGGTACCAGCACCCCCGTACTGAGCGCGGCGAAGAGGACGACACCGACGCCGATGAGATAGCTCACCCCAAGATCCCCCTTCGAGACCATTCGAGAACGACTACGGCAGACCTATCATATAAACTACTTGACCCGATTATCACCCGTGATTTCGGCGTGACGCGTTCGACTGCCGGGCTACGCGTCCGCCGCGAGCGCTGCCCAGAGACCGGGAAGGTCGGCGATTCGATCCCACCCCGTTTCCGGGTCGACGTCCGACTCGACGATCCGCAGGTCGGTGAAGTAGTCGTCGAGGACGGTGCGTTCCTGTGCCAGCGGCGGCGAACAGTAGTCCTCCTCGACCCACACCGCTTCGTCGGTCGCGGGATCGTAGCGCGCGTCGTCGAGCGCCGCAGTCAGCGCCGGCCCGAAGGGACGCATGGCCTCGACGTCGCCGGCGTCCAGTCGGGTCCGGAGTTCGGGGAGGCGGTCCCGAATCGGCGTCGCGCGGACGAATCGGTGTGCCATACGCGCGCTACGTGGCCTGTGGGCATAACTCACACCCTGCCGACCGGCGACACGGTTTTCACTACCCGTTTCTTTCCCAACACGAAATGTCCCGCTCACGGTTCGTCCCCGTCTTCGTCGCCGCGCTGGTGGTCCTGAGCGGTTGCTCGGGCGTGCTCTCCGGCGACGAGACGCCGACGGCGACGCCGACCGACCAGCCCGACCCCACATCGACGCCGACGGCGACGGCCACCGCCGAGGCGTCGTACACGCAAACGCCCCACACCGGCTGTCAGCCCGGTGCCATCGAGAAGAATGGCTCCTGCCAAGCGGTCACGTCCGGCGGTAACGCCGACATCTTCGACGCCGAGAACCTCTCGGCCATCACGAGCACGCGGACGACCATCGACGGCACACCGGGCTACCTCGCCCGACCCGCCGACAACGGCACCTACCCCGCCGTCGTCATGATCCACGAGTGGTGGGGCCTCAACGAGAACATCGAACACATGGCCGACATCCTCGCCGGCCATGGCTACGTCGTCTTCGCGGTGGACCTCTACGACGGTGAAGTCGCCACGAACGCCTCGCGGGCGAGCGAGCTCTCCGGACAGGTGCGTTCGAACCCCGACGTCGCCGTCTCGAAGATGAGCCGTGCCGTCTCGGGGCTTCGCGACGCGTCCTACACCACCGAACGGGTCGCCAGCCTCGGATGGTGTTTCGGCGGCGGTCAGAGCCTCCAGTTGAGCCTGAGCGACGCCGATCTGAACGCGACGGTCGTCTACTACGGCACGCTCACCACCAACGAGTCGACGCTGCGTACCGTCGACGGTCCCGTCCTCGGTATCTTCGGCTCCGAGGATCAGGTGGTCGGCATCGAGAACGTCCGCGAGTTCGACCGGACGCTCGGCGACCTGGGGGTCGAGCGCGAAATCTACGTCTACGAGGGTGCGAGCCACGCCTTCGCCAACCCGAGCGGCGAGAGTTTCCGCCCCAACGACACGCGCGACGCCTGGGCGAAGACCCTGCGGTTCCTCGACGAGAACCTGCGCGACGGCGACGCCGCGGCGTCGCAGGAGCGCTAGCGGCTCACGCCACCAGTGCCGACAGCATCGACGCGACGTGGTCGCGTTCGTCCGCATTGACGGTGTGACCCATCCCCTCGTAGAGCCGTTTCGTCACGTCGGCGTTCAACCGCTCGAACACCGTCGCCGTCTCGTGGACACGCTCCGCGGGAATGTGCGGGTCGACGTCGCTACAGCCGAGAAAGACCGGGGTGCCCTCCAGGTCGCCCGCGTACTCCTCGGGATCGATCCGCTCGCCGATCAGCCCGCCGCTCAGCGCCGCCAGCCCGCCGTACCGGGTCGGGGTGCGGGCGACGAACTCGCTCGCGAGACAGGCACCCTGCGAGAAGCCGAGGAGGAGGAGCCGCTCGGTCGGAATGCCGGCGTCGTTCGCCTCGTCGACGGCGGCGGCGACGGCCTCGAGGCCGGACGAGCGCCCGGGTTCGTTCGACTCGACGGGCGCGGTGAACGGATTCGGGTACCAGGTGTTACGGGCGGCCTGCGGCGCCAGATAGGCCACGCCCGTGGCGTTGAACTCCTCGCCCATCCGGAGGATGCTCCGTGCCGTCGCGCCCCGGCCGTGGACGAGGACGGCGGCGGCGGTGGCGTCGTCCAGCGACGCTCCGGCGGTCCGCAGCGGCTGGCTTCCGTGTGGCTCCATCGTCAGCCTGCCCCCGGACCGTCGCTCGCTACGTCCCGTCTGTCGGTTTGATCGCTCCACATGTTGTCGTCGGACGTAAGAGCGGGGCGGGTATAGGCATTCCCTGTGGTGGCGGATACCAGGTTGTGTCGGTGTCATCGGGACGGCGGGTCGCCGGACTGAAACCCGTCCGCGCGGAACGGATCGTATGACCGACGTCGACGACTACGCCGACCGTCTGCGCGAGAACCGTGCCGAGAAGGACCGAGCCTTCGCGGAGAACCGGACGTCGCCGCTGCCACCCGAGGAGCGCGACGGCTTCGACGGCCTCGACTACTTCGATCCCGACCCGGACTACCGCGTCGAGGCGACGGTGACCGTCCACGACGACCCCGAACCGGTCGACATGGAGACGAGCGACGACCGAACTGTGCGGTACCTGCGGGTCGCCACGCTGACTTTCGACCTGGACGGCGACACCCGAACCCTCTACGCCTATCGACAGGAGGGCGCGGTCGGCGACGACCTGTTCGTCCCCTTCCGCGACAAGACCACCGGCCAACAGACGTATCGCGGCGGCCGTTACATGGAACTCGCCCCGGACCGCGCGCTGACCGACGGCGACCGGATCCCCCTCGATTTCAACCTGGCGTACACGCCGTTCTGTGCGTTCAGCGATGCGTTCTCGTGTCCGCTCCCCCCGGAAGAGAACTGGCTGGCGACGACGGTCCCCGCCGGTGAGCGAGCGCCTTAGGCCGCCAACCCACGGTTCAGCGCCACCGACCCGTCGGCGGCGACGATGGCGTCCAACTGGTTGAACGGCTCCGTTGCCCGGAACTCCCGGGCGAGTCGGGCCTCGCCGTCGAGGCGGACCGTCACCCGGTAGCGGCCGCGCCGCCACGGCGTCTCGCCAACCTCGGCCACGCCGCCGGCGCCGACCGTCACCGTGTTCGCCACGACGAGGCGGTCGTCTCTGGCGACCCACATCGTCACGCGGTGGTCGGTGTCGTCCCGGTTGACCGCGAGGCAGGTGATCGGATCGCCCGGCCCGCCTGTACAGCCGGCGAGGGCGAACGCTCCGGTCATCCCGACGAGCAGTCGACGCCGTCTCACCCTCGTCGATGCGCCCGGTTCGCTGAAAAATCCCGTGGCCGGCCGATCACTCGACGGCCGGCAACTCGACGACGAAGACGGCGCCCTTCGGGTCGTTGTCCTCGACGCGGATGTCGCCGCCGTATCGCTCGACGAGCGTCTCGACCAGATACAGCCCCAGTCCGGTGCCTTCGCTATCGAGTCCCTTCTCGCCCTCCTCGAAGATGGCCTCTTTCCGGTCGTCTGGGATGCCCGGGCCGTTGTCGGCCACCCGGACGGCGACCCGGCCGTCAGTCGCCGTCGCCCCCACCGTCACCTCGCGGACCGCCTCGTCGTTGTGTTCGATGGCGTTCGTGAGCAGGTTCCGGAACACCGACCCGAGCATGTCGTCGGCGCGGACGTCGACGTCCGGGATGGTTCCGTCGGTCGTGAGGACCACGTCCTCGTAGGTCGATCTGATCTCGCCGATCTGCTCGTCGAGGGTGTACCTGAGCCCGATCACTTTCGTCTCGGCGTCGGCCGTGAGCATCACCTCGGCAACGTCGCCGGCCGTCTCGGTGATTTCGACGGCGTTGCGGGCGCTCTTGACCACCCGTTCGACGTGCCCGTTTCGCTCGTCGTCGGCGAACTGGCGCAGCGACTCCGCGTACCCCAGAACTACCTGCAGGTCGTTGCGGATGTCGTGGCGCACCACCTGGTTCAGAATTTCGAGGTTGTCGCGCTGGCGTTCCAGTCGCACCTCGTAACGTCGCCGCTCGGTATTGTCGCGGACGACGCAGATGTACCGCCCGTTCGAGAGCGGACTCAGGGAAAGTTCCTGAGGGAAGTAACTGCCGTCGGCGCGCACCCCCGTGGCCTCTCCCCGCCACTCCCCGCCCTCGGCGACTTTCGGGAGAATCTCCGATTCGAACCGGACTCTCTCTTCGCCCTCGTAGTTCATCCGCCAGGTGTTGCCGAGGAAGACGTCCGGGTCGTCGTAGCCGTAGATGTCCGCGTGGGCCTGGTTGGCGTAGATGTACTCGCCGTCGGCGTTCAGGATCGCCATCCCGTCCATCGACGCCTCCATGGCCTCGGCCTGATCGATCACCTCCCGTGCCCGCTTGCGTTCCGTCATATCGACGTAGAGGGCGTGCGTGCCGACGATATCACCCCGCGTGTTCCGTCGCGGCGTCGCCTGCAACAGCGTCGGCAGTCGGGTGCCCTGCCGCGTCAGGAGCGTCCGCTCGGCGGTGACGAACTCGCCGGCCAGTGCCCGTTCGTAGCCGTCCTGTTCGAGGAGTTCGGCTGCCGCCACCTCGGTGTACACGTCGGTCAGGGGGCGCCCCTGGAGGTCCTCGCGCGACCACCCCACTTTGGCGGCGAACCGCCGATTGCAGTCGTCGATGATCGGCCCGTCGCTCGTGTCCGACGTCAGGGCGATCATCACCGGCGCCTCCGCGAACAGTTCCCGGTACTGAGCCTCGTACCGTTCCCGGATCCGGACGCGGCGGTACGCCTGCGCGATGGTCGCCCCGAGGTCCCGCAACAGCGCGTTCTCCGCGTCGTCGAACGCGCCCGTCCGGTCGGCGTAGACGTTCAACACGCCGTAGAGCGTCCCCTCGTGAACGAGCGGCACGGCAGCACTGGAGCGATACGACCGCTCCACGGCGTCCTCCCGCCACGGTTCGTAACTCGGCGCCGCCGGGATGTCCTGAACGACCTGGAGCGTGCGCGTGGTGACCGCTCGGCCCGTCGGTCCCCGGCCGAGCGAACTGTCGTCGGCCGTGATTTCGACCGCTTCGAGGTAGCCGGCTTCGAGACCCGCGGAGGCTCGCGGTACCACCCGACCGTCCGCTTCGTGATACTCGCCGATCCAGGCAAACGCGTACGGGTTCGTGTCGACGACGGCGTCGCAGACGCCCTGGTCGATGTCCTCGCTCGTCCGAGCTCGGACGAGACTCGATTGAATCCGTCTGACGAGGTGCGCGACTCGCTCCGGTTCCGGGCGCGTCGTCCCGTCGACGGCGGCGTCGACGGCGTCGACGAGGGCTTCGTTCCCGCCGGCGACGTAGTCGGTGACGCCGGCACCGATGGCCTCGCTCGCGAGTTCCTCGGACCCCTCCGAAGGGTGGAGGACGAACGGTAGGGTCGGCTCGGTTTCGCGAATCCGCGACAGGAGCGTGAGTCCGTCCTCGTCCGGCAGCCGGTAGGCCGACACGACGCAGTCGGCCGGCCACGTCGTCACCAGTTCGAGCGCTTCGTCGGCCGTCGTCGCCGAACGCACTTCGAACCGGTCGACCGCCTCCGCGAGGCGGTCGGCTACCGCCGTTCGCTCGCCCCCCTCGACGGACACCACACGCCCTCGACTCGGCATACCCGTCGAAGCGTAGCGTTCTCCATTGAATCTGTCGCTGCCCGGACTGCACGGCTGCGAGCGGTCAGGCGCCGAACTCCCGTTCGAACCGGGTGGTCGCCTCGTCGGTGCCGGCGATGATCACCTCGTCGTCCGCCGCGAACGTGAACGTCTCGGGGTCGAACTCCGTGATCGTCTCCCCGCCCCTGACGACGGCGACGACGGTACAGCCCGTGACCGACCGCACGTCCGCCGTGGCGAGGGTGGTCCCGGCCAGGTCGCCCGCGGGGAGACGGACGACGCTGACCTGCTTGTCGTAGGCCAACACCTCCTCGTCCTCGAACACCGTCGAAGCCAGCATCCGCCCGCTGACCGTCGCCAGCGACTGGACGTAGTCCCCGCCCGCCCGGTACAGTTTCTGGACGTCCGCCTCCTCGTTCGCCCGCACGACGATGTGGAGGTCCGGATTCAGCTCGCGCGCGATGAGCGTCACGAAGATGGCCGTCGTGTCGTCGCCGACGGTGACGATCAGCGCCGCGGCCTCCTCGATCCGTGCCTCGGTGAGGACGTCCGGGTCGCGTGCGTCCCCGACGATGTCGACCGCCGCCTCCTCGTTCTCGATGTCGAGGACGGTCAACCGCGAGCGCGACTCCGAGAGCGCCGCCACGGCGGCCCGTCCGGAGTCGCCGTACCCCGCGAGGACGATGCGCTGTGGGCCGAACTCCCGGACGGTCGCCACCGTGGCGTCTTCCAGTCGCGCCACCTGCGCGGGTTCGCCGGCGACGAGGAGACGCGTGCCCGCGACGAGGGTCCGCTCGGGGGAGACGGGCGTCTCGAAGTCGCTGTCGAACCACGCCCCGATCACGTTGACGCCGAACCGCTCGCGCAACCCCGCCTCGGCGAACGTCCGCCCGGCGACGTCGCTCTCCCCAGCGACCGTCAGCTCGACGAGTTCGAAGTCGTCGCCGATGGGGATGCCGGCGCCCACGTCGGTCGTGACGGCCGTGGGGACCTGTTCGGCCAGACTCGCGCCCAGCAACTGCCGGGGGGAGAGAACGTCGTCCGCGCCGGCCGCGCGGTGATAACGAGCGAGTGACGCGTCGTCGACCAGCGTGATCACCCGCACCTCCGGGGCCGTATCGCGCGCCGAGAGGGCGATACTCGCGTTGGTGTCGTCGGCCGCGTCGGCGACGAGCGCCCGCGCACTGTCCAGGCAGGCAGCCTCGAGCGTCTCCGTCGACTCCGGATCGCCGTGGATGACCCGATACCCCGCCTCGTGGAGGTTACTCGCCGCCTCGCCGCCGGATTCGACGAGCACGTACTCCCGGTCCCGGGCGTCGAGTTCCGTGATGAACGCGTCCGTCCGCGAGGTGTGTTCACAGATGATGACGTGGTCGGTGACGCCGTCGACCGACTCGGGGGCCGTCGGGGTGAGCGCCTCGCGAAGCCACGGCACCGCGAACACGTCGACTGCGGTGAGGATGAGCCCGATTCCCGCGAGTTGCATCGTGATCACGAGGAGGTTCATCTGGAGGGTGTCCCACCCGGCGTCCTCGCCGTACCCCGTCGTGGTGAAACTCTGCACGACGACTTCCAGGGAGCGATACACGGGCTGTGGCCGCCCCTCCCAGACGGCCATCCCGACGTTGTAGGCGGCAGTGAACAACACCGTCGTGGCGACGACCAACCCGAGATAGTAGCCGGCACGGCGGCTTCGAATCGCCATGGGCACCCCTACACCCCATCCGTATTTAGGACCACGGGAGCGAGCGGTCGCCCGGTCGCACCAGTCTACACTGCCGTGCGCAGGAGGAGGACCGCACCGACGCCACAGAGCAGCGAGAGGAGGATGTTCCCGCTCCGCCACATCACGACCACGACGACGGTGCCCGCGCCCCACTCGGCCGGGCCGGCGTCGATCAGTTCGGGGGCGAGGATGGAGACGATGATCGCTCCGGGCAGCAGTTCGAGACCGGTCTCGACCCGTTCCGGCACCTCGACACGCCCCAGCAGCCACAGGCCACCCGCTTTCGTCGCGTAGGTCACGGCGCTCATCGCCAGGATGACCCCGGCGACGAACGGGTCGACGGGACTAGCCATCGACGCGGATCACCCCGACGAGGCTCCCGGCGACGCCGCCGAGGAGGATGTACCACCGGCCGGGAAGGTACTGCGCACTCGGGACGGCGACGGTCAGGGCCGCCAGCCACGGGAGCAGGCTCGACCGGCCCTCCCAGAGGCCGACGGCGATAGCGAGGAAGACGGCGGTGAGCACGAAATCTAGCCCGTACCGCGCCGGGTCGCCGATCAGGCCACCGGCGACGGCGCCGACCACGGTGGCGAGGACCCAGGCCGACCAGATGGCGAGGCCGCTGCCGAGGAGGTACGCGCCCTGTCGGCCCCCCGACTTGAACTGCCCCATCGTGAGCGCCCAGTTTTCGTCCGCGATGAAGAAGACGCTCCCGTAGGCTTTCGCGGGGGAGAGCCGCCCGAACCACGGGCGCAGCGCCGCCCCCATCAGCACGTATCGGAGGTTGACGACGAACGTCGTCCCGACGACTGCCACGACTGGGATCGGCGTCTCCCACAGTTCCATCGCGAGCAACTGCGCCGCCCCCGCGAGGACGGTGGCGCTCATGAGGGCCGCCTCGGCGACGCGCAACCCGGCACGTCTGGCCAGCATCCCGAAGACGACGCCGTAGCCGGCGACGCCGACTGCAACCGGCACGCACTCGACGAATCCGTCCCGGACGCCGGCGGCCGAGAAACGCACCGCCGACCCGTCCGTTGCCGGGGACCGTGGCGAGTCGGCCGCGTCGGCCGTCATCGGTTCCTCGTCACCTGCCGCTCGGAGTGTCGCACCATCACTCCTACCCCACGACCAGTACCGGGCTAAATCCTCGGAGAACGCGCCTTCCCCTCACCGGGCGAACTCGTCGGCGAGGGCACGTTCCACGAGTTCCGCGCCGCGTCGAGTCAGGTAGTACTCCCCGTCGACGCTCCGCACGAGGCCGTCGAGCCGACGCAGGTGGTAGTTGAACCGCCCCTTGTCTTCGACGGACGTCGCCTCCCGGAGCGCCGTGTACGACATGGGCGTCGACCGCTCGTGGAGGGTGGCGAGAACCGCCAGTCGGGTCGGATCGGCGAGCACCTCGAAGACGTCGGTGGCGGCCCCCAGATCCGACGGGTCGACTGCGGCGGGGTCGGCGTCTCGCTCGTCGCGCGGTCCGTCCTCGGCACACAGCCAGGTCGGGATGGCCATCGTCGACAGGGAGTAGGCCCCGTCGGTGCATATATCCGGGTGTCTTCCCGGCGTCGACGCGCCGCCTCCGGCCCGCCGAGAGCCGCCGTGCGGGGTCCGGACATCCCGAGTGTCGCCACGGCTAGGGGTGTTGCTCACCTTCCTCGTAGGGTTGGACGACGGCGAAGCCCTCCGATCCGGCGAACTCCATCTGGACGCCTTCGCCGGAGGTCCGGCCGATTTCGAACACCTTGTTCGTCGCGAAGGAGGGCGAGCGGCCGGTGCTCCACGCAACGGTGACGTCCGGGTCCGGAACGACCGTTGGCGCCATCACCAGCGGGTCACCGTGCGTCGGGATGGCGCCCTGATCCGCGTCGGGAGTCTCGCGCTCGCCTCGTCGACGCCGGGCTGTACCCGTCCCCACCAGTCTTTTCGGTCGACGTGCTGACTCTCCCCCGATGACGGTCCCTACGACTCGACGTGCCCTCCTCCTGCACACCGGCGGACTGGCGACGCTCACCGGCTGTGCCGCCCTGGAACGCGGCGGTACGTTCCCGGCGGGCGACTGGCCGCAAGTCGCGAAGAACGCGGCGAACACCGCCCACGCGCCCGAGGGGCGCGTCCCGGCGACGCTCTCCGAGGCGTGGGACCGCTCGCTGCCGGGGTGGCCCTACACCTCCCCCGTCGTCGGCGACGGGCGGGCGTTCGTCGCGAGCGCCGACACGCTCCTCGGCGTCGACGCCGGCACCGGCGAGGGGGCCCTCGCGGCGTCCCTGCCGCACGAACCCGGCGGGACGCCCGCCTACGATCCGGACGCGGGGACGGTGTACGTCCCGACGTACGACCGAACGAGAGCACGGGAGGGGGCGTTCGTCCACGCGTTCGCGACGCCGAGCGCCCGCGAGCGATGGTCGCTCCGGGTCGGCGACCGGGCCGTCTACGCCGTCACCGTCCGCGACGGCACCGGCTACGTCCGGACGGGCGACGCAGTCGTCGCCTTCGCTGCGGGCGAGGAGCGGTGGCGGTATCCCGGTCTCGACCGCCTCGCGTACCCCGAGTTCAACCTCCCCGACGACCCCACCGTCACCGGCACCGTCGCGCCCGCCGTGACGGCGGACGCGGTGTACGCCCCGACGAACGGCGGCGTCGTCGCCCTCGACCGCGACACCGGAACGCGGCGGTGGACCGCAGACGTGGCCCACGCCGTCGCCGTCTCCGTCGACGCACGGCGGGTGTACGTCCAGGGCTACACCGAACTCCGGGCGTTCGCCCACGACGGCACACCACGGTGGACCCGCGATGACGTCGGCGGCCTCTCCGCGCCGACGCTGGCAGCGGGAGCGGCCTACGCCAAGAACGGCGACACCCTCCACGAACTCGACCCGGTGACCGGCGAGACCCGCTGGTCGTTCGACCTGCGGACGACCATCCTCTCTGCCCCGTCGCCGGTGCTCACCGACGCCGTCGTCGTCCCGAGTCACCGCACCGTCGCCGTCCGTCGCGGCGCCGGACTGGGGCCGACCCTGCTCGGCCGGGGCCGTGTATCGACCGCGTTCGATCCAGCGTCGTTCGTCGCGCCCGCCGTCGGCGCGGGCCACCTACTCCTGATCGACCCGTTCGAGCGTCGACTCGTCGCCCTCGCCGGCACCAACGGTGGGATGTGAGCCGTGCCAACGTATTCCGCTCTCCGGCCCGTAGCGGACGCATGCCTACCGTCCGGTTCCGTGATCGAGAACTCGAGTGCGAGGCGGGGGCGATTCTGCGCGACGTGCTCCGCGACGCCGGCGTCACGCCGCACAACGGTCTCGCGGACACGCTGAACTGCGGCGGCCTCGGCACCTGCGGTACCTGTGCCGTCGCCGTCGAGGGGCCGGTGAGCGAGCGAGACGCTCGGGAGCGCCGCCGCCTCTCGTTCCCGCCCCACGACCCCGACGACGGGCTACGCCTCGCCTGTCGGACCCGCGTCCGGGGTGATCTCACCGTGACCAAACAGCCGGGGTTCTGGGGACAGTACGCCGAGACGGCCGGCGACGACTAGTCGACTTATACGGACCGTTGTACGTCAGTTCCGGCCGGCCGTCGCCCCCGTGGTCGGCGACGGCCGGTACCCGGGGACGACAGTCCGTCTCACTCGACCAGGCGGTCGGTCAGGTCGTCGGTGACAGCGACGGTCGTCGCCGACCCACCGATGTCGGCCGTTCGCGGCGCGTCCGGGTCGGCCAACTGCGCGGCGACGGCGTCGTGGAGCGCCGACGCGATGGCCTCCTCGCCGAGGTGCTCGAACATGAGTTCGCCCGAGAGTACCGTCGCCAGCGGGTTGGCGATACCCTCGCCCATGATGTCGAATGCGCTGCCGTGGACGGGTTCGAACATGGAGGGGTAGGTTCCTTTGGGGTTGATGTTCGTCGACGGCGCGAGACCGAGGCTCCCGCTGATGATGCCGCCGATGTCGGTGAGGATGTCGCCGAAGAGGTTCGAGGCGACCACCACGTCGAACTCGTCGGGGCGGCGGACGAAGTCCATGCTCGCGGCGTCGACCAGCAGACGTTCGACGTCCACGTCGGGATACTCCGCGCTCACTTCCTCGACGATGTCGTCCCAGAACACCATGCTGTGGGCCTGGGCGTTCGACTTCGTGACGTTCGTCAGCTTCCCGCTCCGCTCGCTCGCTGCCTCGAAGGCCGGGCGAACGACCGCCTCGGTCGCCTCGCGGGTGAACACCGACGCCTGCACCGCCACCTCGTTCTCGAAGCCACGGTGCTCCCGTCCGCCCACGTCCGCGTACTCGCCTTCCGTGTTCTGTCGATAGACCACGAAGTCGATGTCGCCGCCGCTGTACCCCCTCAGCGGGCTGTCGACGCCCTCGAACAGGTACGAGGGTCGCTTGCAGACGTGCTGGTCGAACCCCTTGGTGATCGGCAGTCGAAGCCCACGGAGCGTGATGTGGTCCGGGACGTCGGGGTGACCGACGGCACCGAGGAGGATGGCGTCGAAGCTCTCCAACTGGTCGAGGCCGTCGTCGGGCATGAGCGCCCCCTCGTCCAGGTAGCGCTCGCTCCCCCAGTCGAACCACGTCGTCTCCACGTCGACGCCGTGGGTCGCTGCGGTGTCGACCAGCAGCGGTTCGACCGCTTCCACTACCTCGTTCCCGATGCCGTCGCCGGGAATGACCGCGATGTCGTAGGACATGGGCGTGAGTGTCCGGGCGCGATCATAAAGGGTCCGGAGGCGCGCCGGCGTCCACAGACGGCCTGTCGAATCGGTTGCTCCGTTGGCCTCCTCACCCGGCCGCGCAGTTGTTCGGCCCGAGTTCGAGTTCGAACGCCTCGTCGTCGTCCGCCGACACCTCGCCGCGGTTGATGGCGACGATGCGTTCGGCGTTCGCCGGCTCCGCGCCGACGTGGGTGACGTGGTCGACGAACGTGTCTTCGTCCATCCCGAAGACGGCCAGTCGGTCGCGCAGGTCGCCGAGACGGGCGACGACCGGGTCGTCGCCGACGCCGGCGTCCGTGTGCCCGGGCGCGACCCGTGTGTCGTCGGGGAACCGCGCGAGCCGCTCGGTGAGCGTCGTGTACAGGTCCCGCGCCTGCGTCTCGGGATCGGCGCCCTCCTGCAGGTCGGGGCGGGCGACGCCGTCGACGAAGAGGCTGTCACCGGTGAGGAGGACGTCGCCGGACTCGCTTCCGACCCGAAACCCGGTCATGCCGGTCGTGTGACCGGGGAGAGCGACCGCATCGACCGCCGTTCCGCCCACGTCGAGGGTGTCGCCGTCGGCCACCGTCTCGAAGGCCGCGGCGTCGGCGACACCGCGGTCGACCGCCCCCTGGGGCAGAACGGGGGTCGCCGCCGTCGGAGCCGCGAGCGCCCGCACGCCGCTCACGTGGTCGGCGTGGACGTGCGTGTCCACGGCGTAGATTAGGTCCACGCCCAGGTCGGCGGCGTCGGTCCGGTAGCGGCCGGCGAACGCGCGCAACGGGTCGAATACGGCCATCTCCTCCCCGGCGACGACGGCGTAGCCGAGACAGCCGCTCGCGGGCCGGCGGTACTGGTACACCGTCGCGTCGCCGTCCGCGACGACCGTCCGGTCGAACAGCCGTGCCCACGCATCCATGCCGCCGGCCAGGTTCTCGGCTTCGACGCCCGCCGCGACGAGTCGCTCGGCAACCTCGGCGCTCGCCTCGCCGTGCGGGCAGACGACGATCACCGGCTCCGCCACGTCGTCCGGCAGGAGGTCGGTCACGTCGCCGGTGACGCCCGCGGCGACGAACTTCATGTAGGGAACGTGGTGGTGAGTGATCGACGGCGCCTCGATCCGCCAGCGATCCACCTCCGCCCGGTTTCGCACGTCGAGGAGCGTCACCGGGTCGCCCGCGGCGAGTCGTCGCCGCAGCGCCGCCGGCGTCAGCTCCCCTGCAGTGTGGGCTGTCATCGCCTCACCTACGCTCCCGACGGCGTTAAGGGTGGGGTCAGGATAATGATCCTCGCTCCCCTATCGGTGGCCATGGACGGCGACACGCTGGTCGAGACGGTGACCGGGGACAGGGCGACCGAACTCGACCGACTGGGTTCCGAGAAGTCACTGGTGGCGACGACGGCGGCCCGACTCGACCGGGCGTCGGTACTCGCCGCGGCCGACGCCGCCGAGCGTCGCGCCGCCGAGACGTTCGCGGCCTGGGCGGCCGACGAGTCCGACGACGCCGCCCGCGCGGCGTTCGAGCGCGTCGCGGCCCAAGAGCGCGACCACGCCGAGCGGGTGGCCGACCTGCTAGACGGGGACGCTGCCGTCGACGACCCGGCGCCCGACGCCCTGCACGAGTACCTCCGTGGCCTCGATTCGACGCCCGAGCGGGTGGCGGCGGGACTCGTCGCGCGCCCACTGGTGAGCGACCGCTCGCTGTTGCAGGTGGTGAACTTCTTCGTCAACGAGGCCGAGGAGACGGCGGCCGACGTCTTCCGCGACTTTCGCTCGGAGACGCGTGCCCTCGTCGACGACGGGGCCGCCCTCCTCGATACCTGCTGTGACGACGACGACGACTGGAATCGGGCGCTCGACGCGGCCGACCGCGCCATCGCCGTCGCCTACGCGGAGTACGAGGAGCGCCTGACGGAGATGGGCGTCGACCCCAAACCGGTCTGCTGACGCCGCGGGTCCGGATTCGGCCCTTCCCCGAGTGCTGCGATCCGGTGATCCCGGCGGACCGCCCCGGGTGGCGTGTCCGTGCCGACGGTCACACCGGCAGTCGAGAGCGGGCGAACCCCGCGAGCGCTCGTAGTTTCGACGGCTGCCGGATTCGCTCCATCTCCGCGTCGGTCAGTTCGAAGTCGAACACGTCGAGGTTGGCCCGGAGGTGGTCGCGGGTCGTCGCCTTGGGCACGGCACTGACTCCCTCGTGCTGGATGGCCCATCGAATCGCGACTTGTGCGGCCGTCTTCCCGTACGCCCGCCCGACCGCCTGGAGGGCATCGTCGCGGAGGACGCCGCCGTGACAGAGCGGGCTGTACGCCGTCAGCAACACGTCGTGGCGCCGGCAGTACGACAGGTGGTTGCGCTGATCCCAGTAGGGGTTGAACTGCACCTGATTCGTGAAGATGGGCACGTCCGCGAGCGACCGCGCCTCGTCCAGTAGGCGGACGTCGAAGTTCGAGACGCCGACGTAGCGGACCCGGCCGTCCGCGACCAGGTCGGCCATCGCGGCGAGCGTCTCGGAGAGCGGGGTGGCCCCGGGCAGGGACACCGGCGAGAACGGCGGTTTGGCGTTCGGCCAGTGGATCAGGAGGAGGTCGAGATAGTCAGTGTCGAGACGTCGGAGGCTCTCGTCGACGGAGCGGTGGACCGCCTCCCGACTCCGGTTCCCACCGCCGAGTTTCGTCGTCAGGAAGACGTCCTCGCGGTCGACCGAACTCGTCCGAATCGCGGTCCCGACCTGCCGCTCGTTGCCGTAGGCCTGGGCGGTGTCGACGTGTCGGTATCCGAGTTCGAGCGCCGCCTCGACGGCCCGGCGACAGTCGCCACCGCGTAGGCGCCACGTGCCGAGACCGACCGCCGGCACGTCGACGCCGCGCACGGTCACGGTATCGTCAGTCATATGGTCACACGGTACCGCGGACGCCTAAGCGTGACGCCCGGCCGGTCGGGGATTCGTGTCGTTGGCGGCCGACGTTCGGCCGTGACGACGCATCCCCGGCGACGCGGGGATGGCCGTCGCTACGGCGGACTGTCGGGCGATGGCGAGCGCCGTCGATACGGAGTGAGCCGGGCCGTTACTCGTCGCCGGCCGACGCCGCGTAGATCCGAACTTCCTCGGAAGTGATCGTCACCGGGTGATCGTAGAGCGTGAGGGTCGTCCGGATCGGTGTCGCCCGGGACTCCTCGTGGAGGTCACGCAGGGCGTCTACGTTCACCATCTCGTGGAACGGCGTCTCCCGTTCCATCACGTCGATGCCGACACGGCCGAACGCCTGCGCGATGGCCATCTCCAGGGTCTCGTCGTCATCGCGGTCGTACGCTGCGAGTTCCCGTCCGTCTGCGAGGTCCTGCGACTGCGTGCTCACTGAAAGGTCTCCGTTACTCGATTGATCGACCGAACGCGTATGAACGTCTCGGTTTCTCGACCCGTTCGGACGGATCGAGCGTTTATGCCGGCCCGCTCCTACGTCCGGGTATGCGCATCCACTGGCACCGGACGGACCTCAGGCCGTCCGACAATTTGCCCCTGGTCACCGGCGAGGACGACCCGATCCTGCCGGTGTACGTCTTCGACTCCCGGGTACTCGCCCACGCCGCGCCGCCGCGGGTTGCGTTCGTCCGCGACAGCCTCACCACCCTCCGGGAGTGGTACCGCGCCCGCGAGAGCGACCTGCTGGTCGTGCGCGGCGAGGCGACCGAGGAGATTCCACGACTGGCCGACGAGTACGACGCCGACACGGTGTCGTGGGCCGAGGCCTACTCCGGTCTGGGCCGCCGGCGCGACGACCGGGTCACGGCCCGCCTCGCCGACGCGTCCGTCGAGACCCGGACCGTCCACGACCACCTCCACCACGAACCCGGGTCCATCACGACCAACGACGGCGACCCCTACTCGGTTTACAGCTACTTCTGGAAGAAGTGGCGCGACCGGGAGAAGGCCTCGTCGGTGGCCGCACCGGGGGCGGCCCGCCTCGCCGACCCCGGCGTCGAGACGCCCATCCCCACGCTCGACGACCTGGGATTCGACGACCCGGAGGCGACGATTCCGTCCGGCGGATACGAGGAAGCCCGCCACCGCCTCAACGACTTCTGCTCGGGGCCGATCTACGGGTACAAGGAGGCACGCGACCGGCCGGCCGCGGACGCCACCTCCGGACTCTCCCCACATCTGACCCACGGCACCGTCGGCGTCCGGACGGTCCACGACCGGGTGGTGCGCGCCCGCGAGGCGGCGCCCGACGAGACGGCCCGCGAGGCCGTCGAGACGTTCCGCGGCGAACTCGCCTGGCGGGAGTTCTACCACCACGTCCTCCACTTCAACCCCCGCGTCGTCACGGAGAACTACCGCGAGTACGAAAACGACATCGCGTGGCGCGACGACCCGGCGGCCCTGCAGACCTGGAAGGACGGCGAGACGGGCTACCCAATCGTCGACGCCGGGATGCGCCAGTTGCGCGCCGAGGCGTACGTGCACAACCGCGTGCGGATGATCGTCGCCTCGTTCCTGACGAAGGACCTCCTGATCGACTGGCGCGAGGGGTACGACTGGTTCCGGCAGAAACTCGCCGACCACAACCCCGCGAACGATAACGGCGGGTGGCAGTGGGCCGCCTCGACGGGCACCGACGCCCAACCCTACTTCCGCATCTTCAACCCGATGACCCAGGGGGAGCGTCACGACCCCGACGCCGAGTACATCCGCGAGTACGTCCCCGAACTCCGGGGGGTGGACGCCGACTTGATCCACGACTGGCACGACCTGTCGCCCACGCAGCGCCGGCGGACGGCACCGGAGTATCCCGCCCCCATCGTCGACCACAGCGAGCGACGGGAGCAGGCGCTGACGATGTTCGAACGGGCGCGCGGCGAGGCCGACGACTGATCCGGAGGGGCGTCGTCCCCCGCCCTTTTTGTCCCGGGGCGCGACGGCACGCACCGATGACCAGCGACGACGACCCGACGGTGCCGATCATCTGTTCGGCCTGTGAGACGACGACGCGGGTACCGCTGCCGGAGGTCGCCGAGGCGGTCGAGCGACACAACGAGAGCGTCCACGACGGCGAGTCGATAGCGGAGGTCGATCCCGCCGTCGTCGACCGTCTCGCCGACCTGGTCGCCGACGACATGGGACTGCTCGACGACCCCGAGTGATACTGTCGGCTGTACCCGTTCCCAGATATTCGCCGCCCCGGGTGGCGCCTTCGAGAGCCAACTCTCCGCCGAAGAAGGGTTCACCTTCGAACGCACGTTCTCGTCGACGGATACCTACACGTACGTCTGCACGCCTCACCGCACGCTGGGGATGAAGGGAGCCGTCGTCGTGGAGTGAGGCCGCCCGAACCGCGTGGGCGTGCGCTCGGCAGCCACAGCCGAGTCACACTCTTTTACCCGGCGTCGCTACTAGACGGACACATGAGCGACACGCAGGCCCGCGAACGCATCACGGTCTACTCCGACTACGTCTGTCCCTTCTGCTACCTGGGGCGGCAGTCGCTGGCGCGGTATCAGGACGAACGCGACGACCCGCTGGAAATCGACTGGCGACCCTTCGACCTCCGCGCGGGGAAGCGCGACCCGGACGGCGACATCGACCACGCCGTCGACGACGGGAAAGACGACGACTACTACGAACAGGCCCGCGAGAACGTCCGGCGCCTCCGCGAGCAGTACGACGCCGAGATGGCGCAGGAAATCGCGACGGACGTGGACTCCCGCTCCGCCCAGGTCGTCTCCTACCACGTGAGGGAGACCGAACCCTACGAAACGTGGCTGGCCTTCGACGAGGCCGTCTTCGAGGCGCTGTGGGTCGACGGCCGTGATATCGGCGACGCCGGGGTTCTCGAAGACTGCGCCGAGGCCGCGGGGCTCGACCCGGCGGCCGTCGCGGACGCGTTGGACGACGACGCCCTCTTCGCGCGGGTCGACGACCTGTTCGAGACGGCCCAGCGCCAGGGAATCACCGGCGTGCCGACGTTCGCGTACGACGGCCACGCGGCGCGCGGCGCGGTGCCGCCCGAACACCTGCGGCGGCTGGTCGAGAAGTAACCGATCCCAACCTACTTTCGGCCGTACTCCCCAGAGTCGTACGATGACCGAGGGAGACACGAGTCGACGGCGATTTCTCCAGGCGAGCGGACTCGCGCTGGCCGCGGGACTCGCCGGCTGTGGGGCGTCGGCACCGACGGCCGAGGATACCGAGGATTCGACGGCATCCAGCCCGTACACCCGGGTCTACCGCGAGACCATCGACTCGGTCCTCCTGGTCCAGACGGACGCGGGGAGCGGCACGGGGTGGGTCTACGACGAGAGCCACGTCGTCACGAACGCCCACGTCGTCGGCGAGGCGACGGCGGTGGACCTCCGGACGAGCGAGGGGCGGTGGCACGAGGGTGAGGTCGTCGGTAGCGATCCGAACAGCGACCTGGCGGTCGTCACCGTCGAGAGCCTGCCCGACGCGGCGTCGCCGCTCGCTCTGGCCGATGAACCGGCGGTCATCGGCCAGGAGGTGGTCGCCATCGGCAACCCCTTCGACCTCGACGGCTCGGTCACGACGGGGGTCGTCAGCGGCACCGACCGCTCGATTCCCGCGCCGACCGGGTTCAGCATCCCCGACGCCATCCAGACCGACGCGGCGGTCAACCCGGGCAACAGCGGCGGGCCGCTCACGGCCCTCGACGGACGCGTCGTCGCCGTCATCAACTCCGGCGGCGGCGACAACATCGCCTTCGGCATCTCGGCGGCGCTCGCCCGGCGGGTGTTGCCCGCGCTGATCGAGACCGGCTCGTTCGACCACTCCTTCCTCGGCGTCGCGCTGACGCCCGTCACGCCGACCCTCGCCGAGGCGAACGACCTCGAGGAACCGCGCGGGTTGCTCGTCGTCGACGTGGCCCCCGACGGACCCTCAGACGGGGTCTTGCAGCCGAGCGAACCGGAAGTCGTCGACGGCGAAGCGACGCCCGTCGGCGGCGACGTGTTGCTGGCAATCGACGGGACGACCACGAACACGACCGAGGCGCTCGGCAGTTACCTCGCTCTGGAGACGCGACCCGGCGACACCGTCTCGCTCACCGTCCACCGCGACGGGAGCGAACGGACCGTCGAGGTGGAACTCGGAACGCTGCCGAACAGTCCGTCCTGACGATCCGGCTTCCTCCGCTGATAATTGGGCCGCACCACTCATAAGCCGCGCCGTCCACGTCTCCGACCGAGAACGGTCCCATGGAGCATCGCACAGTCGTCCTCGTCGTGGTGCTGGTCGTCGGTGCCGGAGTCGCGTCGCTGGGCGGATCGGCCGCCGCGCAGTCCGGCGAGGTCCCGGACGTGAGCGTCACCGTCGACGGATCGCCGCTCGCCCTCGGCGAAGTCCACCACACGTCGGCCGACCCGTGGCTGAGCGTGACGGCGACGGCGCCCGAAGGGGAGACGGTCCGACTGGTAGAGATCAGGGTTGACGGTGAGACCAGACACGTCTTCGAGCCGTCGACCCGGACGGTCGAGCGCAACGTCGTCCTCGACCTGCGGAACGGCGACCACCGGATCGCGGTGGTGGCCAAGGCCGGCGGCGTCAAGACCTACTCGGCCACCGTCGTTCGGGACGACCGCGCGCCGTCGATTACGTTCGCACCGCCGCTCCGTGGCGGTCCACTCGGATACGAGACGGAGACGTTGGATCGACTCGACACCGAGACGCCGCTGTTCGTCGTGGACGAGACGCCCACGGCCACCGTTACGGACGCGATCCCGACACTGACCGTCTCCAACTCCACGCTGACCGTGGCGGGCACTATCGACGACCACTCCGAGATACGTGCCGTCCGGATCGAACACGCCTACGAGTACGCCGACGTCGGCGGGCGGTCGGCCGACGACGGCGAGGAGTTCGTCTACGACCCCGTCGGCACGGCGCCGATCCACCCCGATCTGCCAATCCCGACCGACGGCGTCGACGACGACGCCAACCCCGAACGACTCGACCGGCACTTCCTGCCGTCGCCCGGCGAGTCGTTCAACGAGACGCTGACGCTCGCGCTCGGCGAGAACTACCTTCGGATCGCCGCCGAGGACGTCCTCGGGAACGTCGCCGTCTACCACGTCGTCGTCACCGTCGACGACGGCACGTCCCCGACGGTGAACGTGACGGACGTCCGCTACGTCTCACCGACGCGACTTCGGATCGAGGGAACGGTCAGCGACGAGGGACAGGTTCACGACGTCTGGGTCGAGGAGCGGGTGCTGTCGCTCGACGACGTGGCGACCGACGTCGATGTCGAGAGCCTCGAGGGGGCGAACCTCTGTGACGCGACCACCGAACTGGAGATCGACGACGAGGAGCAACTCTGTACGGTGTACGACGAGGCGACCGTCCAGGTGCGGGAGGAGACGAACTCCCTCGTCGTCAGACACCGCCTCGTGTATCGCCAGCCGACGGTGCCCGACGCCGACCGGAAACGTGTCGGCTTCGACACGACGGTGTACCACCCGGCCGGGGAGGACGAGGTCGTGATCGGTGCGAACGACACCGCGCTCAACGAGCAACTCGAGAGCTATTCGCTGTCGGCCTTTCTCGCCCCGAACGTGACCATCGCCGACAGCGGAACGGGGTACGTCGAGGGACGGAGCCGAACCGTCTCGGTGCGTGGCCGGATCACGGGCGGCCAGCTCGGGGACGCGAGCGTCGAGACGCTCGATCCGGTCAGTGGCCGGGTGGTCGACATTCGACCGGTCGACATCGGCCCCGACGGCGCGTTCGCCACTCGACTCGACGGCGTCAGCGACGAGACGCGCGTCCGGGTTCGGGTCCGCGACGCACGAGGCGTCGAGTATCTGAACTCGACGACGGTGGTCGCGCCGGCCGAGGACCCCGCGCCGCCACCCGACGAGAGCGATCCGACGCCCCGACCCACCTCGACGCCGGCCGAGGGCGACGGTGTGGCGCCGACCGACGGACTTCGGATTCCGTTCCTGGGGATCGTCCTCCCGGTGCCCGGCCCGCTCGGCGCGAGTGTCTCGCTCCCGCTTCCCGTCGTCGGCCCGGTCGACGTCCCGCTGGCACCGGTGGGACTGCTGGCTCTGATCGTCGGCGCCGTCGCGATCCGGCGGCGGTGATTACCGCCGCGGGAACCGAGTGAGACCGACGCCGAGCAGACACGCCGCGAGCAGCGAGCCGCCGCCGACGGTCGCCTGCAACGGTAGCGCGGAGACTACCCCCACGGCGATGCCGCCGAAGAGGGCGACACCCATCGCCGCGAGCAGGTAATCGACGCCCCGGGGCATCGACGGCGTCGACCGACCGATCGAATCGTTCATGCCGGTAATTACATCTAATTACAGCCCGGTGTATCTTTCGCCTCGGACCGCCGCCCCGGGGCCACTCCGTGGCGTTACGCCTGCTTCGGCAGTTTCGCCACGAACTCGTCCGATCCCCTTCGCTCGCTACGGTAGTTCTCGGCGTCGAACCCGTCGCGTTCGGCCTCGAACTCGTAGAACAGGGGTTTCGGATCGTGGTCGTTGACGATGGTCAGCGTCTCGCCGGGTTCCAGGTCGTCGAACGCGGCGTGAATCTTCGGGTGGCGTTCGCTCGGCGGCATCTCGCGCAAGTCGAGTCGTCGAGCCATACCCCCCGTTCGCCCGCCCGGGGGGAGTCGGTTGGCCCGAACACGTTCGGGCCGAACGTCCGCGAGCGAAGGGCTAAGCCCGTGGACGGCCTGCACGCGCCCATGCCGCATTCGGAGCCCCCAACCGAGGCCGACCCGGGCCGCTGGACCGTGACCGTCGACGGCGCCGTCGCGACGCCGCTTTCGGTCCCCGCTACCGACCTCGCGGCCGGCGCGTCGATGCGGTCCTCGACGGCCTGCGAGGGGGAGACGGAGCCGAGACGGCGATGGCGTGGCGTCCGCGTCGGGACCGTCCTCGATCGGGCCGACCCGACTCCCGACGCGACGCACGGACTCGTCCACACCACGGATCCCGAGTACGCCTGCGGATTCGACCTCGAACGCCTCTACGAGGCGCTCCTCGCGACCCACCTCGACGGCGACCCGATCCCCCGGGAGCGGGGCGGCCCGGTACGCCTCCTGGTCGCCGACGCCGACTGCTGGGAGCGGGTGAAGTGGGTCACCCGCATCGACGTGTTGGAGGGGCCGCCCGGCGACGCCGACACCGCCCGGGACCGGGTCCCCGCCGACGACTGATACGGACGGTCGTCGGCTATCGCCGGTGGGTCGCCGCGATACGCCGGCGTCCCACCGGTGAGCCGTTACGACGGCCCGACGACGGCGCCGGGGACCGCCAACCACTTGCCCGCGAGGCGTCTGCCGACGATATGGTCGGCTCTCGGACTGCGACGGCCGTCGTCGGCCTCGTCGCGAGCATCGCCGTGAGCGTCCTCGCGTGGTACTACTTCGATACGCTACTCGTCTTCTTGCTCCTGCCGTTCGTACCCGTGCTGTTCCGCCGTCGTGGTGAGGAGCCGCCGGTCAAGGAGTGTCCCGCCTGTGGGTTCCACACCCGGGACCCGGCGGTCGACTACTGTCCGCGGGACGGGACGGCACTCGACCGGCGCGGTGACGGCGCCTGACCCCGCGCCGTCGACCGCATCTTTATACTCCCCTCGTGTCAATAGGGATTTGACAGCGTTATGGGGGGATCGAACAGCGGTACGTCGAGTGGGAGGCGTCCTGTCGAGCGGTCGGCTGCGACGCTTCTCTTGGAACGGAACGTCGAGGACGACGTCGGGGACCGGTTCGGTACGAAGGCCGACGCTACCGAGATACTGGTGGTGTCGGCGGAGCGGTCCGTGATGGACGTCGTGGACGACTGGCGAGCGAGTCGGGGGACGCTCCCGGCGACGTTCGGACTGATCACGTTCGGGGAGTTCGGCCGGTCGGCCGCTCGGGAGACGACGGCCGACGGTCCGTCCCGCCAATCGCTCCCGGGTCGGGACGTCACGGTGACCGCGATGTCGGACCCCGGGAATCTGCGACGACTCGGGACGGCGGCCACGCTCTACCTCGACGATTGGGCGGACTCCGACCGGGAGACGGTCGTCTACGTCGACGCCCTCGATCCGTTCATCGAGGCCAACGGCGTGGAGTCGACGTTCCAGTTCCTCCACCTGCTGGTCCAGACGGTGACCCAACTCGGCGCCACGCTCGCGGTCCGTGCCGACCCGTCGCGGATCGACGAGCGGACGATCAACACGCTCCAGCCCCTGTTCGATGCGGTTACGGACCCTGGCCCGGCTGACGGCGGGACGACGCCGCCCGCCCTCGACACCGATACGATCCACGAACTGCTTCGCAACCCCCGCCGGCGGTTCGTCCTGCGCTCGCTGTTCCAGGACGAATCGGTGGGGCTGGCGACCCTGGCAGAGCGGCTGGCGCGGCGGGAGAGCAGCTCCGAGCCCCCGACCGACGACGACCAACGCCGTGCGTTCACGGCGCTGGCGTCGGTACACGTCCCGCGGCTGGCGGAGGCCGGGCTAGTCGTGTTCGACCGTTCCGACGAGCGGGTCTCTCTCTCGGACGCCGCACGCGGTGCCGAGCGCCTCGAAGGATACTTGAACGGCTCGTTCGACGACCGCTGACTACGGATTCGGGTCGACGCGAATCTCACCGTCGCCCTCGACGGTCACCAGACATCCCGCGAACTCGAACGTGAGTGTCCCGCCCGATCTGGCCGTGTCGTCGTGTTTGTGACTGAAGAGGCGATTCAGTGCATCCGGCTGGACGACGTCGTTGAGGTTCACGTCCGTCGGCTCCTTCCCCGTCGCCTCGAGCACCGCGTGAACGACGGTGACGCTCAGTTCGATGTCACTGGTCTCGTGGTAGTTGACGGTGTACGTGCCGGTCTCCGGGTCGTACTCCGCCACGGCGTCCGAATCGTGCGAGTTTCCCTGCATGGTCATACGCCTGTCGCTACCGACATTTTGGTCAGCCAATAATAAAGATGTGTGTGTTTCTGGCGCCCCGGATGGCGAAGCTAGCTCGTTCAATCAGTTGACATTATTCGCCTCAGTCGTCGAGGGCGTCGGTCAGTCCCCACTCCTCGGCGCGGGTACGGGCCTCCTCGCGGGCCCGCTCTCGGATCGCCTCGATTCCCTCCTCGTCGTCGAGGAAGGCCGCTACGGCGTCCGGGTCGTCGTTGCCGAGTCGGTCGTCGGGGGCCGCCTCCCGCGTCCGCGTAACGAGGTCACGGTCGTCGGTCAGCCGGTCCGCCGGCAGTCCCGGTGGGACCCGGAGGTCGTCGGCCTCGTGAGCCTCGGCCAGGGCCGCGGGGTCGAGTTCGTACAGGTCGACGCTGTAGGGGCCGGGTCCCGCCACGTCGTCGAGGGCGTCCGCGCCGCCCCGGTCGGTGTCGGTGCAGTAGGCGAGGGTCGGCACGCCAGCCTCGAACGTGACGACGCCGCGGGTGTCGTCGCCGAGCAGGACGGCGTCCTGTGGTTCGAACACGGCATAGCCCGTGAGACGTCGGTCGAGCGCCGCCGACAGCGTCGTCCCCGGGTCGTCGACGACGCGCGACCGGAGCAAGTCGCCGCGTGGAATCCTCATACCTCGTCCGGGACGACGGCGCTCCGGAAGCGGTCGGCCACGTCACCGCTCGCCCCGTCGCGCACCTCGAGTCGCCTCGCCGCCTCGCGGAACGCCGCCGCCGCGGGCGCGTCCGGGGCGTGTGCCAGCAACGGTTCGCCCGCCGTACGGGCTGCACGGGCGGCGTCGCTCTCCGGGATCACCCCAAGCGTCTCGCCGCCGAAATACTCCTCGGCCCGTTCGACGACCCGGTCGACGCCCTCGTCGTCCCGGACGCGGTTGAACAGCGTCCCCGCCGTCTCCGTGCCGTAGGAGCGTGCGTACTCCTGTACCTTCAGTCCGTCCGAGAGTGCCGGAATCGTCGGCTGGAGGACGACCACCGTCCGGTCGGCGAGGACGACGGGCAGGACGGCGCTCTTCGAGCCGAGCGCCGCCGGCGAGTCCAGGAGGAGCACGTCGGTGTCGGCGGCTAGCTCCGCCACCACGTCCCGAAGACGTTCGGGGTCGGCCGCCTCGAACGCGGCCAGACTCGTCCCGCAGGGAACGACTCGCATCCCGAAGCGTTCGTACACCGCGTCAGAGACGGCGGTCCCGTCGCCCGCAACCAGCAGGTCGTGGAGCGTCACCGGCGCGTCGTCGAGGCCGGCGTGAAAGAGCAGGTTCGCCATCCCCGTGTCCGCGTCGACGACGGTCACGTCGTGGTCCTCGGCGAGCGCCATGCCGAGGGCGAGCGTACTCGTCGTCTTCCCCGTCCCGCCCTTGCCGCTCGCCACGGCGAACGCCTCGACCATCGGCGGTGGGTTACGCCGCTCCCCGGTTAAACGTTCGGCCGCCGTGGCGTCCGGTGATCGGGCATCCCCGACCCAGCCGGCCGTCGCCGCGTCTCCGGTCCGTCGACGGTCGGTTCCATCCCCGTCTCGGCCTCGGTCGCTGCCAGCGCCGCCGGCTCACAGTCGAAGAAGCGTCGGCACAGGGTCGTCCGGGCCCCCTCGTCGACGGCGTCCTGCAGCAACTCCCGGAGATCCGCGGCGTCGACGACGGTCACCGCCTTCGCGTCCGCGTCCGCGTCCGCGTCCGCGTCCGCGTCCGCGGCGTCGGGGTGGGCCGCCGGCACGGGTCGCCACGGTCCGTCGTCGCCCGGCGGCGTCGCCAGCACGGCTCGGTCGACCGATCGACCGCCCACCCACGGGCGTCGTACACCGCCGCGACGAGGGGCCAGCAGCCTGGCGGGGTCGAGGCCGTCGAGGCGGTCACGGACGCCCGACTGCGAGAGGCACACCATCCCCCGGGGAGGGGTACCTCGAGAGACCGTGCTCGTCTAGAACTCCGTGCCCTTCCGCGCGCGCTGGCCGGCGTCGATGGGATGGCGTTCCTTCCGAACCTCGCTCACTAGGTCCGACTCGTCGGCCAGGTAGTCGGGGTGGTCGTGGCCGCCGGTGCAGACGAGTTCCAGGCCGTCGGGTTTCGAGGCGACGAGGTCGACCACGTCGGCGGGGTCGATCAGGTCGCGGTTGGCCGCGTACAGGATTTCGTCGAGGATCAGCAGGTGGACCCCGTCTTCGGGGTCGCCGTCCAGCGGCAGGGGGGCGGAGAGGTCGGCGTCGCCCGCGGCGGCAACCAGGTTCCGGGCGCGCTCCAGGCCGCCTCGCGCCTTCGCGGCGTGGTCGTCGTCGTCGGTTCCGTCGGCGAAGCCGTGCCAGCCGTAGTGACCCGTGTGCTCGTAGGAGAAGCCGTCGACCTGCGCGATGGCCCGGTACTCCCCGCGCACGTCCTCGACGCTCGCCGCCCCGCCCTTCATGAACTGCAGGAGGTGGACGCGGTAGCCGTGGCCGGCGGCGCGAACGCCCATGCCGAGAGCGGCCGTCGTCTTCCCCTTTCCGTCGCCCCACCACGCCTGGACGAGGCCGAACTCCGCGGGCGCCCGAGCCTCCACCCGACCGTCGGTATCGTCGGTCATCCTCTCCGAGTCGGGGGTGACCGGGCTTCAATGATCCGGTGAGAGCGTCGACACCGCCGCGCGCTCGTCGGTCCGGACGCCGGACTCGGGCGGCCCGTAGTCGCCGTCCGGGTACCGCGAGGCGAGGCTCGCGTCGACGGCGTCGCGGACGCAGGCCCGCGCGGCCGTCCCGACCGGTGTCGCGCTTCCCGAGAACGCCGCGCGCTCACCCGTCGGATCGCAGGCGGCGACGACGGCGTCCGTGGTCGTTCCCGGGGCGCCGACCCGTTCGAGCAGGGTCGTCGCCTTCGCCTCCGCCGCGACGGTCAGCAGGTTCGCGAGCGCACCCGGTGCGAGCGAGCGGGTCGTCCCGACGACGACGTTCACGGTGCCGGGACCGTCGGCGCCCCCCTTCGCCGCGTCGACGCCGGCGGCGACTGGCTCCCGATCGGTCGCTCCCACGGGGAGTGCGGCGGGGTTCGAGACACCCGCGGTGGCGACGGCTTCGACCGATCCCAGCCGTGCTCGGCGGGCGTGTCGCTGGTCGACGCCGGTCAGCAGCGCCGGGCCGGCGGCCTCGGGGTCGAAGCCCGCACCGGCGAGGCGGTCGGCGACGTAGGCGTCGAGGTCGGTCCGCTCCCACCCCTCGGGGACGGTCACGTTGTAGGCTGCGGGCGCCGTCGTCTCCCCGCCGGCGTAGCCGGTCGACAGCCACCGCGTCCCCGGACGCGCGAGTCGACACACTCCGTCGCGGACGGTACCCTCGAACACGGCCGTCACTCCAGCAGGGCGGCGACGAGGCGGTCGTTCTCGTCCGGGCGGCGCACGGCGACGCGGACGTGGGAGTCGAGGCCGTCGAAGGTCGTCGCGTCGCGGATCGCGATGCCGTTTCGCCGGGCCGCGTCGACCACGTCCTCGACGGTCCGGTCGCCCACGTCGAGGAGGAGAAACGGGGCTTCCGAGGGCCACACGTCGAAGGCGGGTTCGAGCGCGTCGGTCATGCGCTCTCGCTCGCGGCGCACCCGGTCGCGCGTCCGGGCGACGAACCGGGTCTGCCGGAGACAGTAGGCCCCGACGTCGGCGGCGGGGGTCGACAGCCCCCAGACCGGCCGCGCGGCCTCCAGGCGCTCCCGGAGGTGACCCCTCGCGACGGCCATCCCCACCCGGAGGCCGGGGAGGCCGAACATCTTGGTGAGCGACCGGGCGACGACGACGCCGGGTTCGCCCGCGAGCGTCCGGTGGTCGGTGAAGTCCAGAAACGCCTCGTCGACGATCAGGACGGTGTCGGCGGCGCGGCACTCCTCGGCGTAGGCACGGACGTCGGCCAGCGGGTGGGCCTCGCCGGTCGGGTTGTTCGGGTTGCAGATGACGGCCACGTCGTAGGGCTCTGGGTCGGTCCACAGCAGGTCGTCGTGGTCGACGACCGTCGGCTCGGCCCCCTGGAGGCGTACTTCGCGTTCGTACTCGCCGAAACTCGGTCGGGGGAGGAGCGCGTCGTCGTCGCCGCCGAGTGTCACCTCGAAGGCGAGACGCAGGGCCGCGCTCCCACCGGCCGTCGGGACGACCGCCCGCGGCTCACAGCCCAGATACTCGCCGGCGGCGGTGCGGAACTCGCAGTAGTCGTCGTTCGGATAGTGGGTCGCCGCCCCGTAGGCGGACTCGTAGACGCTCACGATCCCGCTCGGTCGCTCCGGATTCGTGTTGGCGCTGAAATCCAGGATCGTCGCGTCCGTCGCTCCCCCGTGGGGCACCCGCTCTACCCCTGCGACGGCGTCAGGGTTCATGTGGTGTGCCAATACGCTCCATTACCTCAAGCGTTCCGTCCGCGACGGCGTCGAGGGCGTTCGCCCGGTCCGCGAGCAGGAGCGCCCCGCCCATCCCCGCGCCCTCCTTCGCCTCGCCGTCGGCGTAGCGGGCGAGGGCGTCGTCCCGGCCGTCGAAGCTCGGATCGGTGACGACGAGGTCACAGTCCAGGTCGGCGGTCACCGTCGCCAGGTCGACGTCGTCGGCGACGTAGGTGGTCGACGCGAGCGTCAGCGGTTCGGCGACGCCAGCGTGTCGCACCAGCGCCGCCGCGGCGAGTAACTGCGTCCCACCGCCGAGGATCACGTCGGTCCCGGACTCCAGGGCACCGGCGGTGAGTCCGGCGACTACGGCCAGTACCGGATCGCCGAGGAGGCGGACGGCACGTCGCGGGCGGAAGGCCGCCTCGCCCGGATCGAGGTCGCTCGCCGCGAGTGCCGTCTCGATCACCTCCCGTTTCAGGGCCACCGGATTCTGTGGGAGCGACGACGAGACGGCGGCGTCGACGCCGAGCGCCCGGCAGACGCCGAGTGCGGTCGTGGTTCCCCCGGGGATGGTCTCCCCGACCACGAGTTCGTCGTCGGGCAGGTTCCGGCCGAGGTCACGGGCGGCCACCCACGCGCCCGGCGCCGTCGGCACCGGCTCGGCGTCGCGCACGTCGCGGCCGGGGGTCGCTCCGACGCCGACCGTCGGCGCGCCGGTCGGTTCGACGAGGCCGGCGTCGACGACGAGCGTCTCGAAGCCCACCCGCTCGCGAACCGCGCGGGTGACCGCCGCCGGCGTCGGACACCCCGTCGGACTCACGGGGACGACCGGTGCGCGGACCAGGTGGCCGTACTCGATCAGCTCCGCGTCGGCACTCGGCGTGTGGACGCGCAGGTCGGGGTCGGCGCCCGCGGCACTGATGCCGTCGATTTTGGCCGTCTCGGTCGTGCCAGCGACGAGGACGAACCGGGTCACGACAGCGCCTCCGCGACCTGCAGATCCGAGGGGTGATTCACGTTCACGGCGAGTCGTGGGTCGTCGCTTTCGTATATGCCGTCGTCGGTTCCGGCGACGACGTTGACGCCGGCTGGCGCCAGTCGTCTCCCGTCGTGCTCGACGCTCGTGTCGACGCTCACCCCCAGCCGTCGCTTCAGGTCGACCGGCACCGCGACGGTGAGCGACCCCTCGGCGTCGGTGCCCGCGTCGAGGACGCGATTCACCGCCTCGGCGGTCAACAGGGGCAGGTCGGCGGCGACGGTCAGTGCCGGGCGCCCGACCCGGTCCAGCGCGGCGGTCAGGTCGGGAACGTAGCCGTCGCCGGGTGTCTCGACGACGTTCGCGCCGGCCGCTCGCAGGTGGTCTCGCGTCGCGGGTGTCCGCGGCGAGACGGCCAGGTAGACCGTCTCGATTCGGCTCGCCGCGAGCGCCGCCCGCACCCGGTCGACCATCGGCGTTCCGCCGACGTCGACGAGCGGTTTCTCCGCCTCGCCGCCGAGGCGCGTCCCCGCCCCGCCACACATCACCAGAGCGTCCACACCACCACCCCCGCGTGGAGTGCGACGACCCGGCCGAGTTCGTTCGCCGCGCCGAGGGCGTCGCCGGTGACGCCGCCCAGCGCCATCGTCGCCCACCGGCCGACGAGGAGTGCGACCGCCGGCCCGGCGAGGAGCGCCGCGACCAGCGCCGGGCCGCTTCCGTGCGGCGCCACGAGCGTAGCGGGAACGGCCGCGACGACGACGGGGAGAAGCGAGGCGCCCGTGGCTTCGCCGACCACGGCGGAGCCGAGGCCCTCGTGTCCGGGGTCGCCGAGCGCCACGAGTGCCGCCATGCCCATCTTGGCGCTCACCTCCGCGGCGAGGGCCAGGCGGACGGCGACCCGAGGGCCGGCGCCGGCGACGCCGAGGCCACCGAGGGCGAGGCCGACGAGCGCCAGTCCCAGTGCGAGCGCGCCGCCGACGCCCGTCCCCGAGTCCTTCAGGACCGCGCGGCGGTCGGCGGCCGGACCGTGGACCGCGGCGGCGTCGCCGCAGTCGGCGAGGCCGTCGGCGTGGGTCACGCCCGTCACGAGGTAGAGCGTCGCGAGGTAGCCGGCGACGGCCGTGGGGACCGGAATCGGAACGAGGAGGGGGAGCGCGGCGAGGCCGCCGACGACGTAGCCGGCGACGACGAAGGCGGCGGGGGTGGCGCGGAAGGCGTCCCACGCGGCCCCGTCGCCGCCGACGGGCAGGCGAGTCAGGAAGGCGAGCGCACCCCGAACCGCCGTCAGCACAGCGCGATCACCCCCGCCAGCCCGAAGGCCAGCCAGCCCGCCCGGGAGACGACGGCGACGCCACGGTCGGCGTCGGCGCGGGTCGGCAGGGCCGTCCCGCCCGGGAGCGCGTAGACGCCCGGCTTCTCCAGTCGCACCCCAAGCAGGATCGCGAGGGTCGCCATCGGCCACCCCGAGTTCGGCGAGTCGGGGACGCGGGCGGACGACCGGGCCGACCGGAGGGCGGCCGGCCGCCCACCGGCGATGGCGAGGAGGGCGGCGCTCGCCCGCGCGGGCAGCCACATCACTGCGTCGTCGAGGCGGGCGGGCGCCCACCCCATCGGCTTCGAGCGGTAGCCGAACGTCGAGTCGAGCGTGTTGACGGCCTTGATCCACGCCGCCGCCGCCGCGGCGAGGGGGAGGGAGACGGGCGCGAGGAGAGCGAAGCCGGCGAGCGGCGCGACGAGGCCGTCCGCGAGGTTCTCGGCCGCGCTCTCGACGGCGGCGCTCCGTACCTCGCCGGCGGAGAGGGAGTCGGCGTTCCGACCCGCGAGCGCGCGGAGGCGCTCCCGTGCGGCCGGGAGGTCCGTCTCGCCCAGGGCGACGACGGTGCGTGCCTCGTCTATGAGCATCCGCCGGCTGGTGGCGACGAAACAGACGAGGCCGGCGACGACGCCCCCGACGAGGGGATCGACGCGGGCGGCGGCGACGACGGCCGCGGCGACGGCGCCCGCGGCGAGGAGAGGGACGGCGAGCGCCACGAGGACGCCGACGAGTCGCGGGTGGGTCCAGCGGCGGTCGAGGGGTCCGAGCGCCCGCCCGAGCCACGCGACCGGATGGACGGTGGCGGGCGGTTCGGCGACGAGGCGGTCGAGGCCGGCGGCGAGGGCGACGCTCCCGGCGGCGACGGGCGTCACGGGAGCCCCTCCAGTCGGGTGCCGAGGGCGGACAAGGGTGTCTCGGTCACGTCGACGAAGGTGCCGCCGAGGGCGTCGATACCGCCGTCGGTCGTCGGGTCGTCGCCGACGTGGACGAGGGACGCGGGGTCGACGGTTCCACCGGCTCGACGGGGCGCCTCCGACGCCTCGCCGCCGAGGTCGGTCGCGAGCGTCTCGAACGGGGTCGGGTGCGGTTTGCGGAAGCCACAGGCGGCGCTGGTGACGACGGCGTCGAACGCTCCGCGGAGGTCCGCGCGCACCAGCGTCCGCGGGACGAGTTCGGGGACGCTACAGTTCGAACACAGTCCGACGGGACCGTGTTCCCGGGCGGCCGCGAGGGCGCCGTCGACCCCCTCTCGACGCGTCACCTCGGGGTCGAACGCGGCGACGACGGCGCGTCTGACGACGCCGTCCGACGCCGCGACACCCCGACTCCGCAGCGCGGCGGCGACGTGGGCGGGGAGGGGCACCTCCGCGGCGTCGGGTACGTCGAGATGGGGCGTGCGGTAGGCGTCGGCCCAGTCGTCGGGGACGGCCACGCCCCGGTCACGCAGTTCGGCGGCGACGGCGGCGGCCGGGTCGCTCGCCGTCGACACCGTCACGAGCGTCCCAAAGAGGTCGAACGAGACTGGCACGGTGGGTCTTCGGAACGGTCGGTGCGGAACCACTTGACCGTCGCGGTCGGCGCGGAAGGGTTAGGTCGCCCCGGCCGGAAGGGAGGGCGTGACCGTCGTTCGACTGCTCGACATCGAGACGCCGGCCGACGCCGCCGACTGGTACGCGGCCGGGCGGGCGTACACCCGCCGTGTCGCGGCGGGGATGGGCTTTCCCGGCGTCGACGCCGTGGACGGGGAGCGGGTGACCGCGGCGCTCCGGACCGATCCGGCGACGCTGTCTCCGTCCGAGGCCGAATCCGTCGTGGGGGTCCTCGTCGGCGACGCCGTCTTCTCCGAACCGTTCTGCGAGTGGATGCCCGCGTGGTACGAACTCGCTCTGTGGCCGGCGGCTCGCGTCCTCGAACGCCGGTTGCGCGCCGTCGCCCGTCGGGTGGCGGGGGCGACGGGGCTGACCGTCACGCTCCCGCGATTTTCGCGCCCCCGGGACGTGATCGTCGCGGGTCGGTCCCCGCTCGAGGGGGTGTCCGGCTTCCGCGAGCGGTTCGTCCTCGCGGCGGCGGTGACCCACTTGGAGTGGTTCGCTCACGCCGCGGCGGCGGACGGTATCGAGGTGCCGGCGGCGTTCCTCTCGCGGGCGCGGGCGGAGACGCTCGCTCACTACGCCGGCGGTCGCCCGACGCTCTCGCCACGCATGCGCCGTTTCCAGCGCCTGCTCTTCACCGACGACGCGTGGGTTCGGGACGTGAACGACGCCTACGGCCTGACTAGCTGGGTGTTCGACCGCTGGGCGCGGTGGCTGGGTGCCGAACGGACGCGACTGGCGGCGGCTGCCGACGAGTGACAGACAGGCGTCAGACACGCACGAAGGTTTGAAATAACCCGGGTACGTGTGCGTGAACGATGAGCAAGATCACGTTCCGCGCCGACGACGATCTCGTCGAGCGACTGGAGGAGTTCGACGCCTCCAAAAGCGAGGTGATGCGCGATGCACTGCGCACGTACCTCGACGACGCGGAGCGTGAGGACCCCTCGGGCGGAACGGACCAACTGGAGACGCTGCTCGCCGAGTACGCGTTCGCGCCGCGTCGGCAGCCGGAGATCAACCTAAACGTCACGATCGATTCCGCGAGCACCGACGCGTCGGACGTGTCGGTCGAACGTGAGTCGGAGCCGACGACGCGTAAGACACCCGGCCGGAACGCGGGTGACGACACGACGCCCTCGCGTAAAACGTGTTCACAGTGTGGCGAGGAGATGGCCGCTGGGCACGTTTACTGTCCGAACTGCGGCGAGAAGGGCGCCCACCGCGTGTTCTGCGACTGTGGAGACGAGATCCGCTCGGACTGGGCCTTCTGTCCGAGCTGTGGACGACGCACCCCGGCAGCGGATGTGTTGGACCGTGCGTAGGACGATTGAAACGGCTGTTTACGGCGTCCTCGCGGATTTGTCTTACACCGGCCGTTAGTTTTATAAGGTATTGGTCTGTTGGTACGTCTGCGTAAGACGGTCGTCTTACAGGCGAACCGCCCTCGGGGTAGAGCGCTTCCGTCGGGCGGTTTTCAGCGTGTGAGACAGTATCCGGGGTGTTGCCCCTTCCGTCTTACCGGGGGAATGCAAACATGGAGCGTGTGACACTACGAATTCCGAAGCAGCAGATCGAGGAAGTCGAACAGATGGTCGAAACGGGAGAGTTCCCGAATCGAAGCGAGGCCATCCGTTCGGCAGTCCGCGAGATGCTCAACGAACAGAGCGAGTCCCGCGACGACAAACGCAACCGTAACCGCAGCTGGGCGAAGGTGTGACGATGCAGGGATTCGTCCAGGACGCCATCGAGCGCGAGGAGGCCGAGCAGCGCGACGTCGACGAAGACGACGATTTCGGTGATCCGCGCATCGTCATCGTCGGCGCGGGTGGTGCCGGCAACAACACGGTCAACCGGTTGTACAACATCGGCGTCGACGGCGCCGAGACGATAGCGATCAACACCGACAAACAGCACCTGAAGATGATCGAGGCCGACACGAAGATCCTCGTCGGCAAGTCGCTCACGCAGGGGCTGGGCGCCGGTGGCGACCCATCGATGGGCGAACGCGCGACCGAGATGGCCCAGGGGACGATCAAGGAGGTACTCGGCGAGGCCGACCTCGTCTTCGTCACCGCCGGGATGGGCGGCGGGACCGGTACCGGTGCCGCCCCCGTCGTCTCCAAAATCGCGAAAGAACAGGGCGCAATCGTCGTCGGCATGGTGTCGACGCCGTTCAACGTTGAGCGTGCTCGTACGGTCAAAGCCGAGGAGGGACTTGAGAAGCTTCGCGGCGAAGCCGACTCGATCATCGTCCTCGACAACAACCGCCTGCTCGACTACGTGCCCAATCTGCCGATCGGCAAGGCGTTCTCGGTGATGGACCAGATCATCGCCGAGACGGTCAAGGGCATCTCCGAGACCATCACGCAGCCCTCGCTCATCAATCTGGACTACGCGGACATGTCCACGATCATGAACCAGGGTGGCGTCGCCGTGATGCTCGTCGGCGAGACGCAGGACAAGAACAAGACCCAGGAGGTGGTGAGCGACGCGATGAACCACCCACTGCTCGACGTCGACTACCGCGGTGCGTCGGGCGGACTCGTTCACATCACCGGCGGCCCCGACCTCACGCTGAAGGAGGCCGAGGGCATCGCCAACAACATCACCGAGCGACTGGAGGCGAGCGCCAACGTCATCTGGGGCGCCCGCATCCAGGAAGAGTACAAGGGCAAGGTGCGGGTCATGGCCATCATGACCGGCGTCCAGAGCGCTCAGGTGCTCGGCCCGTCGACGCAGCGACAGGCGGAGAAGTCACGTCGGAGTCTCAACGGCGAGGACGTGTCGGAATTCGACGCGAGCGAGAACGTCGGACAGGATCAGGCGTCCTGGTCCGACGGCGGTCGCAATCAGGTCGACCAGCGCAACGGCGTCGACGTGATCCGGTAGCGGCCGCGACGGCACTTTCCACTTTCCACTTTCCACTTTCTCGCAGTCCACCCGTCGAGCGACGGCGCTCACACCGCCTCGATCGATTCGACGAGCCGGCACTTCCGACAGATCCGGCCGCCCGTACTCGATCCGCAGCGCTCGCACTCGCCCAGGTCGCTTTCGCCGCTCCCCGTCCGGTAGCGCGTCGCCGCCAGTTCGGCGAGTTCCTCGTAGCCGGCCATGATCGAGTGTCTGGTCCCCGGGTGGGCCTCCTCGACGTCGAGGAGGAGTCGCTGAATCTCGCCCCGGTAGGCCTCGCTCGCGTGCGGGCACTCCGTGATGTGGGCTGGGAGGTCGGCGAGGTGGGCGTACAGGGCGATTTCCTTCTCCGGTACGTCGCGCAGGGGTTTGGCCCGGGGGACGAAGTGCGTACTCTCCGCGCGCCGGTCGAACGGCCCGAGACTCGCGTCGAAGTGTTTGGCCATCTGTTTCAGATCCCCTTCGAAGAAGTTCATGAGAGCGGTCTGGGCCTCGTCGTCGAGGTTGTGGCCGGTCAGGAGTTTGTCGGCGCCGAGTTCGTCGGCGTAGGACTCCAGCAGATCCCGCCGGAACACGCCGCAGTACGCACAGGCCGCCATGTCCTCGGGATCCTTCTCCACGACGTCGTCCATGCGGACGCCGAGTTCGTCGGCGTAAGACACCACCTCGTGGCGCAAGTCGCGGTCCGCGGTCAGTTCGCGACAGGCGTCGAGGCTCTCGTCGCGATAGCCCTCGATCCCCTCGTGGATCGAGAGGGCGACCAGTTCCACGCGTGGATCCTTGCCGAACGTCTCGTCTAGGACGTGCGTCAGGACGACGCTGTCCTTGCCACCCGAGAGACCGATCACCCACGTCTGTGGCTCCGCGGGCGAGGCGTCGGCGGGGAGGAGGCCGTCCTCCCGGATCCGCCGACGCACCCGCTTTTCGACCGAGCCACGGAAGTGCTCGCCACAGAGGTGGGCCCCCGAGTAGGCCGCGTGCATCACTGCCTCGCGGCCGCACCTGTCACAGTCCATCGGCGCCACCTTGCCCGGCGGGCCGTATCACGGTTTCGTTGGACAACCGTTTTGCCCGCCGGGGCGCAAAGGGGGGTGATGGATCGAGACGCCGCGCTGGATCGGGTCGCCGACATCGTCGACCTCGTGGAACGAAGCGCCACGGGCGATCGAACACCGTCGAACGGTGACGACCCCGCTCTCCTGCCCGTCCCGGTGCGCGAGGTGTGGGTGTACGGCGACGTAGCCCTCGGACTCGACCCGCTGGACCGACTCGACGTGTACGTCACCAAGGACCTCCTCATGCGTGGCGACGACGACCGGGAAGCCGAGTTCGAGGAACGACTGGGCGTCGCCGGCGTCGGCAAGACGGTCGACGCCGACTGGGCCGAGGCGTACCCCGAACACCTCCGCGCGAACGACAACGGCCACGCGGCGCCCGAGCGCTGTCTCGCCGCCCACCTCCTCGACGACGACGAACCGGTCCACCTGGAGGTGTGTAACGCCTCCTTCACCGACAACGTCACCCAGCGACTCCGCGGGGCGATGGCCCGCGAGGCCTACGGTGAGATTCTCGACCCCCGCGGCGTCTGTCTCTGGGCCGACGGCCGGCGCGACGACGAGGCGATGGCGAAACTCCGCGGCGGCGAACTCGCCTTCCCGACGCTCCCGGAGGCGCTGGAGATGCTGGGACTGGACGCGGAGACGGCCGCCGAGGCCGGCGGCGTGATGCGCGAACGTCGCGCCGAAGAGACGGGGCGGACGGTTCGCGGCGACGTGGTCTAACGGGTGCCGGTCGCGACGCGGGGGGTGTCGCGCCCTCGCAACCGACGCCGCGACGACGGTCGGCGCACGGGTGGCCGCCCGGGTTCGAGCCTCCGGTCACTCGGGCACGCGACCGACGGTCACGTCGAACGGCACCACCTCGGCGCGGCGATACGTCCCCGCCTGCATCGCCTCGACCACCTCGCGACCCATCTCCCGCCACGCCGCCCGGAGGTCGTCGTACTCCGCGCCGACCGCCCGCCGGAGTTCCGTCTCGTGGTCCGCCAGCCCCGCGCCGGTCGCCTTCCGCGTCGCGTCCCGCAGGTCGGCCTCGTCGTACGGCGGTTCGATCACCTTCCGGTGGTAGTGCCGCCGCGTCGTCACGTCGACGAGGCCGGCGGCCTCGAACGCCCGGATCGCCCGGTCGCCGAGCGCCACGTCCGTGCCGACGCCTTCCAGATAGGCTTCCCGAACCCGGCGTTCGAGGCCGACCTCGCGGTCGACCGTCGACTCCACGGACACGTCCGCGTTGTCGGGTTCGACGGCGGCCACGTGGTCGGCGGCGACGCGCCGGAACTCCCCGAGTGTCGCGGTCGGATCGGGCAGGTTCACGAGGAGCGCCTGACACGCCACCAGATCGGCGGTCCCGTCGCCGAAGGGCAGGCGCTCGGCGTCGCCGGCGACGACCGGACAGTCGGTTTCATCGCGTGCGACGGCGAGTAGGTCGGGATCGGCGTCGACGCCGATCACCTCGCCGCCGGACTCCTCGGCGAGGACTCGCGTGAGTTCGCCCGTGCCACAGCCAACGTCGAGGATGCGGTCGCGCGCCGGCAGGTCGAGGGCGTCGAGCGCCTCGCGTGAGGCCCACAGGCCCCGTCGGGTCCGCCGGAGGTAGTCGGCCGAGAATCTGCGCACGGACGTCCTACCCCGCCCGCCCTCAAAAGTCAGTCGTCGTCGCGGGCGGCGAGGGCGCCGCCGAGCAAGGCGGCGACGGCCGCCACCACGCCGAATCCGGGCGCGGTACCGGCGGTGGGCGTGTCCGCCGTCGGGGCCGCCGTGGTCGTCGTCCGGGTCGGCGTCCCCGGTTCCGCCTCCGTCTCCGTCGCCGTCGTCGGCGTCGGCGTCGGCGTCATCGTCGTCGTCCCCGGCACCAGTGTCACCACCACGCCGGCGTGGTCCGACGGCCAGAGGCGGTCCCCGCCCGCCGAAATCCGGGCGGCCGGTTCGGCGCCGACCCGCCTCGCGTCGCTCGCCCGCAGGTCCCCACGCACGAGGACGTGGTCGATCCGCGAGGCGAGCGACGGATCGGCGTTCCGAAGGTCGGCGGCGTGACAGCAGGTGTCGCCCGCGTCGTCCGCGGCGTCGTCGAAGGCGTCCGTGAGACGCGCGTAGGCGGCCGTCGACGCTCCCGGGCCGCTGTTCAGGTCACCGACCAGGACGGTGGGGTCCGGTCGGTCGGCGAGCAGGGACTGCAGTTCCGCCGCCTGTGTCGTCCGCGTCTGCGCCGACGCCGATTCGAGGTGTGTCGTACAGAACGTGAGCCGATCCTCGCCGACCGTCGCCTCGCAGACGGCGTAGCCGCGGTCGACGCTGATCGAGCCGTCGTCCCGCGAGAGCGACAGCGAGGCGTCGAAGGTGCCGGCCGTCGCCTCGGCCGTCGAAACGGACTCGCGGGCGAGCAACAGGTCGCGGTCGGTCAGACGCACCGTCCGCGTCTCGCCGGCCACCGTCGCCGGCACCTGGAAGTCGGCGCCCACCGTCGCCGCGACGACGTGGTAGGGCTGGTTCCGCGCCGCCAGCTTCGACAGCAGCGTCTCCCGGAAGTCGTAGCGCACGTCCGCCGCTTCCCCGCCGGCCGGCCCCGTCCGGATCAGCGCGGCCTCCTGGATGCCGACCAGATCGGGTTCCGTCCGCGCGAGTTCGGCCGCAACGGCGTCGAGGCGCGCCTCGACGTGACTCCGGTCGACCGTCGCGAGGAGGTCACCGGCCGCCTCGCTGACCGCGTCCGGACCGTCGGCCGCGGCCGCGAGCAATCGGACGAGGTCGGCGCCGAGAAAGCAGTTTCGTGTGGCCACGGTCACGCCGTCGGTGGCGGCGCGTCCCGTCCCCGTAATCGGTCCGAGTCCGAGGGTCGTGGCGCCGACGCCGACCCCGACGCCGAGTCGCAACGTGTCGCGTCTGGAGACCGGGCCGTCCATCGGTCACCGCCTACGCGTGGTCGGCTGAAAAGCGGTCCGGACCCTCACGCCTCGGCCCGGAGTTCGCGAACGCGGTCGATGTTCCACGCGAAACTCTTGCCGTCCTCAGTCGGCGTCTCCAGGACGAAGGGCAGGTCCCGGAGGTCGGGGTGACTAACGATCCGGCGCATCCCGTCGACGCCGATCAGTCCCTCGCCGACGTGGGCGTGTTCGTCCTTGTTCGTCCCGCAGGCGTGTTTGGAGTCGTTGAGGTGGAGACAGTGCAGGTTCTCGATGCCGATCACGTCGTCGAACTCGGCGACGGTGTCGTCGACGCCCTCGGGCGTCGAGAGGTCGTAGCCCGCGGCGAAGGCGTGGGCGGTGTCGAGACAGACCCCGAGGTCGTGGCTGCTCTCCGCCAGTACGCGGCCGAGGTGTTCGAAGTCACCGCCGAGTTTCGTCCCGCTGCCCGCGTCGCTCTCGACGAGGACCGTCACGCCCGACGGCACGTCGAGTTCGTCGAGGGCGCTCACGGCGTTGTCGAGGCCGCCGTCGACGCCGGCGCCGGTGTGTGCACCTAGGTGGACGTTCACGTACTCGATGCCGAGTTCGGCGGCGGCGTCCACTTCCTTCTGCATGCTGTCGATCGACTTCTCGCGCAGGTCGGCCTTCGGCGTACAGAGGTTGACGAGGTACGAGGAGTGGATGACCCACGGGCCGTCGAGGTGTTCGGCCGTGCCGTCGCGGAAGGCGGCGGCTTCGTCGTCGCCGACGTTCGGGTCCTGCCAGACCTGCGGGGAGTGCGTGAAGATCTGTCCGCAGTTCCCGCCGACGTCGCGCTGGTTGCCGACCGCGTTGTCGACGCCGCCGGCGATGGATACGTGTGCTCCAACTCGCATACCGAATCGAGGCCGTCGCCGAGCAAAGGCGCTTCGATGCCGGGCGGGCGAACGGTTTTGTCACCCCCGTTCGAAGGCGAGTCCATGGACAGGGACGAACCGGTCGGGGTCGGCGAGACGATGTCGGACGTGGAGGCGACCCTCGTGCGTCCGGATGGGACGGTGGCGGAGACGACGCTCGGCTCCCTGACCGCCGACCGCCCCGTGTTACTCAGCTTCTACACCATGGATTTCAGTCCGGACTGCATCGACGAGTGGTGCTCGTTCCGCGACTTCGACTGGTTCTCCAGCGGAGAGCACGTACAGGTCGTCGGTTGTAGCAAGTCGAGCGCCGGCCTTCACCGCCGGTTCATCGACTATCTCGGCCTGAACTTCCCGCTCTTTGCCGACTCGGCCCTCGACCTGTCCGACGCCTTCGGCGTCACCTACCGAGCGCTCGGCGTCACCCGCCGGTCGCGTCGGTCGTGTTTCCTCCTCGATGCCGACCTGCGGGTCCGATACCGGTGGATTGGCGACCACTGGCTCGACCCGACCCGCGATACGCCACCGGTCCACGAGATTCACGAGGCCATCTCCGAGGAACTCGAGGTAGCCGACCCCGAGACGTTCGGGTTCTAACGGTCGCCGGGTCGCCGTCTCGTCCACGCGTCGCTCCCGTACTTCTCGTTCGCTCGCTCGCGAGCACGAGCCAGTTCGTCCTCGGTCCACGACCCCTCCGCCGCGTCGGCCCACTCGGCTAGCGCTTCCTCGACAGTCGACACCGCCGCCGTGCGGGTGACGTCGGCGTGGTCCTCGATTCCAGTCACGCGCTCTCGGAACGTCGCCGCGTCGACGCTGGGGTCGGCGAACGCGGCGAGGTGGCGTTCCGGCCGCACCGCGTAGGTGAGCGAGCCGTGCTGGACGACGGCGTCGGTCCGGCGGTGTTGAGCGTTGCCGCTCACCTTCCGCGGCCCGTCGTCCCCGGGCACGACCACGTCGTGTGCGGGGTGGAGTTCGCGCAGGTAACACGCCGGGTCGTGGAGCGCCGGCCGTCCCGTCTCGGCGAAGGCCGCGGGGACGTCGAGACGGTCGAAAGCGTCGAGGATGGGCGTACAGAGCCGTCGGTACGACTCCACGAGGTCACCGGGCAGTTCGTCGGCCGGTGCGGCGATGGTGTAGGAGATGTCGCCGTGGCTGTCGTGGTAGATGCCGCCGCCGCCGGTCTGACGCCGCGTGACGGTGATCCCTTCGGCCGCGCAGTAGCCCCAGTCGACGGTGTCGGGGTCCTGGCGGTAGCCGAGCGAGAGCGTACTTGGCTCCCACCGGTACACCCGGAGCGTACGTGGACCGCCGGCGGCAGCTGTCTCCGCGGCGATTTCGTCGAGTGCCATGTTCATCGGTCCCGGCCACCGCTCCTCGCGGATCAGCCGCCACTCGCGGGCGGCGAGGGCCTCGCCGTCGCTCTCGTCCATACGCGCCCGTTCGTGGCGGGCGTCAAAGGGGTTTCGTGGACGGCCCGACCCGCTCTCCGTCGACGGTCGCCGGGCGTTCGAAGTGCTATATAACGACACGTAGTCCACCGGTCGGGAACGTACCGGCCGGTAGGTCACCCGTCGGCTCACAGCCCTCGGGATCCGCACGTACAGCTCATATAAAGCCCCTTTGTACAAACCCGGAGTGATTCTGGTGATGACGCCCGACCCGAAGCGCGTACTCGACGAGGCATCGCGGCGCAAGTTCCTGGCGGTCACCGGTGCGGGGGCGGTCACGGGGCTCGCCGGCTGTGGCGGTCAGTCCGGCGGAAGCGGTAGCGGGGATGGTAGCGAGGCGACCGAAACCGAGAGCGACGGGACGGATGCGACGGCCACCGAGACGGAGAGCAGCGACGACGGGGCGTCGAACGAACTCGACATGAGCGTCCTCACCGCCGACGGCTCCTCGACGGTGTTCCCCATCACGAACATGGGCGCGAGCTACTGGAACTCCAATCCCGAAGCAGGCGACGGGGACTACTGGCCCGAGTCGTGGGCCAGCGAGGAGTACGACACGGACATGCGCCTCGCGGACTTCTTCGCACAGGACTACGGCTACGAGGCGACCGAGCAGCGCTCGGTACCGCCGTTCCGCGCGAGCGTCGCCCTCTCGCACTCCGGGACGGGAATCGAGGGCGTCATGGAGGGCCGCGTCGACATCGGCGACGCGAGCTCCTCCGCGGAGTCGGAACTGGCCGGGAGCGACGCGGAATCGGAACTCGACAGCTTCACCGACCACGTCGTCGGCGTCGACGGCCAGCCCATCGTCGTCAGTCGCGAAGTCGCGGACGCCGGTGTCGAGAGCATCACCATCGAGGAACTCCGCGCCATGTACCGCCAGGAGATCACCAACTGGTCCGAGGTCGGCGGGCCGGACCGCGACATCCTCGCGCTCGGCCGCGCCGAGGGCTCGGGGACCGACACCGCCTTCCGGAACAACGTCTTCGGCGACCCGAACGCGCCGATCAGTCCCGATCAGCGGTTCGGGCAGAACCAACAGCTCCAGCAGGCCATCGCGCAGGCCGACAACGCCATCGCGTACATCGCGCTCGCGTTCGTCGAGCCGGACGGTGCGACCCCTCCGATCGACCTCGAAATCGAGGGTACGACCTACTCTTACGGCGAGAACCTCGGTGCGCAGGACTACCCGCTCTCGCGAGACCTCCACGCGTACACGTGGGAAGGCACCTCCCGGAAGGAGGCCTGCTTCATCAACTTCCTCCTGAGCGACTTCGGCCAGGAGACCTTCGTCCGCGGGAACAACTACTTCGCGCTCCCGTCGGATCGCCTGTCGACCCAGCGCGAGAAGGTCGCCGCGTCGCAGTTCGAGTAACGTCCCGGCTCGTTAGCGGCGCCACACCACTCCGTATTTTCGCATGCTCCAACTCGTCAAATCACGCGCGACGCACAACCTCTCAGCGGCCGCCACGCGTGCCCGCAACTATCGGCGGCGCACGGCGGACGGGGCGATCCTGATGCACCTACTCGGCGGGCTCTCGGTGGTCGCCGCGTTCGTCCTGTTTCTGCGGGGGTCCCAGTGGACGGTGCTTCCCGTCCTCGGGTTCCTCGTCACTGCCGTCGTCGGCTGGCGGCGGTACCAGGCCGAACTCGTGAAGGGCGTGAGCTTCCTCACCACCGTCGCGACGGTGTCGATCCTGTCGCTCATCATCGTGTTTCTCCTGCTCCGGTCGGCCCCCGCGATCCAGGAGCTGGGCCTCTCGCTGTTTACCCGCACGCAACGACCACTCTGGGGGCAGAACGGCGTGTACGCGCTGACGCCGATGATGATCGGGACGGCGGTCACGACGATCATCGCGACGGTCATCGCGGCCCCGCTCGGCATCGCCGGCGCCATCTTCATCAGCGAGATGGCGCCCCGGCACCTCCGTGAGGTGGTCAAACCCGGGATCGAACTGATGGCGGGGATTCCCTCCATCACCTACGGGTTCATCGGACTCACCATCGTCAACCAGTACCTCTACCTCGAGTTCCGGACCCCGACCATCGGGAACTACTTCGCGGCCAGCATCATGATCGGCATCATGGCGCTCCCGACGGTGGTGAGCGTCGCCGAGGACGCCCTCTCGACGGTGCCCGAATCGATGAAGAGCGGATCGCTGGCGATGGGGTCGACCAACTGGCAGACGATCAAAAGCGTCACCCTGCCCGCAGCGATGTCCGGTGTCTCCGCGGGCGTCATCCTCGGCGTCGGGCGGGCCATGGGCGAGACGATGGCCGCGACGGTCATGCTCTCACACACCAAGGGCTTCCCCACGCCCGTCTTCGACGTGTTCACGAACTACGGCGAGACGCTGACGACGGTCATCGCCTTCGAAGGGGGGAACGCGAGCGGCACGCACATGAGCGCGCTGTTCGCGGCCGGGGTCGTCCTCTTTTTCATGGTGATGGCGCTGAGCATCGCGTCACAGTACGTCGAGTGGCGCATGACGCTCAAACTGGAGGGGAAGGCATGAGCAACGTCGACGGCACGGCACTGATCTCCAGCGAGTCGACGACGGCGGACGTCGTCGCGAGCGGCCTGATGGCCGTCGCCACCCTCACCTTCCTCGCCTCGTGGGCGACGCTCTTCCAGTGGCTCGACGAGACGGGCCGGTACTTCGGGGTCGCCCCGTTCGACCTGCTCGGCGGGTCGCTGTTCGTCCTCGCGGGTGGACTCACGCTCGTCGGTCTCGGATCGTACTTCGGCTACGTCGAGGGAACGCCCTCCGACACCGCCGGGTTCGTCGTCGGCGCCGTCGTCGCCCTCCTCTGGGCCATCGTCGGCGGCCTCGTCGCGGCTCAGTGGGGTGGCAACGCCCCCGTCGTGTGGCTCGGGGGGGCGGTCGTGTTCGGCGTCCTCGCGGCCGTCGCCTCGCTCTCTCCTCCCGAGGATCTGGGCTCGACGCTCCCGGTCGCGCTGTTGCTCGCACTGCTCGGCTACGTCGTCGTCGCCGGTCACGTCAACGTGGGCTGGACGTGGACGCCGGGCTGGACCGAAACCGTCTTTCCCGGCTCCGAACTGGTCCCCGTCCTGATCATTCACGGCGCCCTGCTCGGCATCTGGAGCGCCGCCAAGGCCAAGCGGGGCTTCGGGGCACAGGGGCGTCAGTTCGGCGCCTACTGCCTCATCGGGGTGACCGTCTTCTCGATGATCGGCGTCCTCGGTCTCCTGATCACGTTCATCCTCGTCAAGGGGCTCGACGTGGTGTTGACGCAGGCGAGTCTCGGTGGTGGCACGCTGGCCCTGTTCGGCGTGACGCTCCCGTGGCTCGAAGTGCCCTTCGTCACGAGCGTTCCCGGTGGCCTCTTCGTCGAGGTTCCCGGCGTCATGCCGGCCGTCGTCGGCACCCTGTGGCTCGTGCTCGGAGCCGTCACCTTCGCGGTACCCCTCGGCGTCGGTGCCGCCGTCTTCCTCACCGAGTACGCCGATCAGGGGCGGTTCACCCAGCTCGTCGAGGTAGCGACCAACGGGCTGTGGAGTACTCCGAGCATCGTCTTCGGACTGTTCGGGCTGGCCTTCCTCGTGCCCCGTATCAGCGGCGGGAACTCCATCTTCGTCGGCCAGCTCGTCCTCGGGTTCATGCTCCTGCCCCTCGTGCTCATCACGAGCCGCGAGGCGATCAAGGCCGTCCCCGACGAGTACCGGGATGCGAGCGCCGCGCTCGGTGTGACGAAGTGGGAGACGATCCGCAGCGTCGTCGTGCCGGCGGCGATGCCCGGCGTCATCACGGGTATCATCCTCGGCGTCGGTCGGATCGCCGGCGAGACGGCGCCCCTCCTGCTGGTCTTCGGTGGGTCGCCGTTCCCGAGTTCCGGCCCGCAGGTGCTCGGGAGCTTCGAGTTCAGCGCACGGCCACCGTTCGTCCTCAACGACGCCCTGCTCTCCCCGGCCAGCGCGTTGCCCTACCAGCTCTACTCCTCGATCACCGCCGGCGTATTCGATCACCCCGCCTTCTCCAGTACTGAGTACGGGTGGGGGACCGCGCTGGTCTTGCTCCTCGTCGTCATCGGCCTGTACGCCGTCGGCGTCGGGAGCCGCATCTACTTCCGGAGGAAACTACACCATGAGTGACGCACAATTCGAATCCGACGACAGCCAGCCAGCACAGCAGCTCACGACCACCGGCGAGACAGACGAGGTGATTCGAGACGAGTGGGTCCAGTACGACTTCGACGGCGAGACGAAGATTTCGACGACGAACCTGGACGTCTACTACGGCGACGATCACGCGCTCAAGAGCGTCGACCTCGACATCCCTGCGGAGAGCGTCACGGCGCTCATCGGCCCCTCGGGGTGTGGGAAGTCGACGTATCTCCGCTGTCTCAACCGGATGAACGACCGCATCAACGCCGCCCGCGTCGAGGGCTCGGTCGAACTCGACGGCGAGGAGGTTTACCAGGACGGGATCAACCTGGTCGAACTCCGCAAGCGGGTGGGGATGGTGTTTCAGGCACCCAACCCGTTCCCCAAGTCGATCCGCGACAACATCTCCTACGGGCCGCGGAAACACGGCGACATCAACAGGGGGCTGCTCGCCCGTCTCCTCGGCCGTGACGACCGGGAGAAAGAGGAGGCACTCGTCGAACGGGCGCTCAAGAACGCCGCCCTCTGGGACGAGGTTTCGGATCGCCTCGACGACAACGCCCTCGGTCTCTCGGGCGGCCAGCAACAGCGGCTCTGTATCGCCCGGTGTCTGGCGACCGACCCCGAGGTCATCCTCATGGACGAACCGGCGTCGGCGCTCGACCCCATCGCGACGGCGAAAATCGAGGATCTCATCCACGACCTCGCGGAGGAGTACACCGTCGTCATCGTCACCCACAGCATGCAGCAGGCGGCGCGCATCTCCGATCAGACCGCGGTGTTCCTGACCGGGGGTGAACTCGCCGAGTACGGTGACACCGATCGGATCTTCGAGAATCCGCGGAGTCAGCGCGTCGAGGACTACATCTCCGGCAAGTTCGGATAACCGTGCCCCGAGACGAGTTCCAACAGTCGCTCGCCGACCTCCGGAGCGAGGTACTCGCGATGAGCGACCTCGTCGCCGACCGACTCGACCGCGCGCTGACGGCGCTCGAAACCGTCGACGAGGCGACCGCTCAGGTGGTGATCGGCGGCGACGACGAGATCGACCGCCGATATCTGGAGCTGGAGTCGACGTGCATCCAGTTGCTCGCCCAGCAACAGCCGGTCGCGGGCGACCTTCGCTTCGTCGCCGCGTCGTTCAAGATTCTCACCGACCTCGAACGCGTCGGTGACCTCGCGGTCAACCTCGCCCAGTACACGCTGGAGGCGGACCGCAAGCGGTTCGCGGAGGTGGATCTCTCGGCCATCGGCGACCTCGCGACCGCGTTACTCGACGACGCGATGACCGCCTACCGCACCGACGACGCGGCGCTCTGTCACGAGGTGGCGGCCCGCGACGACGAACTCGACTCGCTGTGTCAGCGCGCGAGTCAGCGCGTGGTTCGGGACCTCATCGAACGCGAAGTCGCGGACGGCGACTCCTGGGCGGTCGAGCGGCTGCTCGACGACGTCTCGCGGCTCCTGCTCACCATCCGGGACCTCGAACGCGTCGGCGATCACGCGGTGAACGTCGCCGCGCGCTCGCTCTACATGATCGAGAGCGACCCGACGCTGGTCTGACCATGGAGACGCGCAAACTACAGAAGATCGGCGGCTCGACGTACTCGGTGTCGCTCCCGAAGGAGTGGGCGACGGAACACCACCTCGAAGCGGGGATGCCGATCCGCCTCTATCCGCACGCCGACGGGTCGCTCGTCGTCCGGCGCGCGGCACGGGACGGCGGCCCGCTCTCCGCGACCGAGATGCAGCTCCCGAGTTCCGACGCCGCGACCGTCCGGCGGGCCCTGCAGGCGGCGTACGCCGTCGGTTACGACACCGTCTCCCTCGTCTCGCCCGGGACGTTTACGACCGACGAGCGGCGGACCGTTCGGCGTCTCGTCGACACGATGGTCGGGATGTCGGTGGTCGAGGAAACCGACGCGCAGGTCACCGTCGAGAACCTCCTCGATGCCGGCGAAGTGTCGGTCCAGCAGTCGGTGGCTCAACTCCAGTTTACCGCCCTCTCGATGCACCGAAGCGCCGTCGAGACGCTCCGGCATCCCGACGAGGGTGACCGTCTCGCCGGACGCGACGACAGCGCGGATCGGCTGTTCCGGATGATCACCCGCCACTTCAACCGGTCGCTCACCGATTTCGCGGAGGTCGATCACCTCGACGTCCGGCGCTCGAAGCTGTTCGACTACTACCTGACGGCCCGTCAACTGGAGCGGGTCGCGGACCACGCCGTCGACGTCGCCGCCGTCGCCGACCGGAGCGACGGGACGGCGCCCGAGTCCGTCCTCGACGACGTGTGCTCGCTCGCGGACCGGGCGTGTGAGGTGGTCGAGGCTGGCACGACGGCCGTCCTCGAATCGTCGGCGGACCGTGCGTACACCGTCCTCGACCGACGGGACGCGGTCGTCGACGACATCCACGCCCTGGACCGGGCGCTCTTCGAACGGTCGCCTCCCGACGCGTACGCCCTCTCGCGGGTGCTCGCCGCACTCGTCCGAACCGCGGCGTGTGGCGGCAACGCCGCCCGCGTCGCGCTCCGGGCGAGCGTCCGCCCCGACGACTAGCCGCGGCGGGGCGGATGCGGCGCCCGCACCGTCGAGACGTAGGCCGCCAGATCCGCCGCCGTGACGATACCGATCACCGCCTCGCCGTCGACGACGGGCAAGTGGTAGTGGCCCGTTTCGACCATCAGGTCCGCCGCCGTCGTGATCGCTTCGTTCGCCCCGGTCGTGACCAGATCCGTACTCATAGCCGCCGAGACGGACGCTCCCGGTCCGTAGCCGTCGTCGCCGGCGACGACCCGGACGAAGTCCGTCACGGTGAGGAGTCCGTCGAGTCGGTCCGCCTCGCCGACCACGACGACCGACCCGACATCGTACTCGGTCAGTACCCGTGCAGCCTCCCGAAGCGAGGCGTCCCGGTTCACGCTGTGAACCGGTGCCGACATCAGACTCCCGACGAACACGTCCTCCATTCGGCGTGGTACGCCGTCACGCGATATAAGCATAGTGCGGGCCGAGGAGTCCGTGACGGCGGATACAAGTGCGCCGGGCACCCCCCTACGGTATGTCCGACTCAGCCAACGTCGTGGTCGTCGGCGGCGGCGTCGCCGGCCTGTCTGCCGCCACCTTCACGGCCCGCGCCGGCCTGGAGACGCTCGTCCTCGACGCGGGGTCGTCGATCCTGTGCCGGAACGCTCACCTGGAGAACTACCCCGGCTTCCCGGCGGGCGTCAACGCCCGCCTGTTGCTCGATATGGTGGCCGACGGGGCCGACCGGGCGGGCGCCGACCGCCGCGAGGCGCGGGTGACACGCATCGAGCGCACGGCGGACGGGTTTGCGGTCGAGACGGCCGCGGGCGACCGTCACTCGACCACGTACGTGATCGCTGCGACGAAGAACGCGACCGACTACCTCCCCGACGACGTGGAAACGCTCGACCGGGGCAAGACGTTCGTCGAGTGCGACGAGCGGGGACGGACCGCCGTCGACGACCTCTACGCGGCCGGCCGCCTCGCCCGCAAACCCCACCAGGCGATCGTGAGCGCCGGTCACGGCACCGAAGTCGCGGTCACCCTGTTGGAGGACGCCGACCGACCGTTCTACCACGACTGGGTGGCGCCAGAGGGCTACTTCACCGACCGGGGACGGGAACTCCCGCCGGGCTGCGAGGAAATCGACGACGACGAACGCCGGCGCCGTGAGGACGACTCGCTCGAGGCCATGCGTGAGCGATTCGCCGAGCGCCACCCCGCTGCGCAGCCGACTCACCCCAGCCTCGACGGCTAGCCGACCACAGCGTTATCACGTCCCTCACCGTATATCGACGGGAATGCCCGACACGAAAGAGGGGCGGGAGGAGCAAGCCCGCCACGAAGTGAAGCGCCAGGTGCGACGGGACGTCGACGAGGCACGCGAACGCGCCGACGAAGCCGAACCACCCGAGGAACGGCCGATCACGTGTCATCGCCGCGGGTGCAACGAGCCCGCGCAGTTCGTCGTGACCGAACGCTACCAGGAGGACACCGGCCACGGTGCCGTCACGGCGGCGGCGTACCTCTGTCCGGAGCACACCGACGAGGAGAGCCCCACGAACCTGGACGGCGCCTACGACGACTACGTGTTCCGCGTCGACCCCCTCCCCGAGCCACCGGAGGAGTCCTGACGACGCTCCCTTTCGCCGACGCCCGGGCGGTGTGTGCGTCGATCGTTAGACGCTGCGATCGGCACTCTCAATGCATCGGTCATGTACGCCGGAGAGTCTCTCGCTACGGCCGCACGTCGATCGGTATTCACGCACGATATCCCTCCGTTAGGCGGCCGAGTACAGAGAACTCGACGGCGTACCCGAGCAACATCAAAAGGTAAAGTGCCTCTGTCTCGGATACGCTGGTATGGCTGACGAGGAGATCGACGACGTGGACAAAGCGATCCTGTATGCACTCCAGGAAGACGCTCGAAACATGTCGTCCGGAGACATCGCGAAGCGAACCGGTACCTCGGACAGTACCGTCCGCAAGCGCATCCAGCGTCTCGAATCCGACGGCGTAATCAAAGGATACAGCGCCAACGTCGATTATCAAAAATCGGGCTATCCGCTCCGAATGTTGCTCTACTGTACCGCTGCGATACCCGAACGTAGCGACCGTATCCCCGATATTCTGGAACTTGATGGTGTCGTATCAGTCCAAGAGTTGGTCACCGGCGAACAGAATCTTCTCGTGACTGCTGTCGGCGAGACGGACAGCGACATCACGCCCGTCGCACAGGAACTCCTCGATATGGGACTCACCGTTGCTGACGAAGTTCTCGTTCGAACCCACGCGACGACACCGTTCGGCAAGTTCGATTCCCAGGATCACACAGCGGACGATCCCTAAACGAGAGCGTGTTTGATCTCCAGTTCAGCGTAATTCAAGGTGGAGCCTCCGACCTCCGGAGCGAGCGAAGTGAGCGAGCGGGGTAGTTTACACCGTCCGACGGTGCCACTGCCTCGTTGAGTGACAGCCCGACAGCCGCTTCTTTTGCATCGGAATCCCCCAGATGCGTGTGGGCGTTGACGAACGCCGGCAGTATGGTGTCGGTCGATGTGAGTTCCGTCTTCTCGATGTTCTCCACCCGACCCTCCCCAACGGCGATGCGTCCACGGATCGGTTCGAACGACCGCCCGACGAGGACGGCCCCTGAGAGTTCTTCCGTACCAACTCAGATACGGATATGGGCTCTTGAACGAATATATCGAACGTTCCGGTACTATCCTCCCGATTCAAAGCCAGATTAGTCATAGCGGATCGATGAGCGACCTCGATGCGGCTGAACGGAAGTGGCATGGCTTACGACGAACGGGGACGATATCGAACCAGTCATCGAGTCAGTCCAGGGCTGGACCGAATCTCGGAGAGAGTGGGGGGAATAGCTCGGCTACCCGGGCGGCCATCGCCGTCTCGTGTTCGGTGAGCGACTGTAGCCGGGAGCCGCTATGACCGGTCGACGCTACCCGGAACGTCGCCGAGGTTCGGACGCTCGGGAATCAGATGTGGGACCAGTACGAAGACCGGGTGGGACTGGACAGCAACATCGAACACCTCGAAACGTAGCACGACCTCACAGCGGTACTCGTTGTCGGACAGACGAGGTGTCTGGTTCTCGAAAACGCGTACGACCGGTGGACTGCGCCGGATCCAGAGCCACTCGTAGGCGTCGACGCGTCGGTACAGGTCGCAAGCCTACTGACCTCCCCCCCGCTCCCGGGTGTCCAACCGCAGACTCTGCGAAACCATACTGTTCTATAATGAGTAATTTGCGAACAGTTTGTGAATATAGATAAGTTTAATAGGTGTTCTGTTCTCAAAGGTGGCAAAGAACGACCAGAAACGGATTCCGGGCTGGTCCCGGGTACCGGGATGGGTCGTACGATGGGCCGAACGATGTCAGGACGCACCTCGAAACCGACGGTCGGAGCACTCCCGGACACGGCGGTGGAATCACCGTCCGTGCCCGTTGCACTAACGTGGCTCGTGTGGTCGCTGTTCGCCGCGAGTATCGCCACCCTCGTTGCACGAGTCCGGCTCGGTGGTGCGTGGGAGGTTTCCGGTGTGGTCGCCGTCGATGGCCTGACCGTTCTGATGTGGGTGGTGGTCACCTTCTTTAGCGGTATCGTTCACAGTTACTCGCGCCGCTACATGGCTGGTAGCGCCCACGAGAACGGCTTCTTCCTCGCCGTGTTCGGTTTCACGGTCGCTGTGATGGGGCTCGTCGCGGCCGACCACGTCGCGCTGTTCTGGCTGCTCTGGCTGACGATGGGTCTACTGATGGCGAAACTCGTCGGCGTCGTCGACGGCTGGAATCAGGCACGGGCCGCCGCGAGCGTCGCCCGCAAGTACTTCCTCACCAGCAGCGCGTTCCTCGGCGTCGCACTGACCGCGCTGTGGTGGGCGAGCGGCGCGACGACGGTTTCCGGTATCGCCGCGGCCGCCGACGATCTTGGAGGGGTACTGTGGATAGTCGCCGCCGTCGCGCTCGTCCTCGCGGCGACGATTCAGTCCGCACTCGTCCCGTTCCACAACTGGCTGCTCTCCTCGATGACCGCCCCGACGCCCGCCTCGGCGCTGATGCACGCTGGCTTCGTCAACGCGGGTGGAATCCTGCTGATCCGTTTCGCCCCGGTCGTGACCGTCGACGCCACCCTCATGCTCGGTATCGTGATCGTCGGTGCGACGAGTGCCTTGCTCGGAAAGCTGCTCAAAGCCCTCCAGTCGGACGTCAAGACCGAATTGGGCTGCTCCACGGTCGGACAGATGGGCTTCATGATTATGCAGGCTGGTCTCGGCTTCTTCGGGGCCGCTCTCACCCACCTCATCCTGCACGGTTTCTACAAGGCGTATCACTTCCTCAGCGCGGGCGGACGGGTCGAGCGCACCAGTCCGACCGAGAGCGAAACTCGTGGGACGAGTATCGCAGGCGCCGCAGTCGTCCTCGTGACTGGACTTGCGGGTGGTGCGCTGTTCGCAGTTCTCACCGGGAAGGGCACGAGTGTCGACAGCGGGGTCCTGCTCGTGTTGTTCGTCGTGCTCACTACGCTGCACGCAGCCCGCAGCGCCGTCGAGCACACCTCGATTCCGGCGGCGGCCCGCTACAGCGCGGTCCCGCTGGTCTTCATCCCGGCCATCACCGTCTACGCACTCGTCTACGAGGCTGTCTCGAGTGTCCTGTCCGGGCTTCCGGTCGTCGCAGCCCCGACCGAACTGAGCGCGCCCCACGTGTTCGTCGCCGTCGTCTTCCTCGCCGTCTACGTCGTGATTGAGGCTGGGGTCCACGAACGCAGCCAGCGCCTCTACGTCGCGCTGTTGAACGCGAGTCAGCCCGCTTCCAGTACTGTGTTGACCGCCACGGAGGAATACAATGAGTACTGAACAGACCGTCGAAGAGAGCATCGACAAAGCAGTGACCACCGTCGGGTCGGTCTGGCCGATTCACTCGTTCGTGACGGCCAACCCGCTCTCGGGCTTCGAGGATATGCCGTTCAACGAGGCCGTCACCCAGGCTGCGGATCTTCTGGGCGGTCGCGGCTATCCAAGCACGGAGACGTTCCAGGCGGCTCTCGATGACGGGCAGATTGACCCCGAAATACTCGATTCGGAACTGGCCGAGCACGGCTACGAGAGCGACCCCGAAACCCTGCTGGAACGCATGGACACCAGCGTCGAGTCGGAGCGCTCGAACACCGACGCCGAGCGGATCGACCACGTGCTGACGAAGTGGCTGTCGGCGTTCCTCGACGAAGGGCAGGCGCAGTGGTCGATGCCGAACCGCGAGGACGGGTTCTACAGCGCCTTTCGGTCGGTGGCCGCGTACGATGGCCAGATTCCCGACGACGGGGTCGTCGCCGACTTGCCGAAGTCGCCGATCGAGGCCATCGAGTCCGTGCTGAGGCCGTCTCCCGAGAGCCAGTTGGTGCCCATCTTCGAGGAGCAGTTCGCCGCGCTCCCCGGGTGGGTCGGCTTCATCAAACAGCGCGCTGCCGACGACGGCGCGTGGCAGTCCACGTTCCCCATCACGCTCGAGGGTTATCTCGCGGTTCGCCTCGCGCTGCTCGACGCCTTCGGTGTCGATATCGACCCGTCGACCAGCCTCGACAGCGCCGAGGCCGGGGCGGCCGACGAACTCGCGGAAGCGTTTCTGAGTGCGTGGGAAGCGAGTTACCGCAGTGACGTCGTCGAGCGCGTCGCCGCCGAGAGCGCGGCCCTCGACGACAGCGACCCCTCCGGTCGCCCGGACGCGCAACTGGTCTTCTGTATCGATACGCGGTCGGAGATCATCCGCCGTCACATCGAGGAGACTGGCGACTACGAGACCTACGGCTACGCTGGCTTCTTCGGTATCCCGATGGAATACCAGAGATACGATTCCGAGGTGTCGGTCGACGCCTGTCCCCCTATCCTCGATTCGCAGCACCGCATCTCCGAGATTCCGACCGACAGGGACACGCAGGCGAGTCACGACCGCTGGTCGAGTCTCCGCGAGGCCGCGAGCGAGGTGGTCGAAACGCTGAAAACGAACCCTGCCACCGCCTTCGGCTTCGTCGAGAGCGCTGGCAGTGGGTACGGGCTGGCGCTTGCGGCCCGCACGCTCGTTCCCGGTCGCGTCCACGACCTGCTCGAAACCGCCGACGACGCGGTGCCCGATAACCACGAGTTCTGTGAGCAGACCGTCCATCATCAGCACGCCTATGTGGGTGATCTTCCCGTGGGACTGACCCACGAGGAGCAAGTCGAATACGCCGCGACCGCCTTCGAGCTGATGGGCTGGGACGAATTTAGTCGACTCGTCGTTTTCACCGGCCACGCCAGTGAGACGGCCAACAACCCTTTCGACTCGAGTCTGGACTGTGGTGCCTGTGCCGGCAACCCCGGCGGCCCGAGTGCCCGCGTCCTGGCGGCGATCAGTAACGACGAGGCTGTCAAGGCCGAACTTCGCGACCGTGGGTTCGACATCCCCAAAGACACGGTCTTCGTCGCCGGCCAGCACAACACGACGACCGACGAGGTGGATCTGTTCGCCGACGACGTGCCCGAGAGCCACGCGGACGATCTCGACCAGTTGCGCGCAGACCTCGCGGCCGCTCGTGAAAACGCGACCGCCGAGCGCGCCGAGTCGATGGGGGCCGACGGCTCGATGGGCGTCAGTGCGACGGAACGCCGTGCCGCCGACTGGGCCGAAACGCGTCCCGAGTGGGGGCTGGCTGGCAACGCGGGCTTCGTCGTCGGCCCCCGCGAACTGACGAGCGACCTCGATCTCGACGGCCGCGCCTTCCTCCACTCGTATGATTGGTCGGCGGACCCTGACGCCGACGCGCTCGAAGCGGTCCTCACGGGTCCTCTGGTCGTCACTCAGTGGATCAATGCTCAGTACTACTTCTCGACAGTCGACAACGCCGTCTACGGCAGCGGGTCGAAGGTAACCCAGAACCCAATCGGCAACATCGGTGTCTACCAGGGCAACGGCGGCGACCTGATGACCGGTCTTCCCCTCCAGTCGCTGATGGCCGCCGACGACAAACCGTACCACCAGCCGCTCCGCCTCTCGACGGTCGTCCACGCGCCGGTCGAGCGCGTCACCGGCGTCCTGGCCGACCACGAAGAGGTGACCGAACTGCTGGACAACGACTGGCTCTCGCTCACTGTCGTCGACCCGACCCAGGACCACCGCGCGTTCCACTACGAGGCGGAATTGGAGTGGATACCACGGTCCGAACGGACCGAAGCACACCCAAAGATGCCGAACGCTCCCGCTGTTGCGGACGACTAACCGATCCACATTCGTATCGGACAAACGTCGGTGGACTGTTCTGACGCCCCGATGCCACGAATTCGACTTTCTCCGATTCTCTTTCCGGCACGGTGGCTCCGACGAAGGCCTCACGAAGAGGCGCCTTTCGGCGCGTTCCCGGAGAACCAGCCACAGTTGGCCAGTCCGACTCACCACCACGCCGACCGGCAGCTCCGTTGATGCGCTTCAGACGGATCTCAGAACCAGCGCGGCGATGGTTCACACATGGGGGCTCCCACTCGATCGATCAACTCGTCCGCCAGTGTGGTCGTTCGTGGCCTAACCCGTGGTTCTTGGATGATTTCCCCTACCTACTATCCGCTGTCTTTTGATTGGTCGCAGTCCACCTTCCGACCCCGTGAACGTCGGCGACCATCGTTTGCTATCGCGGCATACAGTTTACGACCCGACGCGGGGGGCTTTTGTCCCTCGCGCGCGGAGTCGAGGTATGGTCGAAAACGTCGCCCGCGTGGTGGCCGATCTCGATCCCGAGGACTTCTATCTCCTCTCGGGCGTCGAGCAGGGGATGCGGTTCAGCGAGTGGGTCAACCGCGGGAAACTGCCGGAATACGCCGATCTGACGCCGGAGGAGGTGGACTATCGGCTGGATCGCTGTATGAAACGCGACCTGATCGAGCGCCGGACCATCCAGTACGAGGGGTACCAGCTCACCTTCGAGGGCTACGACGTGTTGGCCCTGCACACCTTCGCGGAGCGAGACACCATCGAGGGCGTGGGTGCACCGCTCGGCGTCGGCAAGGAAAGCGACGTGTACGAGGTGCAGTCCTACCGACCGCTGGCGCTGAAGTTCCACCGCGAGGGCTACACCAACTTCCGGGAGGTGAACCGCGAACGCGAGTACACCGCGGACCACCACCACGTCTCGTGGCTCTACACCGCACGCAAGGCGGCCGAACGGGAGTACGAGGCGCTCGAAACGCTGTATCCCGACGTGTCGGTTCCGCGCCCGGTCGATCACAACCGCCACGCCATCGTGATGGCGAAGTTCGAGGGCGTCGAACTCGCGCGTGCGAAACTCGACGACGAACAGGTCGTGGCGGTCCTCGATCTCGTCCTCGAGGAGGTGACGAGCGCCTACGACGCGGGGTTGATCCACGCCGACCTCAGCGAACACAACGTCGCCATCGCGTCCTCGGGGATCACGATCTTCGACTGGCCCCAGTCGGTGCCGACTGACCACGAGAACGCCCCGGAGCTGCTGGAACGCGACGTCTCCAACCTGATCGGGTTCTTCGCGCGGAAGTACCCCGCCGTCGTCCCCGACGTGGACGCCGCGGGCGTCGCGGACGCCGTCGCCGCGGGGACCTTCGAGACAGTTCGGGAGTTCGCGACGAGTCGAAGTTCTTAACCGCTACCGACCGGTAGCCCCGGTAACTCGCTGGTCGACGGGCCTCCAGTGGGCACCCGACTCGTCGGGACGACATGTGGCTCGCCACTCGGCGACGCTGAATCGCAAGCGCCCGTGGTGACACCCATGGCACGAAGCTTCTACTCGCACATCCGCGACGCGTGGCAGGACCCCGACGACGGGGCCCTCGCCGAACTGCAGTGGCAACGAAAACAGGAGTGGCGCGATCAGGGCGCTATCGAACGCATCGAGCACCCGACCCGCCTCGACAAGGCGCGAAACCTGGGCTACAAGGCCAAACAGGGAATCGTCGTGGTCCGGACTTCCGTCCGTAAGGGTGGGGCCCGGAAGCGACGGTTCAAGGCTGGTCGACGCTCGAAGCGACAGGGCGTCAACCGACTCGGTCGCCGGAAGAGCATCCAGCGTATCGCCGAGGAGCGCACCTCCCGCAAGTACCCCAACCTCCGCGTGCTCAACTCCTACTGGGTCGGGGAGGACGGCTCGCAGAAGTGGCACGAAGTGATCCTCGTGGATCCGGAGCACCCCGCCATCCAGGCCGACGACGACCTGAACTGGATCTGTGACGACTCCCACAAGGGGCGCGCGTTCCGCGGCAAGACCAGCGCCGGCCGCAAGGGTCGCGGTCAGCGCGGACGCGGCAAGGGAACCGAACACACCAGACCCAGCATCGGCGGCGACCGGCGCCGCGGCAAGTAACGCCCTCTCTTTCCCGTTCTCTTCCGTCGACGAGCCACGGCCCTCTCGTCTCGTCTCGTCATAAACTGTATACCGCGATACCGAATGCATCCCGTTCCGGGCGGGGCGGCCCACGATCCGTCGCCACCGGCAAAGGATTAGTGTGGGGAGGTCGGACACTCCCTCATGTCACAGATCACGACCATGGCCGACCGGTGGGCCGATGCGCCGGTGGGAGCGTAGTGTGATGGACCTGCCAGCCGTCTACGGCGGCGAGAGCCTTCACGTCCGCCTCGATTCGGGCGAGAGTGACCGTGAGTCAATCGACTCGGCGGACGCTCGGCGGTTCCTCGGCGGCAACGGGTTCGCCGCCAAGGCGGTCCACGACCACGTGCCCGCCGACGCCGACCCGTTCGACCCAGAGAACGTCGTCGCGTTCACCGTCGGGCCGATGAACGGCACGCCCTTCCAGTCGACGAGTCGCGGCGTCGTCGGCTTCGTCAGCCCGCAGACGAACGGCTTCTTCGACAGCACCTTCGGCGGCACGTTCCCCCGCGCTCAGAAGACGACGGGTTTCGAATCCGTCGTCCTCCACGGCACCGCGGCCGAACTCTCCTACGTCCTGGTCGACGAGGACGGCGCGGCGGTGGTCCCGGCGACGGACCTCGCGGGTCTCGACACCTACGAGACGTGTGCCGAGGTGGAGACGCGGGTCGCGGAGGACGACGGCGTCGACGCCGACGACGTCCACGTCGTCGCCGCCGGTCCGGCGGGCGAGAACCTGGTGCGCTACGCCTGCCTGCTTCACGACTCCGAGATGCGCGAGGGAGTCGCGGGCCGTGGTGGCGCGGGCGCCGTTCTCGGCTCGAAGAACGTCAAGGCGGTGGCCGTGGTCGAAGGCTCGTTCCGCCCCGAACCGGCCGACGACGGCGACCTTCGCGACCTCGTTGGCGGGCGGATGGGTCCACTGATGCAGGAGACGGAGATGCTCCAGAACTACGGGACCAGCGGTCTCGTCAACCCGATCAACGAGATGGGGAAACTCGGCCGGCGGAACAATCGGGTCGAACAGGCCTCCCGCGAGAGGGCCGAGGCGATCAGCGGCGAGCGCATTCGCGAGGAGTACGTCACCGAGGACACCACGTGTGCGAACTGTGCGGTCGCCTGCGGCAAACACGTCACCGTCGAGAGCGAGGGGGTCACCGACGGAAAGATCCCGGAGTTCGAGAGCCTCTTCGGCACCGCGACGATGACCGACGTCTTCGACGTCGAACGCGTGATGAAGGCAAACGACCTGTGTGATCGTCTGGGGATGGACACCATCTCCTGGGGCGTCTCCGTCGCGTTCGCCCGCGAGTGCTACGACGAGGGGCTGTTGACCGACGAGGACTCCCCACACCTCGCCTTCGGCGATGCCGACGGCCTGGTCGAACTCGCGCGGAAGACCGCCCATCGCGAGGGATTCGGTGATCGCCTCGCCGAGGGCTCGTTCCGTCTCGCGGCCGAGTTAGACGAGGAAGCCGAACGCTATCTCCACGGCGTCAAAGGACTGGAGTTCGCGGCCCACTCCCCTCGCGGTCTGAAAGGGATGAGCATCGGCTACGCCACCGCCACCCGAGGCGGCTCACACCACGACACTCGGCCAACCCTGCAGTACGAGGGCGAACACGCCGAGACTACGGAGGGAACGCCCGAGTTCGCCGCCCGCACCCAACATTTCACCGCGCTCGGCGACTCACTCACCCAGTGTCGCTTCGTGAGCGAAGGCGGCTGGGGGAAACGCGTCACCGACCGCTACCGCGACGCCATCAACGCCGCGACGGGGTGGGAGCTTTCGACCGACGAAGTCGAACGCATCGGCGAGCGCATCTACAACCTCGAACGCCTCATCAACGTCGAGCGCGGCGTCGCGCGCCGCGAGACGGATACGCTCTCCCATCGAGTGATGCACGAGCCCATCCCCGAGGGACCGAGCGAGGGGATGTACTGCCCGCCGGACGAACTCGACGCGATGCTGGACGAGTACTACGCGTTCCGTGGGTGGGACGACGATGGCGTCCCCACCGCGGAACGTCTCGACGCACTCGATATGGCGGGTCTGGCGGACTGAGACGAGCTACGCCGGTCCTTCCCGGTACCCCGTGAGTACCCACGCGCCCAGTGCGACGGCGGCCGCGACGAAGACGAACACCCAGAACGCCACCCACGCACCGAGGCCGACGCTCCCGGTTCGAACCGCTGCGGCGACGCCGGCCACTCCCGCGAGGACGAACGGCGTCAGGAAGGGCAGGTCGGTCCACTCGCCGCCCGCGTTGTGGTACTCGACTGCGTACCCCCAGACGTTGCCGACGGTAAACTGGAACAGGACGAGACCGAACAGTCCCGAGAGGAGCGCGCGAAACGCCGTCCGCTGGGTGACCGCGTCGGCGCGCAACAGGGACACCCCCGTGCCGGTCAGGAGGACGACGACCATCAGGGCGTGCCACGGACGCAGGTGATCGCGGAGGGCCATACTGCTCACTCACTCGCCCGCGCAAAGAGGGTCGGGGTGGCGTCTCACCACCCCGTCGCGTCGCCCACGCGCGTCGCGGCCCGGTCCATCGGCGTCGCACGCCCGCCGACGCGGTCGGTCCGAACGGCCACTGCTCGCCGCACCGGGCGGTGCGTCGCCCCCGCCGTTCGAACCGGTCCGTCGGGCCAGAAGTTGAGCCCGGCCTTCTCAATGCATATGGCAGTCTGGCGTAGTTCATAAATAGTATGAAGCCGTAATCTCGGATAGAACGATGGCACGGATCACCGGCTCCTACCCAGAGGACCTCGACTTACTCATTGAGGGTGCTGTCGAGGCTGGTGTGTTCGCGGGCAAGAGCGATGCGTTGCGCGAGTTCGTGCGTGAATACTTCGAGAACCACGAGAACGAGCGGATTGCAGCTGCGGTCACCCTCTACGAACGCGAGCGGATCACACTCGGTGATGCTGCGAGACTCGCTGCTGTCGACCGTTGGACGATGCGGGATATCCTCCGTGAACACGGTGTTGAACTTCGCCTCGGGCTCGTTGACGAAGACGACGCAGCCTACGAGGTAGAGGCAGCACGCGAACTCGAATTCGATGATGAAGACTCGGACGACGAGGCGCCGCCTGCGAAATGACAGGTGATGGAATTCCAGCGAACCCGAGCGTCCTGAACACGACTGTTCTCTCGAACTTCGCGTATATCGATCAGTTGTGGATTGTTGCAGGACTCTCTGGAATCTGTACAGTGCCGGTCGTTCGCGAGGAACTCGAACACGGCGTTGGTGATCATCCGTATCTTCAATCCGCACTCGGTACACTCGACGACGAGATTCCAGTCGTACCAATTTCGGAGACGGTCGCAAACAGAGAGGCTGTCGTCAGTGACCATCTCGATGCCGGCGAGGCCCAAGCGTTTGCCTTAGCGGACGCACACGGCCGTCTGCTGACCGATGACGGGGATGCTCGATCGTTCGCCAAAGAACAGGGCGTGACCGTTGTTGGGTCGGTGGGCGTGCTCCTTGCCGCGATCAATGCTGGGAAGATTACGGAGCAGACTGCTGATGAATGGCTCTCAACGTGGATTGATGAGATCGGCTACTACGTGCCCTATCGAAACATCAAAGGGTATCGATAACTTGTCAGCGGGCAGATTCACTCCGTACGGGGGCTGATAATCGATGATTTCACGCATTTCCGTACGGGAATGAGATGCAAGGATGACCGCGCACCGCTTTCGAGTCAAATTCGCCCCCGATCCGACGTCGCTGTGGCGGGACATCGTCGTTGGTGCAGACAGAACGATCGCTGAATTCCAGTCGGCGATCAACCCTGCAGTCGGTCTCGATCAGAGCCATCTCTGGTTCGTCGGCATTGATGAAGACTACTGGGATAGCGAGGTCAAGTATCAGTGTCGGCGGGAATACGAGCAGTCGCATGGCGGTAGTCCAAGACTTCGAACCGAGCGACTGGAGAATGCGAGCGAGGTGACCCTCGGTGAGATGGCTCGACAGTTGGACCTCGAACAGTACGACCGCATCTGCTACCTCTACGACTACGGCGATGAGTGGCGCTTCTACGCTATCTTGAAAGACGTCCTCGACGACGAACCAAGTGATACGGAACCAGCGGTTGTGAATACCGAGGGAGAATCGATCGATCAGTATGGCTCATCAAGAGAGCGGCGTTTTTGAGCGAGCCGTGTTCAGCGTCTCGTAGTGACTACAACTCCTGAGTCTCGCCGAACTGTCTTTCGGCGGATTTCCCACCGACCACACGTCGGTTGGCCAGTATACGATGCGACGCCGCTGTACGATCGAAGCTCGCTCGATGGGCTGGAATCAGATATCAGGATTGTCTCGCAGACCTGGTTCAGACACGACTGTCATGAGTCGGTCGAGAACTTCGTCTGCTTACTCCCGCTAGCGTACTTCAAATTCGATACGCATGACCGCTACGCAGGGTCGAACCGCTACGAGATGGATACCCTCTTTCGCGTGTTTGTCCTGATGGAGTGTCACGGGTGGGATCATGAGACAGCACTCGTCGAGTACCTCGAGTGTTGTCCAGAACTCTGCGAGCAATTGGGGCTGGAGACAGTGCCGGACCAATCGACGCTGTGGCGCAGTTGGCACGAACGGTTCAGTGTCGAGCTTCGCAGTACAGTCGAGACAGTTTCCCGGACGATTCTCATCAAGGCCCAGAATGCAAGTGTTTCGGTCCCACGCGACCCTGAGCGTAAGCTCCGTTATCGGAACAACGACGACGAGGATTCGACACCTGACGAGCAACGCGTCTTGGAGCGGGCGGAAGCGATCACGGACCACGTCAGCCGAATTGTCTTCCCGGCGTTCTCGCTGGATCGAGGAGAGGGATGTGAGATCCACGAGAACGCCGACTGGAGCTTGTAGACGTATCTGGGGCTCCGTGAGAATCTAGCCGCTAGCGCTCGTAGTTTCACCTACGAGTCGACTCGTGAGCGAACGCCGTTAGGTCACTCCCATCGAGAACACATTTGTGACCTCTCCATCGCGGAGATTCGCGAGATGTACCGACAAGCCGTTAATAGGCTCCTGAACGAGGTCGCGGAGACGGAGCAGTTCTTCCGAGCCGGAATCATTGCCATCGACATTACTGAAGCTATCCCTTCACCGGCGATAGAACGGGCCACGAAGACGAAATCATCGGCACGACGGAGAAAACTGACGAGTACGCCTACCAGTGGGCGACAGTCCAATTAGTCGGCAACGCCGTCCCGATCGTCCTTGACGCGCGGCCAGTCCGGAAGGGTGAGTCCCGCTTAGAGATCGTCAAGGACCTCTTGGATTCTGCCGAGGAGCTGGTTCACGTCGATAACGTACTGATCGATCGGGAGTTCGACAGTCAGCACGTCTTGGAGATGCTCAGCCAGTGTGGCTTGTCGTACGTCGTGCCCAAGCGGATGCAGACCCGCGAGAAAGCGCAGGCCAGGCGCCTCCTCAAACGGGGAAAGGACCGATACGAAACTGACTGGAAGTTGCATCTCGGCAAGAACGAATGGCATGAGACGACGCTGATCTATCGCCGGAGACAGGACTCCGAGCACGACGATCATCGGCAGTACTCGGTGTTTATGACGAATCGCAGTAGTGGGTTCCTTACCGAGTACGGCTATCGCTGGGAGATCGAGAGCGGGTACAAATCTATCAAGCGGTTCATGGCTACGACAACCTCGAAGAATTTTGGGCTACGATTCTTCTACTTCGCGTTCGCGTGTCTCCTGTACTCTATCCGGCGAGCAGTGGCTCTGCTCGTACAGGTCGAATTGACTGGTGAGTATGAACATTCACCGCTGATTACAGCGGACAACACGCTGACGCTGCTGAAGAAGGAGACAGGAATCGGGTAGTGAGGTGATCTGTTCGGGTTAGCGCGCCGTCTGAGTGGCTACACTGCTGGAAGTCTCGAAAATTCACCCATATGATTGGTAGTATGATGGGAAGGGCCGTTTGGAGAGCGATCTGAGGAAGTTTCCGCTGACCGAATCGGTCAAATTCACGCATTATAGACCCGCTATACCCACTGTAGTCTCAACTTCCCGGTCGTCGGGCGATTTCGTAGGTTGCCGGGCGATTTCGTATCGTGACATACGGTTCACGGCGGCCGGGGGCAGCCACGCACGGACGGCACGGATTTATCCACCTCGCTCTCCGAGGGGGGTGTATGAGTGGCCTCTCGCTCGACGCTACGCAACTGGATCGCTACTCCCGGCACATCATCATGGACGAGGTGGGGCCGGAGGGACAGAAGCGGCTGCTGGATTCGAGCGCGCTCGTCGTCGGGGCCGGCGGTCTGGGCGCGCCGGTTATCCAGTATCTCGCGGCGGCGGGCGTGGGTCGGATCGGCATCATCGACGACGACGTAGTCGAGCGGTCGAACCTCCAGCGACAGGTGATCCACGGGGACGGCGACGTTGGTCGCCCCAAAGTCGAGAGCGCACGGGATTTCGTCGCGACGCTCAACCCCGACGTCGACGTCGACGCCTACGAGACCCGCCTCGACCGGGACTCCGCAGACGTACTCGAGGACTACGACGTCGTCGTCGACGCCTCCGACAATTTCCCCACGCGCTATCTGGTCAACGACTCCTGTCGACTCGCCGGGATTCCCGTCTCCCACGGCGCCATCTACAAGTTCGAGGGCCAGGTGACGACGCTCCGTCCCGACGGCCCCTGTTATCGGTGCCTGTTCCGCGAGGCGCCCGAACCCGGAACCGTTCCCGACTGCGCGACGACGGGCGTCCTCGGCGTCCTCCCCGGTACCGTCGGCTGCATCCAGGCCACCGAAGCCGTCAAGCTCCTGTTGGGCGCCGGCGAGCCTCTGGTCGGCCGGATGCTCTTCTACGACGCGATGGATATGAGCTTCGAGACGGTGCCCTACGCGAAAGACCCCGACTGTCCCGTCTGTGGCGACGATCCGATTGACTCCATCGACGACATCGAGTACGTCGATGGGTGTGCGATCGGTGCCGACTGAGCCGTGCCAGCCGAACGAAATCCTTTAGCGCCCGCGTGGTGGACGTTGAACCGAGGGACCGTGGGTTAGCCTGGTATACTTCGGGCCTTGGGTGCCCGTGACCCCGGTTCGAATCCGGGCGGTCCCATTTTTGTGCGACGAACGCACGTGAGGAGCCAGAAATAAACAGCGCACAGTTCGAACCCGGTGAGACCGAGCGAAGCGAGGTCTCGATTTGGTGCGAATCCGGGCGGTCCCATACCCACTTTTTGCTCGGTCGTTTCACTCCCTCACAAAAATGTGGGGAAAAACCGCAGGGAAGGATTCGAATCCCGGTGGTCCCATACCACTTTTTGCTCGGTCGCTTCGTCGCCGGCGCTCCGCGCCGGCTACTCGAGGGGGCTTCGGTCCCTCGTAAGCATCTGGAACTCCCTCCGAACGGCGAGCGTCCGCCGCGAGCGCATCGAAATCATCCCGAAGTGATACATTCTGGCGGACGCGACGAATCCCCGCCCGAATCCACGACTGACAAAATTCATAAACTCGATAGATTGCTTGGGCTGTAGCGAAACTTCGTTACTGAATTAGACAATCTTAACACGTGAAAGCAGCAATTACTCACTGATGAATGGGTCCAATCAGGATTGGTGGCCGAATCGGCTGAAGCTGGGTATTCTCGACCAGAACGCCCGCCAGGTCGACCCGATGGGTGAGGATTTCGACTACGCGGAGGAGTTCGAGAAGCTCGACTTCGACGCCGTGAAGGCGGACATCGAAGAGCTGATGACGACGTCGCAGGACTGGTGGCCGGCTGATTACGGCCACTACGGGCCACTCTTCATTCGGATGGCGTGGCACAGCGCCGGGACGTACCGCACGACCGACGGCCGCGGCGGCGCGTCCGGCGGTCGGCAGCGTCTCGCGCCCCTCAACAGTTGGCCCGACAACGCGAACCTCGACAAGGCGCGCCGACTGCTCTGGCCGGTCAAGCAGAAGTACGGCCGCAAGCTCTCGTGGGGGGACCTGCTGGTCCTCGCCGGGAACGTCGCCCTGGAGTCGATGGGCTTCGAGACGTTCGGCTTCGCCGGCGGGCGCGAAGACGACTTCGTCCCCGACGAGTCCGTCGACTGGGGCCCCGAGGACGAGATGGAAGCGTCCGAGCGCTTCGACGAGGAGGGAGAACTCGAGGACCCGCTCGGCGCCACCGTGATGGGCCTCATCTACGTGAATCCGGAGGGACCGGACGGACAGCCGGATCCCGAGGCGTCCGCGAAGAACATTCGACAGTCGTTCGACCGCATGGCGATGAACGACGAGGAGACGGCCGCGCTCATCGCCGGTGGGCACACGTTCGGGAAGGTCCACGGTGCCGCCGACCCCGACGAGCACGTCGGTCCCGAGCCCGAAGCGGCGCCAATCGAGCAGCAGGGTCTCGGCTGGGAGAGCGAGTACGGGTCCGGCAAGGGTCCCGATACGATCACCAGCGGGATCGAGGGTCCGTGGAACACCACGCCGACGATGTGGGACACCTCCTACATCGACAACCTGCTGAACCACGAGTGGTGGCCCGAGAAGGGTCCCGGCGGCGCCTGGCAGTGGACCACGGAGAACGGCGAACTGGACGACGCCGCCCCCGGTGTACAGGACCCGTCGGACCACGAAGACGTGATGATGCTGACGACGGACATCGCCCTGAAGCGGGACCCGGACTACCGGGAGATCCTCGAGCGCTTCCAGGAGAACCCGCGTGAGTTCCAGGAAACCTTCGCGAAAGCGTGGTACAAGCTGATCCACCGCGATATGGGCCCGCCGTCTCGGTTCCTCGGCCCGGAGGTTCCCGACGAGGAAATGCTGTGGCAGGATCCCCTCCCCGACGCCGACTACGACCTGATCGGGGACGAAGAGGCCGCCGAACTCAAAGAAGCGATCCTCGATTCGGAGCTGTCGGTTTCGCAGTTGGTCAAGACGGCCTGGGCGTCGGCGTCGACCTACCGCGACAGCGACAAGCGCGGCGGCGCGAACGGGGCCCGCATCCGCCTCGAACCGCAGAAGAACTGGGAAGTGAACGAACCGGCGGAACTGGAGACGGTCCTCGACACCCTCGAAGGGGTTCAAGAGGAGTTCAACGGCTCGCGGTCCGACGGGACGCGAGTCTCGCTCGCCGACCTGATCGTCCTGGGTGGCAACGCGGCCGTCGAGCAGGCGGCCGCGGACGCCGGCTACGACGTGGAAGTTCCGTTCGAGCCGGGACGCGTCGACGCCAGCCAGGAACAGACCGACGTCGAATCGTTCGAGGCGCTCAAGCCGAGGGCGGACGGGTTCCGTAACTACCTCCCGGCCGACCTCGACCGCTCGGCGGAGGAACTGCTGGTGGACAAGTCGGAACTGCTGAACCTGACGGTGCCCGAAATGACGGTGCTGGTCGGCGGTATGCGAGCGCTGGACGCGAACTACCAGAGCTCCGACCTCGGCGTCTTCACCGACCAGCCGGAGACGCTGACCAACGACTTCTTCGTGAACCTGCTCGGCATGGACACGGAGTGGGAGCCGTCCTCGGACTCCGAACAGGTGTTCGAGGGGTACGACCGTGAGACGGGGGAGCTCGAGTGGAAGGGCTCCCGCGTCGACCTCATCTTCGGTTCGCACTCCCGGCTTCGGGCCGTCGCGGAAGTCTACGGAAGCGACGACGCGGAGGAGAAGTTCGTGCAGGACTTCGTTGACACGTGGCACAAAGTGATGAGCCTCGACCGCTTCGACCTCGAGTGAGCTGAGAGTTTCCGGACGGGATGGGCGACGTCTCGACGGCGGGTCGCCACGGTTTCCGTCCGGTCTCACGAACGAGTCGGAAGAGTCCCGAAGGTAGTGGCGCGGCGCGTTCCGTCATCGCCGCGTTTGCTTGCGCCTATCGCACGCACTTTCGCGACCGGGCGCGTAGTTACTCACGAGGATTACTACCCCGCTCCACGTCGACCCACCGACTGCGGTTGGGGACGACACGGCGACGTCTGGGCGGCGGGCCGGATAGGTCGCGTCCCACGCGAACGATTCGACGGTCGGACGCGAGCGCATTACCGTCCCGACGGATTCGGTGCGAACGTCATGGCTCCGACTGCCACCATCGCCGCCGGAATCGCTCGCCGATCGAGACGGCCACCGGAGGTGTCTGACCGTGCGTTCCCCGCTTCCGACCGATCGACTCGTGGCGTTCGCCCTAGCCGGTGCGCTGGTGACTGCCCTCGTCGCCCTCGGCCTCGCCGTCCCCGGCATCGGCTTCGCGTCCCTTTCGGACGGCGACGACGCCACGTCGTCGGCCACGGGGGCGACACCCGTCGCCGACGATGTGCCCACGCCCAAGCCGAAGTTCACGCCGGTCGTCGAAACCCAGTCCGGCTACGGGGAGGACGAACACGAGGACGATGGCGAAGACGACGAACACGACTAGGCCGGCGAGGATGAGCAGCGCCGCGCCGTGTTCGAGCACCTCGACGACGGGGTACGAGCGGGACGGGAGCAGGACGTTCTCCATGAAGACGATCAGTCCGTACACCGCGAACAGCAGGTACCCGACGGTCACGACGAGCATCCGGCGTGCGTGCTCCCGCCGCCACGAGAGGTAGCTGAACCCCGCGAGTGCCGCCCCGACGACGAAGATGCCGAGACTGACGTACTGCTCGAGCAGTTGGGCGAACGTGGCGGGGGTCATCCACCTCGGCCGACCGGCGTCGCGTCGACGCGTCTCCGGGGAGTCATACGTCCGGCCGGTCGTGCGGACGGCGAAAAAGGGTTGTCGTCCAGCCGTCGAATCCACCGCCAGCACCGCCGCGAACACGGCGCGCGTTCGTCACGAGACACAAGTGGTTAGTCCCTCCCCGCCGACTCGGCGACCGGATGCCCTCCACCCGACAGCTCACCCGCTTCGGGAGCGCAGCCGCCGTCCTCGCCGGCGCGCTCTCGCTCGCGGCACCCGTCGCTGCACAGTCCCCGATACCGTCCGAGTTCGGCATCGGAAGCCGTCTCGCCGTCCGCTTCGGCGTAGCCTTGCTCATCAACCTCGTCCTCGGCGGCTTACTCGTCGCTCTCGCACCGGACTACGCCCGGAAGACCGTGGGTGCCATCCGTGACGACCCCGGAAGCGCCTTCCTCTGGGGTCTCCTCGTCGGCATCGCCGTCCCCATCGGACTGGTGCTGGTGGCGCTCACGATCATCGGCCTCCTGATCACCATCCCGGGACTGCTGTTTCTCGCCGTCCTCGGCATCGTCGGCAACGCCGTCACCATCTGCTGGATCGGGGCGCTCCTGACCGGCGACGCCGTCGACGCGGCGGCCGTCGGCGCCGGTGCGTTCGTGCTGGCACTCGTCGCCGCCGTCCCGGTTCTCGGTAACCTCGCGACGACCCTCGTCGGCTTCTTCGGCCTGGGTGTCGTCGGGCGGGACCTCTACCGGTCCTGGCAGGGGTAGTGTGGCCGGAGCAGGCTGGCCGGGATTTTTGTCCCCAGCCGGAGAGCGACCGGTATGCGCACACGGACGGTCTCCGGTGGTGACGGCGTCGAGATCTACGTCGAGGAACGCGGCCCGGCGGACGGTCGGCCGCTCCTGTTGATCCACGGCTTCTCCCAGTGCCGGCTCGCCTGGACGCCCCAGTTCGAGTCGGAACTCGCCGACGACTTCCGCCTCGTCGCGATGGACCTCCGGGGGCACGGGGCGTCCGGAACGCCGCGCGACGCCTACGCCGACTCGCGTCTGTGGGCCGACGACGTCCGGGCGGTGATCGATGGACTGGCGCTCGACGATCCGGTACTCGTCGGTTGGTCGTACGGTGGTCTCGTCGTCTCGGACTACCTCGCCACCCACGGCGACGGCGCCCTCGGCGGCGTCGTCCTCGTCGGTGCCATCACGGAGAAAGGCACGTCGGACGCCGACCGATTCGCGGGCGAGGAGTTCGTTGCCCTCGGGCCGGGGCTGGAGTCGACGGACGCCGAGCGAAGCGTCGCGGCGCTCGATTCGTTCGTCCGGCTCTGTGTCGAGCACGACCTGGACGACGCGGCGCGGTACCGGGCGCTCGGCTACAACGCCGCGGTGCCGCCGCACGTCCGCGCGGCCCTCCAGGGGCGGACCGTCGACCACGAGGCGACGCTTCCGGACGTCGAGACGCCCGTCCTCCTGATCCACGGCGAGGAGGACGCCGTCGTCGGACCGGCCGCCGCCCGCAAGCACGTCGAGTTGTTCCGGAACGCGACGCTCGAAACGTACCCCGAGGTCGGTCACTCGCCCTTTTTCGAGGCGCCGGAGCGGTTCGAGGCGGACCTCCGGACGTTCGTCGCCGGCCTGTAGTCGGCCGCGAACCGCACGCGTCCCGTCCCGTCGGACGACGGAACGGGGAGCAAACGTGAAGTGATCGGGGGGTTTCGACGCGGACGAATGACCGACCAGGACACCGAGTTCACGACCGACGTGGCGGTCGAGTACTGCCGGCACCACGGGGTCGTCCCGGCCGACGCCGAGGCGACGGCGCGGTCGCTCGGCGGCGGCGTCTCGAATCACGTCTACGAGGTGACGTGGGACGACGACTGCGTCGTCGTGAAGCGCCCGCTCCCGAACCTCGCCGTCGAGGACGACTGGCCCGCGGACGTCGACCGCGTCCACAACGAGGCGGCGGCGATCCGAACCTACGAGTCGATCCTCGCCGCGGCCGACGTGGACGCCCGCGTCCCCGGCGTCGTGACCGAGACGGACGACCACGTCGTCGCCATCGAGTGCGCGCCCGCGGGCGCGACGATGTGGAAGACGGAACTGCTCGACGGTCGGGTCGACGCCGACGTCGCGGCCGCCGTCGGTGCGGTCCTCGGCGCCGTCCACGACGCGACGGCCGACGACTCCGAGGTCCGCGAGACGTTCGCCGACAAACGCCCCTTCGACCAGCTGCGCGTCGACCCCTACCACCGCGCCACGGCGCGGCGTCATCCCGACGTGGCCGACGCGATTCGGGCGGAGATCGACCGCGTCTTGGACACCTCTCGAACCCTCGTTCACGGTGACTACAGCCCGAAGAACGTTCTCGTCGACCGAGCCGACGCGACCGTCCCCTGGATCCTCGACTTCGAGGTGGCCCACTGGGGCGACCCCGCCTTCGACACCGCGTTCATGCTCAACCACCTGTATATCAAGTCCATCTACAACCACGGCCAGCACGCGGCCTACGCCGACGCGGCCGACCGGTTCTGGGACGCCTACGACGCCGCGGTCGGCTGGGACGTCGAGCGCGAGACGGTGGCGGAACTCGCGGTGTTGATGCTCGCCCGCGTCGACGGCAAGTCGCCCGTCGAGTACGTCGACCGCGAGGCGGTCGCCGACGCCCTCCGCCGGGTGGCGAAGCGGACGCTCCGCGGCGACGCCGAGACCCTGTCCGCATTCGCGGCGCTGGCCCGCGAGGAGGCGTCGGCGCTGTGACCGACGTCGAGGGCGTCGACGCGTGGGAGGTGCTCGACTCGCGGGGCGATCCCACCGTTCGTGTCCGGGTCGAGACGGCCGACGGCGCGGGAACGTTCACCGTCCCGGCGGGGGCGAGTACCGGCGCGCACGAGGCGGTCGAACGTCGCGACGGCGACGACCGCTACGGCGGCCGCGGCGTCCGCGACGCCGTCGCGGCGGTCCGCGAGGACCTCGCACCCGTGGTCGTCGGCCGCCCGGTGGCGGATCAGCGGGGAATCGACGAGGCCCTCGTCGACCGCGACGGGACCGAGAACCTGTCCCGTCTGGGCGCCAACGCCGTCCTCGGCGTCTCCGGCGCCGTCGCTCACGCCGCCGCCGCGGCGACCGGACGACCGCTCTACGACTCGCTCGCTCCCGACGCCGGCCCCGGCGACCTCCCCATCCCCATGATCAACGTGTTGAGCGGGGGCCTCCACGCGGCGGCCGACCTGCCGATCCAGGATTTCCTCGTCGTGCCGACGGGTGCGGGGACGTACCCAGAGGCACTGGAGATGGCGTGGGCGGTGCGGCGGGCGGCGGGCAGGCGAATCGGCGACGGCGACCATCCGCCTTCGGTTGCCGACGAAGGCGGGTTCGTTCCGCCGACCGCCGACGCGGACGCCGCCTTCGAGTTGCTGACCGCCGCCGTCCGCGACGCCGGCTACGCGCCGGGCGACGAGGTAGTCTTCGCCGTCGACGTGGCGGCGACGCACTTCTACGACCCCACCCACGAACGGTACGCCCTCGCCGGAGACCGTCTGGACCGCGAGGCGATGGTCGACCGCGTGGTCGATTGGATCGACGCCCACCCCGTCCGCTCCGTCGAGGACCCCCTCGCCGAGGACGACTGGCGAGGCTGGGAGCGACTCGTCGACCGCGTCGGTGACCGGGTGCAGGTGCTCGGCGACGACCTGTTGGCGACGGACGCCGCCCGTCTGGACCGGGCTGTCGACGTCGGCGCCGCCAACGCCGCCCTGATCAAGCCCAATCAGGCAGGGACGATCACCCGGACACGACGCGTCCTCGAACGCGCGCAGGCGGCCGACTGGGCGCCCGTCGTGTCCGCTCGCTCCGGTGAGACCTGCGATTCGACCATCGCCGACCTCGCCGTCGCCCTCGACGCCGGGCAGATCAAGATCGGGTCGCTCGCCCGGTCCGAACGCCTCGCCAAGTACAACCGACTGCTCGGCATCGGCCGGGCGTACGACGGCGACTTCGCCGGGGCGGCGGCGCTCGCGCCCCGGTCCTGATCCCCACCCGCCCGTCGCGGGACGGATACCGCGTGCGCCACGGGACGGTCTCCCCCCTGTGGGTACCGCGCGAGCGGTCGAGGCACCCCGTGACCGCCCCGTGACGCACCGTCCGGCCGTCCCGCGACGGTCCGGTTCGCTCCCCCGTACACCGCAGGACGGTGTACACCCACGACTCGCGGGCGTGGGTAGTTGGGTATTTTGACGTTACTCACGTTACGACCGTTACTTAGAACCCGCCCCGGTGCGACGGGGCGAGCGAATGAACGTCGCCGAACGCGTCCACGTGATGCCGCTGGGGTTCGAACACGACCGGATCGTCGAACCGGCGGTGGAGTACCGCGCCGACCGGGTGATCCTACTCGACTGGATCGCCGACGACATCGAGCGTCCGGCGTATCACGACGACGTCGTCGCGGACCTCGATGCGGCCGGCGTCGACGTCGACCGGCGCGACTGCGACCTGTTCGACCTCTACGACTCCATCGCGGTGGTCGCCGAAATCGCGACCCGCGAGTCGGCCCCCGACGACGAGGACGACGTGGCCAACGAGGTGTACGTGAACCTCGCGACGGGGAGTAAGATCACCGCCATCGGCGGCATGATCGCGTGCATGGTGACCGGTGCCGCCCGTCCCTACTACGTCCGCGCCGAGCGCTACGCCTCGGGGACGGAGCCGGTGGGGTACGGCATGGAACTCGCCATCGACCTGCCGACGTACCCGATGGATCGCCCGGATCGCCAACAGATCGCCGTGCTGGCTCGCCTCGCCGAGGGCGCGTGTTCGAAAAAGGAGCTGATCCGCTTCGGTGCCGACCGTGACCTGCCGTTCGTCCGTGACTGCGACCGGCCGTTCGACGCGTCGGGCAAGCCAACGAAACAGGCTTACGCACGACTTCGCCGGCACGTCGTCGATCCGCTCCGGGAACGCGAGTTCGTCACCGTCGAGCGCGTCGGGACGACCCGGCGTGTGAGCGCCACGGCGGCCGGCCGGAACGCCAGACGGGCGTTCGGCTACGTCCTCGAGTAGTCCAGGCGGTCGACGACCGCTTGCAGTCGGTCGTCGTCGTCGAAGGCGTCGACCAGCGCCGTCGCCGAGTGGGCGAGTTCGTAGGCCGGCCGTCCCTTGCCGACGGGTGACCGCTCCCCTTCGTCCGCCGTCATCACGTGGCCGTCGGCGTCCAGTTCGTTCAGCGCGCGCGTCACGTCGGCTTCGGAGACGGTCCCCACCACGTCGCCGTCGACGGCGGTAGCCTCCTCGGCACAGATTCGGGTGATTTCCCCGGCGTGGGCCGGCGTCCGCCCCGAATCTGACAGCTGTGCGACACCGAGCAGGGTGAGCCGCTGGACGAGCGTCGTCGAGTCGAGCCGGTCGGACATACGTGTCAACTGAACGTCCTCCGTCAAAATCGTATCCCATTCGTCGGCGGGGGACCGATCCACGGTTCCGAACTCAGTCGGCTCCGGTCTCGACGCCGGTCGCCGCGACGGACGTGAGGACGAGGCGAACCCCGTCGCGGTAGTCGGTGTCGATGGTCGCCTCCCAGCCGTGGACCTGTGCGAGCGTCCTGACCAGCGGGAGGGCGGTACCGACCGACTCGTGTGCCGCCGCGTCGCCGTAGTCGAAGTACGTCTCGGGATCACCCGTCGGCGGGTCGCCGTCGCCGGTGATCGTCAGGTCGCCGTCCGAGCGGGCGACCGTCACCGTCGTCGCCCCGTTCTCGACGAGGAACTCGAACGTACGCTCGAGGAGCGTCCCGAAACGGGCCGGGTCGGCCTCGACCGACGACTCGTTCCGGACCGAGAGGGTCGCGTCACCGTCGACGTTCCCCCAGGCCGACCGGGCGGCCCCGCCGACGTCGACCGTGATGGGGTCGGCCATCGTCTGGCCGTACTGGGCGAGCGTCGCGAAGTCGTTCATCAGTCGGGTGGTCCGGTCGGTCGTGTCGGTGGCCGTCCGGAGTGCCTCTCGGGCCTCGTCGACCCCGCCGTCTTCGAGTTGTTCGACCGCCCAGCGTACGTTGCCGCGGATGATCGTCACCGCGTTCCGGAGTTCGTGGCGCATCCCCTCCGAGAGGTCCTCCAGTTGTCGGTCGTGGCGCTCCAGTTCGCGGCGGTGGCGCTCGATTCGGGTCACGTCGGAGAAGACGACGATCCGGGAGAGCGATCCCTGACCGATTTCGAAGGCGTTCTCGCTCACGACGTAGTGGCGGGCGTCCCCGTCGATGCGGACGTCGACGACGCCGCGGCCGTCCGCGAGAGCGTCGGCCACCGCCGGGAGTGCGTCGAGCGAGTCGCCGATCGCGTCGTCGAGATCGGGAAACAGCCGTCGGGCTGCGCCGTTGAACTCGCGAATCCGCCGGTCGTCGTCGAGGAAGATGGTCGCTCCCTCGACGCCATCGGTGAGCTGGACGGCGAAAAAGCGGTTCTCGAAGGCGAACAGGACCCCGACGGCGAACGCCGCCACCCCGAGCGGTGCGTGGATCATATCGATCAACAGTGGCGTCGCGTAGCCGACGATGTCGAGAACGACCGGAGCCCCCGAGAGCGCGACCAGAACCCCGAGGGACCGCGCGTCGTAGTCGGCGTCGCCGAAGGCCTCGAACAGGGTGAACATACCAACGGCCGCGAGCGTGTAGGAGAGCCCCGTCACGATCCAGTGAAACAGTCCCTGTCGAATCGCCAGGTGGGGAAACGGCGACGCGACGAACGCGGTGGTGAAGTAGAGGTGGTGGATCGGATTCGTGATTTTCACCACGACGACGGCGAGATACAGGGCGATGGCCGCGCGACGAAAGCCCGGTCGCCGGTGGTAGTTCCGCCCGGTGTACGCCGAGCAGAAGTAGAGCCACGCGAAGACGGTGCTGAACCCGAGAATGAGGCCGATCAGGTAGACGGCGGTTTTCAGGTCCCGGGTGGGCAACAGCAGTAGCCCGGCGTGGCTGGCGGCCCAGATGCCACTCGTGGCGAGGAGAACCACGAGTCCGCGACGGGTTTCGGCGTCTTCGATCCGCCGGGCGCGGACGGCGGCGGCACCACAGCCAGCGGCCGCCGCCGCGAAGAGCAGCGCGTAAGCGACGGTGTACGGCGCGACGTCTACCAAGTCTCTGTCGACGTTGTACGTCCCCCCGATAACCAATCCTTCGGTTCCGCTCCTCCCGGCCGTGGCATGAGTGGGCCACTCACGGAAGTCTTATGAGTTGAGGGGGCCTCTGAGTAATTGCAATGGCAACTGGTACGGTTGATTTCTTCAACGACACTGGCGGTTACGGCTTTATCGAGACTGAGGACGCGGACGACGACGTGTTCTTCCACATGGAAGACGTGGGCGGCCCGGACCTCGAAGAAGGACAGGAACTCGAATTCGAGATCGAGGACTCTCCCAAGGGTCCCCGCGCGACCAACGTCGTTCGCCTGTAAGGCGACGACGGTACTTCTCGTACACTCACACGATTTTTGCGTGATCAACTCCGGACAGCGGCGCCGCCGATTCTCACGTCTGAGAACACGAACGGCACGTTGAAACCGCAGGGTCCCAACGCCTCCGACGAGAGTCTTCAATGGAGTCGACCGCCGGCCGCCTCGTGTTCGCTACGCTGGTCGTCGTCGCCGGCGTCGCCGGACTCGCCCCCGACGCGGGTGTCGTCGGCGCAACGACTCCGGCGATCACGGTCACCGTCGACGGGACGACGGTCGCCGACGGCAACGCCACTCTGATCGAGACCGATCCGACCGTCGACGTCACCGTCGACGCGGACCGGCCGATCCGGGTCGTCTCCGTGCGTCTCGACGGGACGACCGAGCGACGCTACACGCCGAACAGCACTTCGCTCGACGAGTCGTTCGATCTGGACCTCGCGAGCGGCGAGCACACCCTGACGGTCGTGGTGAAAACCGACGGCGTCACCACCCACGAGGTGACGGTGACGAAAGACGCCGAACGGCCGTACGTCGCGTACACCGCTCCGTTCGAGACGGATACCTACGCGCCGCCGCCCGAGACGGCGACCGTGAACCGCTCGCGGATCAGTCTCGCTGGCGAGTTCACCGACGTGACCGGCGTCTCCCACCTCCGCATCGTCCGCGAAGTCGAGTACGACGTGGGGTCCAACACCAGGGTCGACCGCGAGACGTACACCGCGTCGGACCTCAACGGCTCGTTCGAACAGCCCATCTTCCTCGGTATGGGGACGAACAACGTGACTGCGTGGTACTACGACGAACTCGGTCACGCCCGGAAACACCGCGTACAGATCACGGTTCAGGACACCGCACCGCCGACGCTCGCGAACCTCTCGGCGGTTCGACAGTCGCCCGACACCCTCCGGATTCGAGGGCGTGCGACCGACAACGGACAGCTACGGAGCATCTCGATCAGTCCCGAGGACGCCTCCGAGACGTCGTATCTACTCCGGCCGACCATCGACCGCCCGACTCCCGCCCGTCAGCGGTCGACCTTCGACTCGAACGTGACCGTCCACCCCGGCGTCACTGCCGTGAGCCTCACCGCCGTCGACACGGCGGGGAACGCGGTCGAACGAACCGTGACCGTCCGTCGAACCGTCGCGCCCGAACTCCGCTTCGACCGTGGTGGCACCCGCTACGTCAACGGGAGTACGGTCGTCGCCAGGGGGGTGACGACCGACGGCGAAATCGTCGCCGCGAGCGTCGAGACGGTCGATCCCGAGACCGGCGAGGTGGTGGACATCGTCTCGCTCCACGACGGTGACATCGTGACCGATCTCCCCTTCGAGCGCCACCTCGACGCTCCCGAGGGTCGGACCGCGATCGTGAGACTGCGTGTCATCGACTCCTCCGGCACCGAACACGTCACCTCGCTCGACCGGACGCTGACGGTCGAGACGCCGACGCCGGCCGCCACGGAGACGCCGACCCCGACCCCGACGCCAGCGGCCACGGAAACGCCGCCGACACCGACACCCACCCCGACGCCGGCGCCCGAGTCCGGCGGCGTGACCGTCCCGCTGATCGGCGTGACGATACCGATTCCGTCGATTCTCGGCGCCTCGATCATCGTGCCGGTCCCGTTCGTCGGACCGTTCGACGTCCCGCTCGCGCCGGCCGCGGCCGTCCTCGTCCTCGGTCTCGGTGCCGTGGGACGACTGCGGTGACGTGACCACCATCCCGTCGGCGAATCCGGTCGCCACAGCAGTTTTCCGACAGTGGGGCCTACCGCCCGTGGAGGTGATGGTATCCCGCCCCACGACTCCCCCGCGAACACCCTCCATCTGACCGACTCGGCGACGACAGTCGGGGCACGGCAGTGTACGCACGCGACGCCCAGATCCGGGATCTCGACGGTCGTGGTCGTCGCCTTGGCCGGCTCGCCGATCCGGTGGCTCGACGACTGGCAGTCGTCGGCCGACGTCGAGGCGGAGCGAGCGACGTTCGTCGTCGACGACACCGCGTCGTGGACCGCCGGCGATCCGGCGGTTCGCCTCGCCGTCGAATCGTGGCCGGCGACCGACGTCTCCGTCCGGACCGTCTCCTCGACCGGCAACCTCACCGACATGGGCGTCACGCTGACGGACGTGTTGGAGACCCACGACGCCGAGTCGACCCTCCTCTGTTTTCAGTCGCTGACGGTCCTGTTGCAGTACGCCCCGCTCGAGGAGGTGTACCAGTTTCTCCACACGCTCGTCAGCCACGTCGATCGGACCGAGATAACGGCGCATTTCCATCTCCACGCGGACGCCCACGACGACGACACCGTCGCCACGCTGCGTCCCCTCTTCGACCGGGTTCGGCGCGACGCCGAGCGGTGAGTCTACCGACTGTGGTGAGTCGCTTCCGGCCGGCGTCCCCGTCTCCGCGACGACCGGGACACAGTTACTGCACTCCGTATCAGGCCAGCGCGACGTAGCCGAAGTAGCCGCCGGCGAGCAGGCAGCCGACGCCGACGGCCCGAACCAGGAGGCGGTAGCGGTCGGGCGCCGTGGCGTCGGTCCCGTACTCGCCGCTCCGGTCGTGTGGACGGCGGCCGACGGTGTGGCCCCGAACCACTGCGTCGGGGGCGAGCAGACAGATGATCCCGAGGAGGACGCCGAGTCCCGCCGCGAGGAGCGTCCGGAGGTCGGCCATCAGCTCCGCAGGCGCTCGATCCGTTTTTCGACCGGCGGGTGGGTGGCGATCAGGCGGGCGAGTCCTTCGCCGTCGCCGAAGATACAGAGCGCGTTCACCTGCTCGTCCACTCCGGCGTCCTGCCGGCGGTCGGCGCTCCGGCTGATCTTCTCCAGCGCGCTGGCGAGCGGTTCGCCGCTCCCGATTTCCGCGGCCGCGTCGGCGTCGGCGACGTACTCGCGGTACCGCGAGATGGCGAAGACGAAAAGCATCACCAGCATCTGCGTGAGCTGGCCGACGACGATGGCGAGGAAGAAGTCCGCGATGTCGTTGTCGCCGGTCAGCAGGACGACCCACTGGGCGACGATGGCGACGATGGAGGCGACACCTTGGCCGAGCACCATCATCACCACGTCACGGTTGCGGATGTGAGCGAGTTCGTGGGCCAACACTCCCTCCACCTCGTCGGGTTCGAGCTGGCGGAGGAGTTCCTGACTCACGACGACGGTGCCGGCACCCTTCCGCCCGACGGCGAAGGCGTTGGGGACGCCCATCCGGGCGATCATGAGCCGGGGCTTCTCGATGCCCATGTCGCGCGAGAGCGACTCGACGCGGCGGTGGATGTCCGGATAGCGATCCTCGGGGAGGTCCTCGGCGCCGACACTGCGAAGCGCCATCCACTTGCCGAGTTTGTACTGGACGGCGACGAAGGCGACGCTCCCCAGGAGCACGAGCGCGAGCGGCCAGTCGAAGACGCCCATCACGACGACGGCGGCGACGGCGTAGAACGCGAAGAGTATCGACCCGACGACCGCCATTCGAGCTTTCAGTCCGACGTGGCGCATACCGATGGCTCGCTGCTGCGACCACTAAGGCTCGGCGGTTTGGCGTGCGGTGCCGTCACACGCCGCGCCGATCGCTCGCACCGAACGCCGCGTGCGACCGCTGGGAACCGGCCGACAGTGTGGATGTCTGACGTACATTTATACGTCCGGGGACGCCTGATAGGTGCATGAGCAACAGGGTGGAGGAGCTCGAATCGCAGGTCGCGGAACTGCAGGCCGCCGTCGACGGTCTCACGGAGGAACTGGTCGAGACTCGGGAACGACTCCGACAACTCGAGACCGACGAGGGCGTCGAACACACGCGGGCCCCCGAGCGTCGGGAGTCCGACGCCGACGAGTCCGCGCCGGACGTCGCCGAGGAGCCGGCGGCCGAGGACGCCGACGCCGCGGAGGACGCGGAGGACGCGGAGACCGAGGCGGAAGACGACGGTTCCGATTCGGACGGAAACGACATCATCGTCGCCTGACCGGGGTCACCACCCCTCATGCACATCTCCGAGCTGGTCCTCGACGACTTCAAGAGCTTCGGCCGGAAGACGCGCATCCCGTTCTACGAGGACTTCACCGTCATCACCGGCCCCAACGGCTCCGGCAAGAGCAACATCATCGACGGCGTCCTCTTCGCGCTCGGCCTCGCGCGTACACGCGGCATCCGTGCGGAGAAACTGACCGACCTCATCTACAACCCCGGTCACGAGGACGACGCTGACCGGTCCGGCCCCCGTGAAGCTAGCGTCACCGTCGTCCTCGACAACGGCGACGGCACCCTCGACCGCTCGCAGGTGGTCAACGCCGCCGGCACCGAGGACGTGGGCGACGTGGACGAAATTTCGGTCAAGCGCCGGGTCAAGGAGACGGAGGACAACTACTACTCCTACTACTACCTCAACGGGCGGTCGGTCAACCTCTCGGACATTCGCGACCTGCTGGCGCAGGCGGGCGTGACGCCGGAGGGGTACAACGTCGTCATGCAGGGCGACGTGACCGAGATCATCAATATGTCCGCCGGGCAACGGCGCGGCATCATCGACGAAATCGCGGGCGTCGCGGAGTTCGACGCGAAAAAAGAGGACGCCTTCGAGGAACTCGACGTCGTCGAGGAGCGAATCGACGAGGCTGACCTCCGGATCGAAGAGAAGGAGGACCGACTCGGCCAACTCGAAGACGAACGCGAGACGGCCCTCGAATACCAGTCGCTCCGCGAGGAAAAGGAGGAGTACGAGGGGTATCTGAAGGCGGCCGAACTGGAGGACAAGCGGGCGTCGCTCGAACGCACCGAGGCACGCATCGAGGCGAAAGAGCAGGCACTCGCCGACCGGCGGGAGACTCTGGCGGAACGGGAGGGCACCGTCGCGGAGTTGGAGGACGAACTCGACGACCTCACCCGCGAAATCGAGCGGAAGGGTGAGGACGAACAGCTCCGGATCAAAGGCGAAATCGAGGAGATCAAAGGCGACATCGGGCGCCTCGAAGCGACGATCGAGAATCAGGAGGAGAAAATCGAGGACGCGGAGCAGGAACGCCGCGAGGCCTTCGTTACGCTCGACCGGAAGACCGAGAAACTCGACGACTTGGAGAGCGAGCAGCGCTCGATCAAGGTGGAGAAGGCGTCGGTCAAAAGCGACATCGAGGGGAAGGAGGCGGAACTCGCCGAGGTCGAAGCGGAAATCGAGAACGTCGACACCGCCTTCGACGAACTCAAGTCGGAACTCGCGGCGCGAAAGGAGGAACTAGAGGAGAGAAAGACCGAGCGCAACGACGCCCAGCGGGAGAAGGACCGACTGCTCGACGAGGCTCGTCGCCGCTCCAACCGCATCAGCGAGGCGCAGTCGGAACTGGAGGCGGCCCACGAGCGAATCCCGGACCTGAAGGCCGACCGCTCGGACCTGCACGGCGAACTCGACCGGGCGGAGCGGAACCACGAGAAAATCGAGTCGGCCATCGAGGAGTTGCGTGCGGAGAAGGCCGACCTGGGGGACGAACTCGACGGCATCGAGGACGACCTGCGCGCGAAACAGAACGAGTACGCGGAACTGGAAGCGCGGGCGAGTCGTGACGGCGACGACTCCTGGCCGCGGTCGGTGACGACGGTCCTGAACGGCGGCATCGACGGCGTTCACGGCGCCGTCGGGCAGCTCGGCGGCGTCGACGCCGAGTACGCGACCGCCTGTGAGACTGCCGCGGGTGGCCGCCTGGCGAACGTCGTCGTCGACGACGACGGCGTCGGATCGACCTGTATCGACTACCTCAAATCTCGGTCGGCGGGACGGGCGACCTTCCTCCCGATCACCGAGATGGACCGCCGGGGGCTGCCGCGGAAGCCGTCCCACTCGGGCGTCGTCGACTTCGCGCGTAACCTCGTCGACTACGACGACCGCTACGCAGGCGTCTTCTCTTACGTTCTCGGATCGACGCTCGTCGTCGAGGACATGGACACCGCCCGGGAGTTCATGGGGGACTACCGGATGGTGACTCTCGACGGCGACTTAGTCGAGAAGAGCGGCGCGATGACGGGGGGCTCCGGCGGCGGGTCGCGGTACTCCTTCACCAAGAGTGGGAAGGGGAAACTCGAACGACTCGCCGAGGAAATCGGCTCGCTGGAGGACGACCGGCGGGCGGTTCGCGAGGAAATCCGGGACGTGGAGTCGCGACTCGACGACGCCCGGGACCGCAAGGCCGACGCGGCGGACCGGATTCGCGAGGTCGAGAGCGACATCGAGGACGTCGACGCCGACATCGCGGCGACCGAAGACGAAATCGAGGCGTTGGAAGCCGAACTCGACGACCTTCGCGCGGAGCGTGAGGAAGTGGACGCGAAGATGAGCGACCACGAGGATCGCATCGCGGCGCTCGACGGCGACATCGAGGAGATCGAGACCGATATCGCGGAGTTGGAGTCGGAACTTGCGGACTCCCGCGTGCCCGAACTCACCGAGCGCAAGGAGGCAATCGAGGCCGACATCGCGGAGTTGGACGGCCGGATGGACGACCTCGACGCCCGCCTCAACGAGACGCAACTGGAGGTTGAGTACACCGAGGAGTCCATCGACGACCTCGAAGCCACCATCGAGACGGCCCAGAACCGCAAGGCAGCGGCCGAAGAGCGGATCGAGGACGTCGAGGCGGAAATCGAGTCTCACGAGGAGACCCTCGAGGAGAAGCGCGCGGCTATCGAGGATCTGGAGGCCGAACTCGCGGATCTGAAAGCCGAGCGTCGGGAGCTACAGTCCGACCTCCGCGACGCGAAGGAGTCCCGGGACGCCCAGCGCGACCGGGTGAGCGAGGTGGAGTCGGCGCTCTCGGAACTGGCGGACGACGCCGAACGCCTGCGCTGGGAAATCGACGAACTCGAGAGCGAGGTCGGTGACTACGACCCCGAGGCGATTCCGGACCACGACGAGGTGGCGGAAAACGTCGACCGCCTCGACGCCGAGATGGCGGCGCTCGAGCCCGTGAACATGCTCGCTATCGACGAGTACGACGAGGTACAGGACGCCCTCGCGGACCTACAGGAGCGCCGGGATACGCTCGTCGACGAACGCGACGCCATCGAGGAGCGCATCGAGTCCTACGAGTCCCAGAAGAAGGCGACGTTCATGGAGGCGTTCGATGCCATCGACGAACAGTTTCAGGACATCTTCGAGCGCCTCTCGGCGGGGACGGGCGAACTCCACTTGGAGAACGAGGACGACCCGTTCGACGGCGGCCTGACGATGAAAGCCCAGCCGGGCGACAAACCGATTCAGCGACTCGACGCCATGAGCGGCGGCGAGAAGTCGCTGACGGCCCTCGCGTTCATCTTCGCCATCCAGCGGCACAACCCCGCACCGTTCTACGCGCTGGACGAGGTGGACGCCTTCCTCGACGCCGCCAACGCGGAACGGGTGGGCGAGATGGTCGACGACCTGGCTGGCGAGGCGCAGTTCGTCGTCGTCTCCCACCGCTCGGCGCTGCTGGATCGCTCGGAGCGAGCCATCGGCGTCACCATGCAGGGTGACAACGTGAGCGCGGTGACCGGCATCCGCCTCGACGACGCCGAACCGGAGGTGACGGCGGATGACTGAGCACCTCCCGGGCGACGTGGACCTCCCACAGACGGACGACGACGAGGTCGAACCGGTCGAACTCCTGGTCCAGTTGGCGGAGGACGGCGACATCGACCCCTGGGACATCGACATCGTCGAGGTGACCGACGCCTTTCTCGACCGTCTCGACGAGACGGACCTCCGCACGTCGGGGCGGGCGCTGTTCTACGCGAGCGTCCTGTTGCGGATGAAAAGTGACGTCCTCCTCGACGACGGCCCGGAGGAACCGGAGCCGGAGCCGTGGGAGGTGGCGATGGAGGGCGGCGACCCGGCGGCGATGGACGGTCACGACCCCATCGACGCGCTGGACGAGGAACTCGACCGGCGTCTGGAGCGGAAACACGCCCGTGGGTCGCCGGAGACGCTGGACGAACTCGTGCGCGAACTCCGCGAGGCGGAGCGCAACTCGTGGTGGAAGGAGTCCCGCTCTTACGACACTTCGGGGTCGCCCCACGGGTACGAGCGGGGGACACAGACCCTCGACTACCACGCCGCGGACGACTTCCGGGAGGGTGGCGAACCGACCGAGGGCGACGTGACCGCCACGACTCACACCGAGGATATCGAGACGACCATCGAGTCGGTGCGCGACACCGTACGCACCCACTACGAGGCCGGCCGCGCGGAGGTGTTGTTCGCGGAGGTTCGAGACGCGGGCGGCGCTCCCGTCGACACCTTCCTCGCCTTGCTCTTTCTGGCTCACCGCGGGGAGATCCGACTCCGTCAGGACGACCTGTTCGGCGATCTGTGGATTCGCGACCCGGCGGCGCCGACGGTCGGCGACGAAGCCGTCGCGGACTGAGACCGTCGGGTTCGAGGCGGTCGGCGACGAAGCCGTCGCGGACTGAGACCGTCGGGTTCGAGGCGGTCGGCGACGAAGCCGTCGCGGACTGAGACCGTCGGATTCGAGGCGGTCGGTGATCGGATCGCACCGTCGCTTCGGCTACTTCCGGGCGGGGAGGGTGTCGGTGACGACCAGGAGGATGACGAGTCCGAGAAGCGCCAGGAGGAGGACCGCGACACGCACGTCGAGCAACAGGTCGACGACGGCGGCGATGCCGGTTTCGTGGGCGAGTTCGACCGTCTCGCGCTTGACGACGTCGAACGGGGGGATGTGAATCGCCGTCAGAATCGCGACGACGACGACGAGCAGCCAATCGAGACCGTCTCTCTGACGCATTCGTCCGGGACGAATCGGGGGCGTGATTTAAACGTCGCGGCCCAATTATCAGACGACGAGCCCCGACTCCAGGAGGGCGATGAGGCCCGTCAGTATCGGGATGCTCAGTATCGTCGTGACGAGGACGGTGGTGCTGACGTACTCCGCGACCGAGAGTCCGTTTCCGGCCGATTCACCGCCGAACTCGACGACGAGGAGGAGTGGGGTAATGGCGGCCGGCGTCGCACACTCGAGGACGAACGTGCGCGCGACGGTGGGGTTCTGGAAGCCGACGAGGAGGGCGATGCCGACGCCGACGAGGGGGGCGACGCCCATCTTCAGGACCGTCGCCTTGCCCACGCTGGACAGCGCCGCGCCGTAGTCCGTATCGGAGAGTTGGATGCCGAGGATCAGGAGCATCAGGGGGATGGAGGCGTTGCCGACGAGTTCCAGTGTCGCCATTGCGGTGCCGTCGGCGGGTGGGACGACGCCGAAATAGCGTGCGAGGAGCGCAGCGACGACGGCGTAGACCAGTGGAATCTTGAGCGCACGCTTCATGCCGCCCAACCCACGGGTACCGCCGCTTCGCTGGGCGACGTAGATGCCGCCGGTGTAGAGGAGAACCGCCTGGACGGTCAGGTAGACGACGGCCGTGCTCCGGCCGTCGGCTCCGAAGGCGAACTCGGAGAGCGGGATGCCGTAGTTGCCGGAGTTGGGGAAGGCGCTTACGAGGACGAGCGCACTCAGGATGGGCTCGGATTCGCCCGTGAGGCGGCCGACGACTTCCGCGATGACGACCATCGCGACCATGTAGGACGCGGTGGCGACGCCGATGCGCGCGAGCGTCGACCCCCCGAGGGACGCGGTGGCGATGCTGTGGAAGATGAGCGACGGGACGAGGACGTACACGGTGACGGTGTTGAGCGGGTCGATGCTGACGTCGTGGAGGCGGCCGAGAGCCATCCCCACCCCCGCGAGAGTGATGATGGGCAGGATGGCCGTCGCGAAGATGGAGAGCAGCGAACTCACGCGACGCCCTCCGGTGTGGCACCCATGCACCGCTCACGGGTTCGCGACGGCGCCGCGTGGGGGGTTCGGGACACGCTACGCCAGTCGCCAGGCGTCCCCCGTCGAGTCGACGACGTCGCGGCGCTCCATCTCCGCGAGCACCTCGTCGAGTCGGTCGGGCTGGGCAATCTCCATCTCGATGCGCTGCACGTCGTGGTCGTCGGCGAGGTAGCCGCGGATGTCCGCTCGCTCGAACGTCTCGTCGTCCGCCCGCTGCATGACTCCCTCGATCAGGTCGATCATGTCCTCGATGAAGTTCCAGGGGTAGACGATCCACGCCCACTCGTCGAGTCGCTCGCCGACGAAGTCGGGGTCGAACTCGCTGGTCGAGAGCAGTTGGAGGGTGGCCGTCCGCACCTCGTCGGGGTCGCGGCTCGCGACGTACTCGTGGGCGTGGCGGAGCGATTCGCCGGTGTCGGCGATGTCGTCGACGATCAGCACGTCCTTGCCCTCGACGCTCCCCTCGGGCATCGGGTAGCGCACCTCGGGATCGGCGCCCTTCGCCGCGGTGCCGACGTAGTGTTCCATCTTCAGGCTGGTGAGGTCGTCGAGACCGAGGAAATCGCAACAACACCGGCCAGCGAACCAGCCACCACGGGCGAGGGCGACGATCACGTCGGGGTCGAACGCCGCGTCCCGAACCTCGTCGGCGACGTCGCGGCAGAGGCCGTAGATGTACTCCCAGTTGGTGATCGTGCAGGTGAAGTCGTCCGGGAGGTCGCTCATGGCCACGACTCCCACGCGCGTCGGGTAAGGGTTTACGGGACGCGGCGGGGCACTGTTCAGCGTAGAACGCTTCCGCTGAAGACACCTCGAACGCCCCGCCTCGCTGGAGTCGCCCCTTTCAATTCGGCCCGACGGCGGCTGATTGGCCAGCCGATCCGGGCGGGACTGAAAGGGGGCCGTTCGAGGTACTCCCAGTTTTGCCTGCGTATCTGAACACGACCCGCGAAGCCCCCCAACGCCTTTTGTCGCCCCCGGCCCACGTCGGTGGCATGGACACGCGCCGGACGCTCCTGATCGACGCCTTCACGGACGAACCGCTCGCCGGCAACGCGGCGGGCGTCGTCCCCGACGCCGCGGGCCTCACCGACGACCAGATGGGACGGATCGCCCGCGAACTGTCGGCCAGCGAGACGGCCTTTCTCACCGACGACGCGGACGCGGACGTGGACCGCCGGATTCGCTACTTCACACCGACCCAGGAGGTCGACCTCTGTGGCCACGCGACTGTCGCGGGTCTGGCCTTCCTCCACGGGGAGGGTGCGCTGGACGCGGGCGAGGGGTCGCTCCGGACGAACGTCGGCGTCCTCGACGTCGAGGTGACCGACGAGGGCGTCGCGTGGATGACCCAGGACGATCCGGCGGTCGAACTCGTCGACCTGGATCACGACCGCGCCGGCGAGGCGCTCGGTATCGATCCGGCGGCGCTCCGGGACGTGGGTGCGGACCTGCCCGCCGCCGTCGCCTCGACCGGGCTCCCGTTCCTGATGATTCCGGTGAACTTCCTCGAACACCTCGGGAACGCTGATCCCGAGATGGACGCCGTCGCGGAGCTGGCGGCCGACTACGGCGCCACCGGCGTCTACGCGTTCACGTTCGACGCTCTCGACGCCGCGTCGACGCTTCACGCGCGGATGTTCGCCCCCGGCGCCGGTGTCCCCGAGGACCCCGTGACGGGCACCGCGGGCGGTGCCTGTGGGGCCTACCTCCGGACGGTCGACGCCTTCGACGACCTGCCGGACGAGATGCGGTTCGAACAGGGCCACTTCGTCGACCGGCCGGGCGTGGTTCGGGTGCGGGTGGGCGAGGAGGTCCGCGTGGGCGGGCGCGCGGTGACGGCACTCGACGGCTCGCTCGCCGTCCCCCCGGCCGACGAGGACGACATCCTGGAGGCCTGAGACGGATCGTTGTAACTGTGTCCAAGCCGTCGCCGACCACGGAGGCGGTGACGGCCGAACATGGCGGACCCCAGTCCGTATGACCGCTCGGCACCGTCCGGACCGCACGACTGCGAGGGGGGTATTCGTAAACTGCCGATAGAAGCCCTCTATACCTCGATATGCGCGTGTGACTGGAACCCACGCTACGGCCGTAGTTGCGCGCTTCGAAACCTTCTTTATGCCACTGGTGGGATTTGCGCGTACGAAATGGCTGTAGCTTGGCTGGAGGACGTGCGGTCTACCGATCTGGGGACGGTCGGTGGGAAGGCGGCTTCGCTCGGCGAACTCACGGGAGCTGGGTTGCCCGTTCCGCCGGGATTCGTCGTAACCGCCGGCACCTACCGGACGTTCATCGAGGAGGCCGGCATCGACGAGGAACTGTTCGAGGCCGTCGATGTCGACAGCGAGGACTCGGCGGCGCTCGCGGCGGGGCACGAACGCGCCCACGAACTCATCATGGAGACGGACGTTCCCGAGGCGGTACGCGAGGAGATCCTCGACGCCTACCGTTCGATGGGTGACGGCGAAGCGTTCGTCGCGGTTCGCTCCTCGGCCACTGCGGAGGACCTCCCCGACGCCTCCTTCGCCGGGCAACAGGAGACGTTCCTGAACGTCACCGAGACGGACCTCATCGAACGGGTCAAGGAGTGCTGGGCGTCGCTGTTCTCCCAGCGTGCCATCTACTACCGGAACCAGAAGGGCTTCCCGCACGACGAGGTGGACATCGCCGTCGTCGTCCAGACGATGGTCGACGCCGAGAAGAGCGGCGTGATGTTCACGAGTCATCCCTCGACCGGCGACCCGCGGATCATCATCGAGGCGGCGTGGGGACTGGGTGAAGCGGTCGTCTCCGGGGCTGTCTCCCCCGACAACTACGTCGTCGATCGGACGACGAGCGAGGTCGAACAGGCGACCATCGCCACCAAGAAGGTGATGCACGTCAAGGACGAGGAGACCGGCGAGACCGTCGAGCGCGAGGTGTCCGAGGACAAGCGGGATCAGCGCGTGCTCACGGACGCCGAAATCGAACGCCTGGTGGAACTCGGCGAGCGAGTCGAGGATCACTACGGCGACCCGCAGGACGTGGAGTGGGCCGTTGCCGGCGGCGAGGTGTACATGCTCCAGTCCCGTCCGATCACGACCATCGAGGACTCCGGCAGCGAGGCCGAAGACGAGGGTGACGACGCCGAGGGCGAGGGCGACCAACTGGTCGCCGGCCTCGGTGCGAGTCCGGGCACGGTGAGCGGAACCGTCCGGATCGTCACGAAACTCGACCACTTGGATCAAGTGAGCCAGGGTGACGTCATCGTCACGGAGATGACGATGCCCGACATGGTGCCGGCGATGAAGCGCGCGGCCGCCATCGTCACCGACGAGGGTGGGATGACCTCCCACGCGGCCATCGTCTCCCGCGAACTCGGCGTGCCGGCCGTCGTCGGTGCGGGCAGCGCCACCCGAGTTCTCGAAGACGGGCAGGTCGTCACCGTCGACGGCGAGATGGGGACGGTCCGGGAGGGTCGCACGGTGGCCGAGGAGGCGACGCCCACGGCGAACCCGGGCACCGACGACGAGCCGGCGCCGTCGTCGAAGCCCAAACCCGTGACGGCCACCGAGGTCAAGGTGAACGTCTCCATCCCCGAGGCCGCCGAGCGCGCGGCGGCGACGGGTGCCGACGGGGTCGGACTCCTGCGGATCGAACATCTCGTCCTCTCGCTCGGCAAGACGCCCGAGCGGTTCATCCGGGACGAGGGCTCCGACGCATACGTCGAGGAACTCATGGACGGCGTCCGCAAGGTCGCCGAGGCGTTCTACCCCCGACCCGTTCGGGTGCGCACCCTCGACGCACCGACCGACGAGTTCCGGCAACTCGAAGGTGGTGACGAGGAACCACACGAACACAACCCGATGCTCGGCTACCGCGGCATCCGTCGCAGCCTCGACCGACCCGAGGTGTTCGAACACGAACTCGAGGCCTTCCGTCGTCTGTACGAGATGGGCTACGAGAACCTCGAACTCATGTTCCCCCTCGTCAACGACGGCGACGACGTGGCGAGCGCCCGGGCGCACATGGACGCGGTCGGCATCGACCCCGAGAAACGCGAGTGGGGCGTGATGATCGAGACGCCCGCGAGCGCCATCGGCATCGACGGCATCGTCGACGAAGGTGTCGACTTCGTCTCCTTCGGGACGAACGACCTGACCCAGTACACGCTCGCGGTGGACCGCAACAACGAACACGTCTCGGATCGGTTCGACGAACTCCACCCGGCGGTGCTCGAACTGATCGGCGACACGATCGAGAGCTGTCGCGAGGCGGACGTCGACACGAGCATCTGCGGGCAGGCCGGCTCTCACCCCGAGATGGTCGACTTCCTCGTCCGCAAGGGAATCACCTCCATCAGTGCCAACATCGACGCCGTGGGCGACGTGTTGGAGGAGGTCGACAAGGTCGAAGAGCGCATGATTCTCGACGCGGTGCGGTAGTCGTCCGGCGACGGACCGTCACCGGCTGCGGTTCTCGACGCCGTTTCGCCACGCGATTCGAGCGGCGGCACCGGCGGAACCTGAAAGACTTACGTCGGCGCCCTCCCAGGGGAGGGGTGTGGAAGCGTTCGTTCCCCTCCTCACGACCGAGCTCTTCGGCTTCGAGTGGCTGACGCGCCTGGTTCGCTCGGCCACGGGGTGGGGTGGACTCGTGATCATCTTCGTCTACTCGTTTCTCATCGCGTTCGCGCTCCCGGGTGTCAGCGAAATCGTGTTGCTCGCGCCGCTGAACCTCGGTCTGTCGACCGAGTTGCGACTGGCAGTCATCATCCTCGTCTCGGCGCTCGGCAAGGCCGCCGGTAGCGTCTTTGCCTTCCACATCGGTCAGGAGGCCAAGGAGGCGGGCCCGGTGATCCGGTTCCTCCAGCGGTCCCGGTTCGACGTGATCGGGTGGTCACAGCGGCGAACCGTCGAGGTGGCCCAGCGGTGGGGGTACGCCGGCCTCGCGGTCGCTCTCTCGATTCCGTTCTTCCCCGACACGCTCTCTATCTACGCGTTCGCGGTGCTGGAAGAGGACTACGTCCGCTTCGCGGCGGCGACGTTCGCCGGGAGCGTGGGGCGGTTGCTGGTGACGCTCGGGTTGAGCGCCGGGGTCGTGGCGATCATCTGAACGACGCGCCGACTCGGTCCGACCGAAGGCGCTGGCGTTCGTTGTGCAACAGCAGTACCGACTCGACCCGGTCGTCTTTCCGCCGTGGATTCTTCGCGCAGTTCGGCTACTCTCGAAGTGCCTCCGGCGGCCCGCCCGGCAACCGGTCCCGGTCGTGCCCCTCGGTGAAGTCGATGTCCGGGCCGGTCGGCACCAGCCGTTTGGGGTTCACGTCGCCGTGGCTCACGTAGTAGTGTCGGACGATGTGATCCATGTTGACGGTGCGCCCGATACCGGGAGTGGTGTAGAGGTCCTTCGTGTACCCCCAGAGGTTGTCGTACTCGTGGACCGCCCGGCGGTTACATTTGAAGTGCGTGTGGTAGACGTGATCGAACCGCACGAGAGTCGCGAACATGGCGAGGTCGGCCTCCGTGAGCTGGTCGCCCGCGAGGTAGCGCTGGTCGGCCAGCAGGTCGTCGTAGTACTCGAGGGCGTCGAACAGGTCAGCGACCGCTTCGTCGTAGGCGTCCTGTGACCCCGCGAAGCCGGCGCGATAGACGCCGTTGTTGATCGGGTCGTAGATGTCGTCGATCAACTCGTCAACGTCGTCGCGGTAGCCCTCGGGGTAGAGGTCGACGTCCCGGGTCGCCAGTTCGTGGCCGGCCACGTCGAGCATCCGCATGATTTCCGCGGACTCGTTGTTGACGATGGTCTCTCGCTCCCGATCCCAGAGGACGGGGACGGTCACCCGTCCCGTGTAGTCCGGGTCGGCACGGACGTAGATATCCCGGAGGTACTCCTCGCCGTACAGCGGATCGGGGTGGGCCTCGGAGAACTCCCAGCCGTCGTCGTAGCGCTCGGGCTGGACCAGCGACAGGGAGATGGCGCCGTCCAGTCCCTTGAGTGCGCGGATCATGGCGGTCCGGTGTGCCCAGGGACACGCCCGACAGATGTAGAGGTGGTAGCGCTCGGCCTCGACCGGGAACGCCTCGTCCGGGCCGATCCGGTCGCGGAACGTCGTCTCTTGGCGTTCGAACTCGCCGTCGTCGTCGGTGGCGTAGTCGGTGCCGACCCACTCGCCGTCGACGAGGCCGCTCATCACGGGATCACCGTCGGGATCATTGATCGGGGTAGGTCGCCGACGGCGAAAAGCGTTGGGCGGTTCGGTGCCAGTCGCAAAATATAAAACCACTCAGTAATACCATCTAGTGGTATGTCTTCGTACGAGCAGTTCAGTCAGGTCGGCGAAGCGGACGTCACCCGAGCGATCGGACAGGAGTGGACCGAGGAGTTCATGGACTTCTCGGATTCGGACGTGCTCATCGTCGGCGGCGGCCCGTCGGGGCTGATGGCAGCGAAGGAACTCTCCGAGCGCGGCGTCAAGACGATGGTCGTCGAGAAGAACAACTACCTCGGCGGCGGATTTTGGCTCGGCGGTTTCCTGATGAACAAGGTGACCGTCCGGGACCCGGCCCAGGACGTCCTGGAGGACCTCGACGTGGACTACAAGCCAGCACAGGATACGGAGGGACTCTACGTCGCCAACGGCCCGGAGGCGTGTTCGGGTCTGATCAAGGCGGCGTGTGACGCCGGCGCGAAGATGCAGAACATGACGGAGTTCACCGACATCGTGATCCGCGAGGACCACCGCGTCGGCGGTATCGTCATGAACTGGACGCCGGTCCACGCGCTACCCCGAGAGATCACCTGTGTCGACCCCATCGCCGTCGAGGCGGATCTGGTCATCGACGCGACGGGCCACGACGCCGTCGCCATCTCCAAACTCGACGAACGGGGGGTCCTCGACGCCCCGGGCATTCAGCACGCCAAGGAGCACAACACCGGGATGGATCAGACCGGTGACGACTCCTACGGGGCGCCGGGTCACGACTCGCCGGGTCACGACTCGATGTGGGTCGGCGAGAGCGAGGACGCCGTCGTCGAACACACGGGCGTCGTCCACGACGGTCTGATCGCGACGGGGATGGCCGTCGCCACCACCTACGGCCTGCCGCGCATGGGTCCGACCTTCGGCGCGATGCTCGTCTCGGGCAAGCGCGCCGCGCAGGCCGCCATCGACGAACTCGGCGTCGACGCCGCCGACGTGGAACTCACGTCGCGGGCGCCCGCCGACGACTGATCGCTCCCGATGGTCGAGACGGTCACGCTCTACCGCGCGCCGACGACGCCCGCCGACGCCGACGCCCTCGCCGCGTGGCTTCGGGGGCGAGTCGACGCCGAGGTGCGCGTGCGCGACCGGCTGTTGGGAACGCGGTCCGACGACGACCTGCCCGAGGAACTGGCCGCGGCTCGCGTCACCGACCCCTCCGAGCGGGCGACGGGGAACACGATGCTCGGTATCGTCCGCTACGAGGAGCGGGTGCTCGACGACCCGGAACGCGCGGGCGGCGTCGTCTACGACGGCCGCGCAGTCCAGCGGGCGCTGAACGCCCGACTCCCCGGCGAGCAGGGACTCGACCACCTCCATCTCCCCTTGCTCGACCGGGTGATCGGCACGTGGGGCGGCCACGACGGCCGCTGGCACAAGCGGGTGGCCGTCCTCGGCCAACCCGCGCTCGTTTCGGTCCCCGGCCTCTACGAGGCGCCGGCCAAGCCCGAAGCGTACTACGAGGCCAAGAGCAAACACGCCCTGATGACGGGCGACGCCCCGCCCCGAGAGGTGCTGGAGGCGGAACTCGACGGCGACTTTCTCGTCGCCGACGACCCGCGGACGACCGAGGCGCTGCGGGGGTACGTCATCGCCGCGGTGGACCTGCTGGAGTCGGGGACCGCGTTCTGTGACGACGAGCGGTGCCGCCTCCACGACGCGCACCGCCAGCCCGGCGTGATCCGCGCACAACTGCGCGACCCACCCTTCTGTGAGACACACGCCGAGCGGTACGGGTAGTCCCGTCCGCGACACCTATCGTCGTCCGGCGCTCAGGTAGGCGAAGCCCCCGATTCGCGTCCCGTGTGTCGTCTCGACGCAGGCGTCGAGGAGGGTCCGGTGTGCGGCGGCGACCCGCCGGTCGAGGACGCACGCCGGCGAGCCGTCGTGGTGGTCGCGGGTGCCCGGCGGGGCCGTGGCGACGACCAGCGCCCGGAACACGGGATTCAGTTGGCGCCCGAGGCGGTGGTGACTGCTGGCCAGATCCAACAGGGCGAGTCGCTCCGGATTCAGGTCGTCCAGCCAGCGGCGGACCGTCGCCGCCGGATCGGGGAGCATCCCCACGAGGAAGGTGGCGACGACGGCGTCGACGTCGGCGTCGGCGAGGGGGAGTCGGGTGGCGTCACCCCGGCAGACGTGGACGTTCGTCCAGCCCTCCCGGGCGACGTGGGCACGGGCGCGTGCCACCGCGCCGGGGGCGAAGTCGACGCCGACGACGGTGCCCGACGGACCGACGCGTTCGCGGAGGGCGGGCAGGTTCGCGCCCGTCCCACAGCCGACGTCGACGACGGTGTCGCCCGGGGCGAGGTCGAGTGCCGCGGCGGTGTCGCGCCGGAGGCCGCGGACACCCGGAGCGCGGCGCGCGAGGGTGTCGTAGGCGCGCGCCCACCGCGAGTAGAAACCCTGTGCGGCGGTCGCCCGGTCGGAATCCGGTGTCGTCACCCTTGGCAGTGATCGCGGACGATGCGCGCCACTGCGGGGGCGTCGTCCCCGAGGATGTAGGTGATGGGTTCGATACCGAAGCCGCCGGTCTGGTAGAGGACGAACGGCGAGTCGGGGTCGGCTTCGCGCACGGCGTCGGCGACGCCCGGTCGCGTCGTGTCATCGTCCTCGCCGGCCTCCCGGTCGGCACCGTCGTCGACTGTCGGTCGGCTACTCGTCGCCCCGTGTTCGACGGCGAACTCGACGGTCGGGTAGCCGGCCGCGCGCAGGTCGTCGATCAGGGCCGGGTCGTACCGGAGGTTGACGGCGCCACGGACCGGCGCGCCGGCGTCACGGGCCGACAGCAACACCGAGGCGACGTGTTCGCTGACGCCGAACTCGGGATCGGAGGGCACCGTCGCGGTGCCCCGCACGTCGAAGATGCGACCCGGGACGGCGGCCACGTCCTCCACGTCCGCCGCGTCGGGCAGGCACTCGACGAGGTTCGAGCCGACGTTCGGCACCAGGGCGGCGAAGCCGGAGGTGTTCCGGAGGATGCGCAGTCCGCGCCGCACCGACGAGCGGACCTCCTCAGTCGTCCGTACGGTACTCTCGGGGTCGTGTACGTCGAAGTCGCCGCCGTGTTCGCGGAGTTCCGGCATGACCTCGCGGTGCCGCTCGGCGAGCAGGTCGCCGTCCTCTAGCTGCCGGATCACGACCTCGATTTCGACCAGCGCCTGGACGCGACTCATGTCGCCCGTCGCCAGGCCGGAGCCGACCCGCTCGACCAGGTCACGGACTCGGTCGTCCGCGCTGATCCGGTCGCTCGTGGTGACTTCGCCGTGGGCGTACTTCGAGACGGCCGACTGGGAGATCCCGAGGGCCTCCGCCACCTCGCGCTGGGTGAAGCCACGCTCGCGGAGATCAGCCGCGAGCATGGAGCGGATGGTGGGCAAAAACTCCTCGACGACGAGTTCCTCGACGAACTTCATGATTCGAACTCGGGGTCGTCCCCGATGCGGGAGGCCTGTGGGCCCTGCTGGTCCTGGTACTTCGATCCGCGGTCGGTGCCGTAGGGCCGGTCGGCGGGCGAGGAGAGTTCGGTGAAGACGAGTTGGGAGACGCGCATGCCCGGCGTGAGGGCCACGGGGGCGGTCCCGAGATTCGACAGTTCGAGGGTTACCTGGCCGCGGTATCCGGGATCGACGAAGCCTGCGGTGGCGTGAACGACGACGGCGAGGCGGCCGAGCGACGACCGCCCCTCGACGTTCGCGACGAGGTCGTGGGGGATTTCGACGCGCTCTCGGGTCGTCCCGAGGACGAAGTCGCCGGGGTGGAGGATGAACTCGTCGCCGTCGTCGACGACCGTTTCGGCGATGTACTCGCTGACCTCCCCCTCGCGGGTGGGGTGGATACACGGGATGTTCGTGCGCTGGAACTCCAGGAACTCCGACCCCAGACGGAGGTCGACGCTGGCCGGCTGCACCTGCTGGTCTACGTCGTCCAGCGGGTCGATCACGAGGTCACCCTCGCGGAGACGGGCGAGGATGTCGGTGTCCGACAGGATCATACCTACACGGAAGCGTCGAGGGGTAAAATCCCCCCGGTCGCGGGGTCGCGAGTCTCGCTCGAGGGCCGTGAGTGGGCGCGTACTCCGGCCGAGCGCCATTCGTGACGGACTCGTGAGGGAAACGGCAACGCTTTTTTGAGACGGTTAGAAACCCGTAGGGTATGTCAGATGAGGTCAAGCGGGGACTGGAGGGAGTGGTCGTTTCCGAGTCCCGGCTGAGCTACATCGACGGCGACGCCGGCGAGCTGGGCTACCGCGGGTACGCCATCGAAGACTTCGCACACGAGGCGAGCTACGAGGAGGTGTTGTCGCTGCTTTGGAACGGGGAGTGGCCGACACGCTCCGAGCGCGACGAGTTCGCAGCCCGACTGGCCGACGAACGGGAACTCGACCCAGCCGTCTACGACCTCATCGCGGAACTCGCATCGACGGACGCGAACCCGATGGCAACGATGCGCACGGTGACGTCGGCACTCTCTGCGTACGACGCCGACACCGACGCGTCCCCCGACGACCGCGAGGCGAATCTCGCGAAGGGCTGTCGGATCACCGCGAAACTGCCGACGGCGCTGGCGGCGTTCGCCCGTCTCCGCAACGGCGACGACCCCGTCGAACCCCGCGCGGATCTGGACCACGCGGCGAACTTCCTCTACATGCTGAACGACACGGAACCGGACGAGGTAGCGGCCGAGACGTTCGACACCGCGCTCGTCCTCCACGCCGACCACGGGCTGAACGCGTCGACGTTCTCCGCGCTGGTGACCACCTCGACCATGTCGGATCTCCACAGCGGCGTCACGAGCGCCATCGGGACGCTCGCGGGTGGCCTCCACGGCGGCGCCAACCAGAACGTCATGCGGATGCTGAAGGAAATCGACGAGAGCGGGAAAGAGCCCCGGGAGTGGATCGAAGACGCAGTCGCCGGGGGCGAGCGAATCCCCGGTTTCGGCCACCGCGTCTACAACGTCCGGGATCCGCGTGCGGGCATCCTCGAGACGTACTCCCAGCGTCTCGGCGAGACGGCTGGCGACCCTCGATGGTACGATTACTCCGTCGCCATCGAGGACTACATGACCGAGGAGAAGGGACTCGCCCCCAACGTCGACTTCTACTCGGCGTCGATGTACTACCAGATGGGCATCCCGATGGATCTCTACACCCCCATCTTCGCCCTGTCCCGGGTCGGTGGCTGGATCGCCCACATGCTCGAACAGTACGAGGACAACCGCCTGATCCGACCCCGTGCGCGCTACGTCGGCGAACGTAACCGCGAGTTCGTCCCGCTCGACGAGCGGTAGTCGAAAGGCGGAACTACGGGCCGGCACTGTCCCTCCTATGGACGTATTCGTCTACGGGACGCTGACCGAACCGGAGCGGGTAAGCGCCGTCGTGGACTCCTTCGTCTTTCTCGGAGCGGCAGTCCTCGAGGGCTGTCACCCGGTCGCCGGCCGGTATCCGACGCTCGCACCTGGGGGGCGGACGGCCGGCCGCCTCCTCCGGACGGACGGCGTCGACGCCCTCGACGACTACGAGGCGGTCGACGAGGGACTCTACGTCCGTGTCGACGCGCCGCGAACCGACGGCGGAACGGTCGCCGTCTACGTCGGGGATCCGGAGGCACTGGCGAGCGACGAACCGGTCACCTGGCCCGGAGACGGCACGTTCGAAGAGCGGGTTCGCCGCTACTTCGCCGACGGGTCGGCGGCCGTCCGCCCGGAACACTCTTGACGTACGGTCGACGTGCGCCGCCCGCCCGGCGCGCTCGGTCCCCCCGCGCCATCCATCACTTTCACTTTCACTCCGCCTTCATGACGTTTATATATGTCCCCAGTTATGATCTAAGCGCACGTCACACGCGTGCATTCCCCCTTCACACGCCAGAGAGCGGCCGCGCTACGCGTCTCTGGCGCCGATTCGTCCTGCCGTGATCTCCGGGGCGCACAGCCCTTCGCTTCGGTTCCGCACTCCTCGTCGAACGCGGCTGCGAGAACGCGTTCGCGTCGCTCCGACGCGTGTGGGCCGACGTTACATAAACCGTTAACCGCCACCGTCGGGTATGGGGGGTATGATCACGTTCGAGGACGTTCTCGACGCCCGGGAGCGGGTATCGGGGGTCGCGCGCCACACACCGCTCGAATATTCGTACGCCTTCTCCGAGATGACCGGCGCCGACGTTCACCTCAAACTGGAGAACTTCCAGCGCACCGGGGCGTTCAAGATCCGCGGCGCGATGAACCGAATCGAGACGCTGTCGGCCGATCAGCAGGCGGCTGGCGTCGTGACCGCGAGCGCCGGAAACCACGCTCAGGGCGTCGCTTTGGCGGCCACTCGAGCGGGTGTGGATTCGAAAATCGTCATGCCGGAGCACGCGCCGGTCTCCAAAGTGAAGGCCACCGAGCGCTACGGCGGTGAGACCGTCCTCCACGGCGCCGACTACAGCGACGCTCAGGCCGAGGCCCACCGGATCGAACGCGAGGAGGGGCGGACGTACGTCCACGCCTTCGACGACGAGATGGTGATGGCGGGCCAGGGAACCATCGGACTCGAAATCGTCGACGACTGCCCCGACGTGGACACCGTCATCGTCCCCATCGGCGGGGGCGGACTGATCTCGGGCATCGCAACGGCGGTGAAGGCCCACGACCCGGACGTGCGCGTGATCGGTGTCCAGGCCGAGGGCGCGTCGAGCGCCGCCGAGTCGCTCCGGAAGGGCGAAATCTACGAGCGCGAGAGCGTCGACACCATCGCGGACGGCATCGCCACCCGCCGGATCGGCGACCGTACCTTCGACGTGATCAAAGAGCGCGTCGACGAGGTGGTGACCGTCGACGACGAATCCATCGCCATCGCCCTCACCTACCTGCTCGAACGCGAGAAGGCACTCGCGGAGGGGGCGGGCGCCATCTCGCTCGCGGCCCTGCTCGACGACGACGGCATCGAGTACGACGAGGGCGAGACCATCGTCCCCGCCATCTGTGGCGGCAACATCGATCTCAACGTCCTGACGACCGTCGTGATGCGTGGCCTCGTGGCCACGGGTCGCTACCTGCGCTTCCGCACCATCCTCAAGGATCAGCCGGGTGCGTTGGTCGAACTCGGGACGATCATCGCCGCCCTCCGCGCGAACATCACCGCCTTCCACCACGACCGCACCTCGCGGGACGTGGCGATGAACGACGCACGCGTCGAACTCGAAGTCGAGACCCGGGGACCGGAGCACGTCGACGAACTGCTCTCGACGCTCCGTGGCGAGGGCTACGAAGTGGAAATCGTCAACGGCTACCAGATGTCGGTCTGACCCCGTCGCTCGCGTCCCACGAGTCTCGGCCGACGTGGTCGCCGGCGTCGGTATCGTCGCTTTCGAGGCTCCACTCGACGGATCGACGACCACGGCAGGAACGGCCGTAGGTGTGTACTTTTAACCGGCGGCCGCCCGACAACCCGGGCGTGAAACGAACCATCAGTACCGACGACGCCCCCGCGGCCGTGGGCGCGTACAGTCAGGCAACCACCAACGGCTCCCTGCTGTTCACCGCGGGCCAGCTCCCGCTGACCACCGACGGCGAGCTCCTCGACGACGAGAGCGTCGCCACCCAGACCGAGCAGTCCCTCGACAACGTGATGGCCATCCTCGCCGAGGAGGGCGCCGACGCGAGCGACCTGCTGAAGGTGACCATCTTCCTCGACGACATCGAGGACTTCGACGAGATGAACGAGACGTACGGGACGTACTTCGACGCGGAGCCGCCGGCCCGGAGCGCCGTCGAGGTGGGGTCGGTGCCGAAGGGTGCGGCCCTCGAAATCGAGGCCATCGCCGACGTGGAGTGACGCCCCAGCGCAAGTCGAGTCTCCTGTGGGGCGTGGTGGGCGCGCTTGCCTTCCTCGTTCTCGTGCAGGGGTACCGACTCCTCCTCGGTCCGCTCGGCCCGGGACTCTTCGCGCTCGGCGGCGTCGCCGTCCTCGTCGGCGCCACGTCCGCGGGTCTCACCTACGCTCTGGAGCCCCGAGTGCGGGGAAACAAAAGGAGTTAAAAGGTCGAGCGGGTATCCCTAACTGCGAGCCGGGATGGCCGAGTGGTAAGGCGCACGCCTGGAAAGCGTGTTCCCTCTGGGATCCAGGGTTCAAATCCCTGTCCCGGCGTCGCCTCATCCGTTTAGCTGTACTCTAACGCCCAGAGCAACCGCCACTTCTACCGGGGGTGTGTCGGCATGAGCGGGCGCTCCTACGAGGGGCCCGCACTCGACGGGACTGTCCAGTACCTTGGGGAGGCGCCGTACCACCAGGGCGACGGCGAAACTGTCGACGTCGTCGACGACGAGCCGACCGGTGAGGAGACGACCACGAATATCCCCGATTTGCAAGAGCGCCCCGCTGTCGAGAGACAGAGTACGTGGGCCGACTGGCAGGGAGGTGAGGACGCGTGAACGTCGTTCGCGAGCGCGGCTGGTGGTACGACGCCGAGTGGGTTCGCTGCGGTCGGTGTCGTGGATCCGGCGAGTACGTCGAGTGCTACGGCGACCTCTGTCACGCGCAGGGGCGGTGTATGCACGACCCGACCAACAACGTCTGCAACCTCTGCGGCGGGACGGGTCGGATTACGGCTGAACTCGACGAGCGGTGGTACTCACGGAATGCGTTCGAGTCGGTGACTGCCCCCGAGGCTGACCTCTGGAACCGTGGAACGCTCCACGCTGTTGCTCGAGAGCGGTACGAGGGGGGTGAGGGCCGTTGAGCGATTGTCCGCTGTGCGCGCTCGGTATGCGCCCCGGCGAGGCGCTCGTCCCACTCGTTGAGGAGTTCGACGAACTTGACGGTGAGCACTTCGGCTTTGTCGCGGCGAAGCGACTCCTCGAGGACGAGTTCGATGTCGACCTCACCGTTCGCCAGACGAAGCAACACATCAGAAAGGCGGGACGGCGGGTGGCGACCGCTGAACGGCTCCGCCAGGAGGGCGACCGATGAGCATCTTCGACCGCATCGGGACGCTGAAAGAGCGTCTCGACGACCGCCTTGGTCGGCGGTTCGGCAACTGTGCGGTCTGTGGGAAGCCCACCCGCTCCCACCGCGTCGGGAGTCGCCTGCAGTGTCACACCTGTCGCGAGGCCGACGACTACCCCGTCGCGACCGACGGAGGGCGTGATATCCGCGAGCGCGTCGAGACGTTCGTCGCGAACCATCCCGACGTCGGCGCGATGCAGGTCCTCGCCCAACTCGACCTCGCGCCCGACCAACGAGAGCTCGTCAAGGACATCGTCGACGAATCCCGCGACCAGGACGACAGCAGCGAGCCGGTGCCGCGCTTCGAGGTTCCCGTCGGCGAGCAGTGCTGCATCACCGGCTGTCACAACCGTCGGCTCTACCCTCACGACAACTCGCTGTGCGCGGAATGTTGGGATGGTGAGCCGCCCGAGACCGAGCCGGTAACCGTCGACGACGACCTGCTAGCCGAGGCCCAGGCAGTCGCTGGCGATCCCGGACCCGAGCGCGAGGATCCACCGGACCCAGTGCTCCCGCCCGAGCGCTTCCAGGACGAGAGCGATGACGAAGACGACGCGTCGAGCGTCGATGCGGACAACCTCCTCGCCGCTGCGATGGGCGACGATCTGCCGACCAAGGAGCCCAGCGAGGAGGGCTCGATCCCGTCGACGACGTCCACCGGTCCGAGTCTCGCGATGCCGACCTCCGCACTCCCGCTCGGGCAACTCGATGCGATGGCGCCCGCCGAGCGGCGCCGTGCCGCTCGGAAGCGCGGGTTGGAGTGGCCAACGACCGACGAGGCTCGCGACCGCCTGTTCGAGACGATTGCCGAGGTGATGCGTGAGGGCGACGAGCGCGTCGTCGACGCGCCCACGTCGCTGGGCAAGACCTACACCGTGGCGTCGACGCGCTGGGGCGCGCGCGACGAGATCACCGGCGACAATCAAGTCGTCCACCTCCTCGCGACGCGGGATGCCCGCGACGAAGCGGTCGAAGTCGCCGAGGAGGACGGTGGTGAGCACTTCGTGCTGGAGGCCCGCCACGAGGCCTGCCCGGTTGCCGCCGGCGATCACGATCCCCATCCGGAGAGTGACGACGACCGCGAGGTCATCACCACCGAGGGCGAGGCCGCCAGCGAGTGGCTCGCCCACAAGTGCGACGCAAAGGGGATTCCGTTCTCCGCAGCGCATCGCTACCTCGAGGATCACAACGACCAGGGCGCCGAGCTCCCCTGCAGCCACGACGGCGAGTGTCCGGCTATCCAGCAGTGGGAGGACCTTCGCGAGGGCGACCACCCGCTCGTCATCGCGACGCACAACTTCGCACACGTCCCCGGCCTGCGGATGGGGACGAATCTCGTCTTCGACGAGGAGCCCGACTTCGTCCAGGACCTCACGACGGATCGGGTTCGGGATGCTGTCGCGGCCTACCTGCAGGCTATCGACGCACCCGTCACCTCGTGGGAGGCGTTCGTCCAGCTCTCCCGCGGGGATTCCTGGGGCGACGACGCCGGTCAGGAGCGCGAGGCGCTCAAGCATATGCTCGACGCCGCCCCCGACCGGGAGTGGTACTTCGAGGAGCCGCGGGCACACGTCATGGCGCCGGCGCTCGCACGGGCTATCTTCCACGCCGAGGAGCGATCGAATGGCCGACGCGTCGGAAAGACGCCCTACGAACCACCGCGGCTGGATGCCCACGCCCACGATGACGAGGGTGGAATCGGAGTTGGGTGACGATCGTCCTCGACGACCAGAACGACGTTCAGACCGTGCGGGCGACACCCGACCTCAATCTCTGTCGGAGCGTGATCGGCCTGGACGCCCACCCCGCGCTCCCGAAGTGGCAGGCGAATACGGTGCCGCACATGCAGCGGACTCAAGTCCTCGATCCCGAGGAGCGTCGGCTGTGGCGTCGCTACGAGCGCGGGCTTCGCGTCGTCCAGGTCGGCACCGCGACCCGCCCGCTCACGAAGGGAGAGTACTTCGACGACCGAGGTTTTCGGGCGATCGCGAGCCAGCTTCGAGGCACCTACGGGGAGCGGTTCCGCACGGCGATCACCGCCAAGTCAGTCGAGGACCGTGTCGCCTCGATCATGAACGAGGCCGGTGTCCACGATCCGAAGACGATGCACTACGGCGAGGAGAAGTCCCGCAACGACTTCGCCGACGAGCCGATTGGACTCGTGGAAGGCGTGATCGACCCTGGAGACGACCACGTCGTCAACCTGCTCGCCGAACTCGATCTTGATGCCAAACCCGAGCGCTCCGAGGGCGAGTGTGAACACTGTGAGGGCGAGGGCTGTCGGAAGTGCCTTGGGACGGGGCAACAGCGGGCCCACGGCCGGGGCTTCACTGGCGAGGATGCAGACACTGCTCGCGAAATCCTTGCCTCCGTCCGCGAGAACCACGTCGCCCAGGCCGCCGGACGCTACGCACGGAATCCCGACGACCCAGACTCAACGGCCACCGTGTACGTCAGGACCGACGCGATGCCGACTGGCTTCGCCGACGTCCAGACGCCCGGTGTGGTGTGGACCTTCGGGCAGAAACAGGATCGGATCGTCGAGGAACTTCGTGAGGCGGCCGAACCACTCTCCGCCCGAGTGCTCGCCGACCGTGCCGAGTGTTCGAAGGAACACGTCCGCCAGACGATGCGACGCTTCGAGGACGAAGACGGCGATCACGACGTCCAGGTATTCGAGAGCGTCGGCGAGCACGGGGCGACACTGTACGCGGCCACGGGGTTACCGAACAGTGGTGTTGTCGACGTCGGATCGCCAACCGAGGCGTATGGGAGTATCTATACGTGGGGGTTGGCGATCCGGGACCCCAACCCCATCGAGACCGACGACGACCAGCCGGACGGGCCGGCCAGTGCTGAGACGAGGACGTTCTGGGAGCCACTTGGCGGGGTCGACCCCGGTGGTACAGGCGGGTGACTGGGGGCGACTTCGACCCACCGGCAGGGTTCGAAGACCTCCCGCCCAGTGCCAAGTACGTCCTTCGCGAGCTCGACCGCGACGGGCCGCTCACCAGACAGGAGCTCCTCGGCCGAACCTACCTCGCCCCGACCACCCTCGACGAGGCCCTCGATACTCTCGAATCTCGGCACTTCGTCCATAAGGCCCGCAAAAACGACGACCTCAGACAGGTTGTTGCCGAAATCCGGCAGTATCCGGACGCATAACTACCACCCGCACCGACTACTGCACGTACCCCTACCCGACCGGCTGTTCGTGACCAACCCGAGAGTGGGGCCAAGTCACGAGTCTCTCCTACCATGCACGAAAGCTTCCAAGACCGCATCCTGTCGGCGGTCGACGTGTGTAACAACTGCTTCGCCGTCGTTCGCGAACAGCGTCTAAAGGCCAAGCGCAACTGGGAGGTCTCTCGCGAGGCCTACTGGAGCCGGAGGAACCGCCAGACAACCGTCGAGTTCGCCCCGGCAGATTCGGTGAGCGAGCAGAAAGGCATCTTCTGTGACTGCGGCGTCGAAGGGTCCTACGAGCGGATCTGGGACGACCGCGAAATCGGTCGCGACCGCTTCAAGCGCTACATCCAGCAGATCGTCGCGACGCTGGAGTCGAAGGGGCTCTCGGTCGACCGCCAGCGCCTCGCCGCCTACGCGCTCACCGCCTACGACGAGCGCCTCCCGCCCGACGTCGTCGGCCCGGAACCCGAGTCGGTGCCGTCGATCAACGAGGCACTCGCGCGGGGTGTGGTCCGTGGTCTGCACGACTCGACGACGCTCGACCAGCGCGAGACCACCGACCGTGTCCGCGTGTAGAGCCCGATGACCCGATCACCGCATCACGCGGCAGGCGAGGGACGCTGAGCCACACGAGCGGGCCTCCCATCAACGTGCGCCTGCAGTTCGGCTCATGCCATACGTCGATCCCCGCGAGCCGATTCGTCCTCGATGGCCCGCCTTGCCGGCGACTGGTTGAGCGGCGCGGCCCCTATGGGCGCTGGATAACAGTGTACGGGGCGCCAGCGTCGTGCCGCGGTTCGATCCCGCACGCCGGCCTCACGATGTCCAATGCCCGTAATCGCACGCATCCCGGCGACTACGATCGCTGTCTCATCAAACCCATGACCGACAGCGACGGCCGCCCCCTTTTCGAACCAGTGCATCTCGTCGACGCGGCTATCGTCGCGGCGATCGTCTTCTTCTCGCTGCTGCTCGGGGACGCCGTCCCGGCGATCCTCACCGGACAGGGGGCATATGTTTCTCCTGCCGACATCTACCAGCGCCTCCCGACAGCCGCGATCGCGTTCGGGCTGGTGCTCTGTAGCCAGTGGGCACGCTACCGGGGTATCCAACTCCGCGAGGCGCTCCCTGGAGGGAGCCGCGACGACTGAGGCGATTCGATGACCTACCCGCCGCTGTTCGCGACGGCGCCGCATCGGTGGACGCCTCGACATCCTGACACCGACGCATCGGGCGATGGTCACCGTCACCGCCCTCACGAGAACCGTATTTAAACTATAACCCGGCACTCGCGACTGCAGAACGCTCTCACACCGATGGCCACCTACGAACGCCGTGTCACACTCGCGCTCAAGTGGCACCACCTCGACAATCTCGCTCCCGAAGATATTCAGGAGCGCTTCGTCGACGAGGGCATCGGCGAGTACGCACTCTCGACGATCCGGGGCTACCTCAACTCGGAGCCGGCCGAGGAGGTTCTCGAGCAGATCGAGGCGGAGCACGCTAACGTCCGCCTGCAGTCCGCCGAGCGCTACGAGCGACTGTACCAGCGCGCTCGCGAGGCCGAAGCCGAGGCGACGCGTGACGAGTGGGTCGAGGCGGTCGTCCCGAAGATGGACCGCGTCGCCGAACACGAGGCGCCGTTGCGGGTCGCCGACTGGGAACGCGTCCCGCCCGGTGACGAGCGCCGTCCGGAGTGGGCCGACGAGCGCGACACGGTCGTTGTCTTCGTCGCCGACGACCGCTACTTGGACGTCGGTCAGGAGTACCCCGCCGGCGCCCGTCGAGGTGGCCAGCCGGCACGACCGGGCACCCAGCCGGAGTACCGCACCGTCCGGGTCGGCCTCGAACGCGACGTCGACGATCCGAAGGGACAAGCGATGGCCCGCAAAGAGCAGGCGAGCTACCAGCGCGAGAAGGCAGACGTCCTCGGGGTCTACTCGACGGACATCAACATGAACGTCGACGGCGACATCGAGCACACGGTCGACCTCGACAGCGAGACTGCGGCGGCGATCCGGGAGGCGACACTCGACGATGAGTAGTACTGAAACCGCTGAGACTGAGGAGGTCGACCTCTCGCGGGCGCAGATCCGGGCGGCCTACAACCCCTTTGAGCACGGCTGCTGGCTCGATTTCGCGAACAAGATCACGCAGGGGTACATGGCTGCCGAACACGACGCCTGGAACCCCCTCGGTGAGCACCACGCCCAGTGGCTCCGGCACCTCGCCGGCGAGGCAGACGTCGAGGGCGATCTTGCCTTACTGTGTCACCGGGACGGCCTGAAGACGACGATCATCACGGCCTTCGCTGTCGCCTGTCTCGAGTACCTGGACGGGTATCGCGTCATCTGGGCGATGAACACCCGCGAGCAGGCCTTCGACAAAGCCGATCGCGAACTCAACCGCGTCATCGAGCGCAACCCGTGGCTCACCAACCTCAACCGACCGCGGGAAGAGGACTCGAAGAAGACGAAGGTGTTCGCGAACGGCTCGTCGCTGACGACCGGGTGGCTGTTCGGCGGCATCGAGGGTGCCCGCGCCCACTTGCTCATCCTCGACGACATCATCAAGGAACGCGGCGACGGCGAGACCAGCGAGATCATCAACTGGGTCGACGGCGTCACCCAGCCGATGGTCAAAGAAGACGGTCGCACGGTGATCGTCGGGACGCGCAAGCGCCCAAACGATATCTACAACCACTACCGCGACTACGAGGGCTACGCACTCCGGGAGTTCCCAGCCATCCTCGACGTCTGGGACCAGGAGTTCCAGGAGGACGACGACTGGAAAGCCCGCCGCCCCGACGAGGAGCTCTACACCGTAGTCGACAACCCGTGGGCGGAGGGCACGCTACAGCTCCTCTGGCCCGAGGCTCGCGGTCCCGAGTGGCTGGCCGACAAGCGCTCGAAGATCGCCGACTACCTGTTCTGGCGGGAGTACACGCTCACCATCCGGGGCGCGTCAGGCAACCTGATCGACGAGGCCGACGTCAACCGCCTCGTTGACGACGGTGGCTGTTCGATCCGGGGTCGGGAACCACCGCGAACACTCACCCCCGGCGCCGGCGAGGCGACCGTCGTTGCCCACGACCCCGCCCAGTCGCCGACCGGTGACGATGCAGCCTTCGTCGCGTTCCGTGTCGGTCGCGACGGCCGACGTCGCCTCCTGGACGCCGTCGCCGAGACGGGGATGGCCCCCTCGCAAGTCAAGGCGACGCTACTCGACTTCGACGACCGCTACGACCCCGCAGTGGTCGTGATCGAGGACAACGGGATGCAACAGTACGTCGCGAACGATGCCCTCGAGTTCTCCCCATCGCTCCGATCGAAGGTCCAGGGCATCTCGACGACCGGCAAGAAACACTCTTGGGAGAACGGCATCCCGCGACTTCGCCGGCTCGTCGAGAACGGTGGCATCCAGTTCTACCGGGGGCACAGCGGCACCGAGGAGTTCATCCAGGCGGCGATGTCTCTGGAGCTCTCGGATGGGAAGCTCACCGGCCACACGCCGGACCTGATCGCGGCGTGGTACATGGCCGAGCAGGGCATTCGGCACCTGGAGGGTATCGGCGCGCTCGAGGACGACGCCGGCGACGAGGACGCAAACGGAGTGAGCTATCTCTAACATGAGCGAGGACGACGCCCCCGCGAAGGTCCACGTCTCGGGCATCGAATCGGCCGATGCGATGTCGAAAGCGCGGTCCAGTACGCAACTCCCGGACCGGCGCATCCAGGTCCACGGGACGGGTATCAAGCCGCCGTACAACCCTTACCGACTCGCATCGTTTCTCGAACTCAACGAGACGCTGGCGGTCGGGATCCGGAAAAAGGCCCGCTACGAGGTGGGGTACGGCTTTTCGATCGTTCCACACGCCGACGTCGACGCCGAGGACGCGAGCGAAGAGGAGCGCGAGACGGCCCGCGGGTTCTGGCGTGGGCGTCGATCACGGTGGCAGACCAAGGCCCGCCGGTCGGCTGAGCCAACAACGCCAGAGGAGGTCCTCGAACTCGCTCGGCAGGACTACCACCTCGTCGGCTGGTGCTGTCTCGAAATCCTCGTCGACATGGAGGGCACGCCGGTCGGGCTCGCGCACGTCCCGGCGAACACGGTTCGGGTGCGCAAGCCCCAGAGTCGTTTCGACCAGCCGCGCCATCCCGAGGAGGGGCGGTTCATCGACAACGACGAGGCCGCGCAGTACGCCAGTCGGGGCTACGTCCAGGTCCGGGATGGGCGGCGGCGCTACTTCGGCGAGGCCGGCGACCGCTACCGAGGGCGGGGCGAGGACGACGGTCGCGACCCGCTCTTCGTCGATCGCGAGACGGGCGAGGTCGCTGTCGGGAGTGCCGAGCGCCTGCCGAATGCGCCGGCGAACGAACTCATCTTCCTCGCCAACCCGTCGCCGTTGGCGGACGACTACGGCATCCCCGACTGGGTCAGTGCCATCCGGACGATCAGTGCCGATGAGGCGGCCAAGGACTACAACCGGGCGTTTTTCGACAACGACACGATCCCGCGCTTCGTCATCAAGGTCACTGGCGGCGAGCTCTCCGAGGAATCCAAGCGCGACCTCAAGCAGATGCTCCACGGGCTTCGCGAAGAGTCCCATCGCGCGGTCATCCTCGAGGTCGAAAAATTCCAGTCGAAGCTCGATCAGGACGTCGAAATCGAACTGGAGCCACTCGGCCAGGGCATCAGCGAGGAGATGGACTTCCGACTGTTCCGCGAGAAAAACGAACACGAGATTGCGAAGGTGCTGGAACTCCCACCGATCAAGATCGGCAACACCGAGACGTCGAACCGCTCGAACTCCGACGTTCAGGACCGTGAATTCGCCCTTGAAGTAATCCAGCCCGAGCAGCACAAGTTCGCATCGCGGCTGTACCAAATCCTCCACCAACAGGCGCTCGGAATCCTCGACTGGACTGTCGAGTTCGAGCTCCGGGGTGCCGACCAGCCGAAGGAGGATGCCGATATCGCTCGGCGGAAGATTCAGGCCGTCCGGGGTGCGATCCCGGTCGACCGTGCCCTGGAGATGATCGGGGAAGAGCCACTTCCGGACGATCACCCCGTCGACGGCGACACCTTGGTCGCGAACGTAGGGCGCGAGGAGACTGGTCAGCCCGGTGGGACGCCCGCCGTCGAGAACCAACTCCCACCGGAGGAGAACAAGATCGGCGAGCGGGCGTGGGCCGACGTCGAGGCGGATCTCGCGACCAAGGATCCCATCGAGCAGACGCAGTTCGACTCGTCGACCCTCGCTGAGGGGCTGTATGACTTCGGCGAGCAGGAACTCTTCCTGTCGTTCAAACGCGAGGGCCAGAACAGCCTCTACGCCTACGTCGACGTCCCGCCGTCGAAGTGGGCGGGGCTCGTCCAAGCCTCCAGCACCGGATCGTACCATTACGACAACATCCGGCTCGATTACCCGTACGTCGAAATCACGAACTTCCACGACCGGCTCCCGGAGGGGCCGTCGCCGGATCCTGACGACGTCCCCGACGACATCCCGACGTAGTCTGCCACCGATGATCCAGGAGCGCCCGACTCCCCTGTGTGAGGTTCGACCGGGCGAGACGGATTCCTACCGACACATGACCGACAGCAACCACGAGCGCGGCGAGAAGCGCGGCGTCCTCTCGACCGGTCGAGCCAAGTCTCTCGACAAAACGAAGGACGCCGACGCGGACGCCGCCGACGATGATGAGGACGAGGACTAACCCATGCCACCGGTGACGAAAGCCGGTGGCGACGCCTTCCGCAAGGAAGTCGACTTCATCGCGAAGGACGCCACCGAGCAGATCGCCGCCGGCGTCGTGATGGTCCCGGACAAAGCGGACCTCCAGCACGACTTCGCTCGCGAGGAGACGATCCGCGGGTTCACCGATCAGTTCGCCACCTTCGTCGAGGCTGGCGAGGCCGGCGGCGGCATCATGCACGCCGCGTGGCCCGACGAGTGGATGCACCTCGAACGCAACGAGGTCCTCGACGAGGCCGAAGAGATCGGCGGCACCACCGTCGCCGCCGGTGCGTGGGTCCAAGAGTGGCAGTTCGACGACGATGGCGCGTGGGGACTCGTCGAGGACGGCATCCTCGAGGGCTACTCCATCGGCGCTATCCAGGTCGACTGGAACGGTCCCTACGTGGTCAGCGAGGACGACGCCGTCGACGACGTGGCGGTGCCAGACGCGCTTCCCGACGATGCGATGGTCTGGGAGCTCACCGATGGCATCATCCGCGAGGTGTCGGCGGTCGACATCCCCGCGGTGCCGGACGCCCAAATCCTCGACACGAAGGCGGACGCGATGAAGCGGCTCGGCGATCACCTCGGCAACCGCGACGCGTTCATCGACGAGGCGATGGATCGTGGCCACTCTGAAGCGGAGGCCGAGCGCCTCTGGGACGAACTCAACCGTGCCATCGAGATCGACGGTGCCGGCGAGCCGGGAAAGCAGTCGACGCTTGCCCGCGCCGGCAAGGCGTTTCTCTCAGCGTTGATGGGCGCCGATGATGCCACCGAGGCCACCCCACCCGACGAGTCTGCCGAACAGTCTGCCAATAACGCCGCCGGGGGCGACACCCCGGACGACGGCGGCACGGACGCCGCAACCGACACCGACGACATGACTGACCCTGACGACGACGACGGCGGGGACAAGAGCCTCGCCGAGAAGAACGCCGAACAGATCACTGAACTCACGGCGGCCGTCGAGGACCTCACCGAGGCGCTCTCCGGCCCCGAACAGAAGACCGCCGAGATCGAGATCGGCGGCGAGACCTACGAGGTTCCCGAGGCGCAACTCAAGTCCGCCCTTGGCGTCGACGAAGCCGCCGGGGCGACCGTCGCTGACGCCATCGAATCGCTCAAGCACGAAGTCGACGACGTCGCCGGCCGGGTCGACACTATCGCCCGCCAGAGCGGCGGTACCGACCAGCTCGACGCGAGCGCCGGTAACGGGGACGAGAAGGAAAGCGGTCTCGACGACCTCGGGAGCGCGCTCTCCTAAGGAGTAGCGAGAATGAGCACGAACACCACCATCGACGCAGTCCGACAGCAGAACCAGCAGGCCACCCTCTCCCAGAAGGACGTCGACCTCGCGACGCTGGACGGCTTCCAACTTCCGGTCGATGTCACCGAGGAATTCCTCGAGCGGATGCAGGAGGAGATCAGCATCCTCGGGCTGGCCGACACCATGACACTCCCCCGGCTGGAGATGCGGGTCCCGCAGTTCGGCGTCCCGATTCTTTCCGGGAGCGCTCGCGACGAGGAAGCGAGTCGGACCTCGAACTCCGCAGTCGACTCGGGGTACGTCAAGTTCAACGCGACCGACCAGTCGTACTACATCCTCGTCGAGCCCGAGCGTGACGCGCTCAAGAACACCCACTACGGCCCCGACCAGTTCGGCGACTACATCGTCGACCAGTTCATCCAGCGCTGGGGCAACGACGCCGGCCTGATCGGCATCCGCGCGAACGCCAGTTCGGGGAACCTCCAGTCTATCGGGGGCGACGCCGACCTCGACGCGACGTGGAACGGTTGGCTCGCCATCGCCGAGGGCTCGGACAGCGTCTCCGATCGAATCGGCCTGGAGGACACGGCAGCCGGCGAACTCACGACGATGCCCGCGGTCGACATGACCTCGGCGCCGCCGGACACGCAGATGTTCAACGACACCATCCAGAAGCTCGACCCCCGCTTCCGCAACAGCGACCAGGTCGAGCCGGTGTTCCTGATGTCACCCAACAAGCTGCAGGAGTACGTCTACTCGCTCACCGAACGCGAGGACGCCCTTGGCAGCGCCGTCGTGATGGGCGATTCCGACATCACGCCGTTCGACTACACCGTCATCGGCGTCAACGGCTGGCCGGACAGCTACGTGATGTTCACCGATCCCTCGAACCTCGCGTTCGGCCTCTTCGAACAGATGGAGGTCGACCAGACGACGGACACCGACAAGGTCCACGAGAACCGGCTGCACTCTCGCAACTGGATGGAGGGGCAGTTCGACTTCCAGATCAAGGAACTGCAGGCCGGTGTCCTCGTCCAGAACATCGGGTGAGCCATGACTGACCCAACCACTAACGCCGCCCTGCGGCGGGCCTACGAGGAGCATCGCGTCGTCCGAGTCGTCAGTTCCGACCCGCCGGCGGACGAGCGCGTCGACGGGTCCATCTGGTATCGGTCGGACAACGACGAGTTCCGGGCGCAGGTCAACGGTACCCTGGTCACGCTCAACACGACGGCGGTGTAACCCATGCCGACAGTTGAGAAATCCGGGGGTGCGTGGGTGTACATCCGTGCTCTCGATCGGGATTTTCACGTCGGTGATCGGGCCGACGTTGGCGAGGACCTGGCCACCTATCTCGTCAAGGAACGGGGCGATTTCGTCTACGTCGACGAGAGCGGCGACGACTTCGAGATCAACGGCTGGCTGGACAACGACTATCAGGACCGTGCCGACGCTGTCCTGGAGGGCGGTCTCGACGACCACCTCGACGCAATCGAGGAGGCCGAAACCAGCGACACGGTGCTCGAGGCGGTCGACGAACGCCGCGCCGAGCTGGAGGACTAACTCGTGACCAAGTCGACCGAGGAAACGCTGGACATCGAGAACACGGGCAGCGCTGCGTCGCTCCTCCTCAAGGGTGCGACGCTGATCGGCATCCACGTCCGCGGTGACGCGACCGCCAGCTACGCGATCGACGTACGGAAACGCGGCGGCTCGTGGATCCAGGACATCACAAGCGGCTACTCCGGTAGCGCCAACTACGACGATGTCATCGAACAGCCGGCCCACGAACTTCGCGTGCGGTGCTCGTCCGGGACGGCCAACGCTGGCGATCAGGCCACTGTGACGCTCATCGCCGACTGACCTATGCCCCCAACAGGCTACTGCACCGTCGACGACGTCCGCCGAGCGCTCCGGAAGGCCGACCTCCCTGGCGACGCCGAACAGGACCGGTACATTCTCATCGACGCTATCACCGCCCAGACCGAGTGGCTCGAGAAGACGCTCAAACGGCACTGGTACGACCCCACCCCCGAGCGTGACATCCTCCCCGACGCGCCGAAGACACGCGATGACGAACACGACATCCCGACCAACAGCGGGTTCGTCCACGGCGCGAGTGAGTACGATACCTATCGCTCGCGCCAGAACAGCGATGCCCTCTTGGAGGCCGGCCCGCGCCACGAACGCCGGCGGCTGGACTGGCGCGACCGGAAACAGGAGATTCGGCTGGCTTTCGGTGACTCCGCGGCGCTCGAGCCGCCGGTCGACGACACGGTGCCGGCCTACACGCGGATCACCTTCGATCGTCGGGACGTCCAGGCACTCAACGCCTGCCACGTCGTCACCGCCGATGGTGGATTCGACGATTGGGTCGACTCGAATGACTACAGCGGCGGCGTCGGTACCCAGAACCGTGGCGAGGACTACTGGGTCCGCGTCAACAACGGCGGCGTCTCGGAGCTGTACTTGGACGTCCACGCGATGGACGACGAGATCCCGTCGTTCGCGAACGCCGTCTACGTCGATCTCGACTACGGCCACGAGGGCATCCCGCGGACAGTCAGACGCGCCGTCGCCTTCCGTGCCGGCGCCGATCTTGTCGAGGAGGCCGCCATCCAGATCCCCGACAACGCCCGCCTGTACAACGTCGAGACCAAAGCCGAGGAGATGCGCTCGAAGGCTGAGGAGTTGCTTGAGGTCTACGAGGTGGACCTGTGATGGCGACGCTCGAATCGAGTTTCGAGGCGAAACTCCGGAAGGCGATGCTCGACGAGGCCGAACACGCACTCGTCGGTCGGCAGGCGAATCTCGTCTTCGAGTTCGTCGAACTGGTCCACACGAGGCTGCGGGCCTACGGTGAGCGCCACGGCTACGACGTGGAGTCGACGATCGACTCCCTCGGCGAGCCCCAGGTCGAGCGCCGGCGTGACCGCCTCGTCGTCGCGATCGGGTGGGAGAGCGAACAGATGGCGCGCTGGGAGTTCGGCACCTCCGATCACCACGTCGACGGCGACCCCGTGCTCTCCTTTGTCTGGTCCGGGCCGGACGTCCCACAATGGGTTCGCAAGGAATTCGACCAGGCGCGTGATCCCAGCGGTCAGTTTCGATCGGGGTGGCGCGTGTTCCTCCCCGACGTCGACGTTTCGGGACTGCCGGAGTCGAGGGCGATCCGAGACGCGTTCAACGGCCTTCGGAGACTCCTCGAGATATGACCGCCAAGCCAGTAGAGTTCGTCCTCGACGAACTCGGTGCCGTCGTCGACGTCCAACCGGCGGCCCACCCGCTCCGACGCGTCGATCGCGACAACAGCCTCCTCTACGAGGATGGCGGCGACTTCGACATGGGCGGCGCGATCACCGACCGGACGGAGGATCTTCGCGACGCCAACGTCGTCGGCGCGGCCTTCGTCGACCGGTCGGGCAGCTACATCGGCACGGCGCCGAATCTGGACCTGGAGTCGGTCGTCGGCGTTCGCATCGAGGGTTACTCCGGTGGCTACGGGCACGTCGACCCCACCGGCGAGGACGGAGTCCCCTTCCAGGGCACCGACGACGCGCTGGTCGAGCAGATCCGGTCGACGCTGTACAACGCGTTGCAGTGGCCCGATGCGGGGCGCACCGATGTCGCGTTCACCCACCTGACGATCACCAACGAGACGCCGGCGATGGCCGATTGGGAAGACCATCACTGCTACGACTTCGACGTCGCTTTCGACGGCTTCGAGACACTGTGAATTTTCAGTACTATGATAACAATACAACAGACGCGAGGTGAGCGGTCATGACCGGTGGCGGTGCAGCGAGCCTCGCCTTCGGCAAGGAGCAGAGTTTCACGGGGTCGCTGACCGGCGCCCCAGACTACTGGGCGTTTGGGCGCAATCCAACGCTCACCGAACTCTCGCTGGAAAACCAACTCCAACGACTCGACGAGGCCGACGCCGTCGAGTCTGTCGAGAGTGTCAAACAGAACTTCGAGGGCGCGGTCGCCGTCGAGGCGGTCGTCTCGGCGGACGTGCATGGCGACGTTCAGGACCTCGTATTCAACGATAGCGGGACGGGGTTCGTCTCCGGACGGCCCGCCTCCGGGCGCATCTTCGCTGGCATCGACTACCTCGACGGCACGGCCGAGCGCGAACTCATCGGCTGTATCCCGGTCGACTACAGCGTCACCTACGAGCAGGGCGGGATGACGACCTACTCGCTGTCGATGCTGTACGCCGACGAGCAGGAAGCGACATCGATCACACCGACGGGCGTCACACAGGTCACCGACGGGTCCAGTGTGCCCTTCCACGGGACGACGCTCACCATCGACGCCGCCGACGTGACGAAACTCCAGTCGGCAACGCTGTCAATTTCGAACATCGCCCGGTTCCAACGCGGTGGTGAGACAACGCCCGTCGACGCCGTGATCGCCGCGCCAGAGACGACGCTGGAGGCGAGTGCGATCTTCACCGGCCCGGAGACGCGACTGGACTTGGCCTACGGTGGCGGCAGTGTGAACGAGCCCCAGGATCAACTCTCCTCGGTCACGGGATCGTTCTCGCTGACGAGTAAAGGCGGGGCGAGCGTCACAACCTACGACCTCCCAAAGCTCAAACCCGACTCCTACCAGTGGGCAGACCTCATCGACGCCGAGACCGATCTCACCGACCCGACGACGTTCCATGTCAACGGCGGGGTGACGGTGAGCTAAGATGCCACTGGACACCGAATACTACGAGTTCAGTGCGGAAATCGAGCGCATCGAAGAGGCGATGCAGGACATCGCGGAGACGCTCGGCCCGCTGGATCCGGACAACCCTATCGTCCCGACGCTCGAACAGCAGGGCTCGCAACTCCAGTCCCAAGCCGACGGCCTCCGGTGGGCACTCCGCACTTGGGATGTCGATGGCGTCACGCTCGCCGGTCTCACGGGTGGCGAGTACGGCCACGTTGAGGACGGGATGGGCGAGGCCGGGCCAGGCAAGGCCCGTGTCTACTTCGTCGCGAAGGGCACCGTCGAGGCGCCCTATGTCGACGAGGAGATGTCCCTCGACGACCGGGTCGCTTCCGCCTCGGGGCTGCACATCGGCTATCTCCGGTGGGCCGACGCCCGCGTCAGCGAGCTGATGAGCGTCGAGGGAAACGACGGGACGCGCTTCAACGACTTGCTCGTGGAAGCGCGACAGAAACAGACCTCGACCGACGACTGATCTACCAGTATGCCCGCGCGCTTGTCCTCGACCGCGGTGGTGACCCCCGCGTGATTGACGAGATTCCGTGGCGCGACGTCGAGGCGTGGCTGGCGATTCACGACATCCTCGACGCGCGGCGAGCGATCGGGAGCGTGCCTGACTCATGAGTGAGTTTTCCACCGAAGTCTCGCTGCTCGCGACGCCCGACCAGGCGAGCCTGCGCGAGGCCCGCGCCGAAATCGAAGACGCCCTCGGCGACGTCTCCGTTGGCGTCGAAACGGCCGGTGCCTCGGCGAGTGCGGCCGGCGACTCCCGTATCGCCGGCCGTGAGCGGGCGATGTCGCGGCAACTGCTCACGGATCAGACCAACCGACTCGGCACCATCACCGACCATCTCGACCGTGGGCTCGACCTCGATGAGACACGCAACGACCTCCTCCGGGACCTCCTCGAAGAGACGGAGTCGGGGAACTTCTCGCAGGCCAAGGGTGGCGGTGGGCTCGGTGGTCTGGGTGCTATCGGTGGTATCTTCGCCGGCATCCTCGGCGGCGTCGGGCTCGGGAGCGTCATCGCGAGTCGTGTTGGCGACGCCCTCGGGACGATCGACCCGACCGAGGCGATCGGTGGGGTGGACCTCATCCCCGCGGATGTCGTCGCCACGCCGGCCTCCGTCGCAGCGGTTGACCTTATCGGATCGCCGGCCGGTATCGCTGCGAGCGACGTGATCGCTGGCGGTGCTTCCTCGTCGCAGCGAACGTCATCGGGACGCCTGCGACGGTCGCGGCGGCAGACCTCATCGCCGAGGAAGCCGGAATTACGGCCGCCGATGTGATCGGCGTCGCGGCGACAATCGTCGCGGGCGACGTCGTCGGCGAGACCGCCCGCGTCGTTGCCTCGGATGTGATCGACGATCCTGTCTCGCTGTCGGTCGCCGACCTCGTCGACGTCCCCGAGGGCGGCATCGACATCAAGAAGATCATCGCCGGGGCGCTCGCCGCCGGCGCGGGGGCAGAGGCCGCTCGACAGGTTGGTCGTGGGCCAGGCATCGGGACGGCCGCCCGCGTCGGCTCGGCCGTCACGGCACCCTTCGCAATCCCGACGATGGTCGCCGCCCAGTCTGAACGTCGACGAGACCGTGGCAACGGCGGACTCTTGGAGCGGTTTCTCCCCGACCTCCCGAGTCTCGGTGGTGGCCAGGACCGCACCCGCCGAGCGAGCGTCGGTGTGACGCCGACGGCGACGTCATCGGACAGCATTTCGGCGGCGAATCCTGCGCGTGAGCGGTACGACCGGCGAGGAAACAGCACTGACGTCACGGCCAACTACACCATCGAAGGGCGCAGCGACGCCGAACTCAAACGGCTGATCGACCGGCGTGCCAAGCAGCACGTCGAAGAGCTCCGTCGGGACCTTACGTAGCCGATGCCCACTCAGCCACACCCAATCCTCGAAATCGACGCCGACTTCGGCGGCTCACTTGGCCAACAGACCGGCCGCTTCGAGTTCCGGAAGGCAACCGTCGAGGAGACTGTTCGTACGGGCTATCTCGTCGACAGTGCGCTCTCCGACGTAATCGGGTTGTTGTCGGAGTACCTCCCGACCGACGATGGCGCTCGCAAGGGCATCACCATCGACGCCGGCGGCGGGCAACACGTCTTCGAGGTCGACATCACGAGCCTCGGCGCCGAGGACGGCCAGTGGGGCTACTCGAACGACGAAACCGTCCTGGACCAAGCGACCGCGACCGGCGGGGACCGCGTCCAGAAGATGCACGTCCTCATGCGGTATCTCACCATCGGAAGCGTCGACTCGTTCACGCCCGCCCGGCTCATCTACGGCGAATACGCGCCAGGCGGGGTCATGCCCCAGGACCACCTCCCCGTATTCCTCGAGGATCCGAATATCCTCGCCGATCGTGAGACTGCAACGTCGTTCGACGGATCCATTACGTTCGTGGAAACGACCGCGCTCGACCAGACGCTGAGCGGCACCCAGCAAACCCCTGACTGACCATGTCCACGGATCTCAAAGCCTACGCGCTGGCCCTCCCCGCAGCGACGCAGGACCAGCCAACATCGGACCTCACTCAGAACGTCGAGACCTACGGCATGCTCGACGGCGGGAGTGGAGGCGTTGAATCCGTCTCCTCGGACCCCAACCAGCGCACTTTCGACGGCGTCTACGGCGGCCAGTATGCCGCGAAGATGGCGACCGAACTCGCCGAACTCGCGCAGGGTGTCGACCTCGGTGGCATCCCTATCCACGGCCGGCCGGGGCAAACGCCGTTCGATGGCTACTACGTCGTCGAATCGGCGGACGTTGATCCCGCGGACGCCCGCACCGACAACCTCTGGAATTACTCGCTCACACTCCGCCGCAAGGGGACGAAGGCGGAGTACCGCGTCGCCGCCAAAACGGACCCGAAAGAGCGACCCCATCCCTTCGGCAACGATACGACCGAACTGGTGGCGATCCCCGCCACCGCGGACGCAATTCGGTGGGTCTCGCGGGACAAGACCCAGCAACAGGCGGTCGGGGGCCCGACGGCGACCGTGAGCGCAGAACTCGGCGACCTGTCCCAGTTCGACGTGACAAACGCACCCTACGATCGACCGTATCTCGTCTATCGAATCGCCTACGGTGCGGAATCGCCGGTTGATTGTCGCGTGTGGGACACGCGGAGACTCGCCAACAAGCTGGACGGCGACGGCGACCTCCAGTGGGCAAAGGTCTTCGCGACATCCCACGACCCTGTTGGCGCGCTCGTAGCCGACAACGGCCGCCTCCGTGTCACGCTCGACGAGGGCGCCAACACCCTTTCTGCCGAGCGGTGGGACGACGCGAACGGACAGTGGACGAGCGTCCCGCTCGGGAGTTCGGACTGGCAGCTCTTCGACGTCGACCTCACCCACCCCGGCGCCGCGCAGGTTCGCGCCCGCCTGACCTTCGAGGACACCAGCAGCGGCGACCTGTTCGAGGTCGAGCTCGCCCTCCATCGCGGGTGGGACGATCTACTGCTGTACTCGCCGGCGGATCTTCAGGTGCCGTCGGGACTTGTGACGCGGCTGGAGCCGATTGCCGCATCGACGGTGATCGACCCGCAACCTAAGCGGACGCTGATCGCTCGGCAGGAACTTCGGGAGTGACTCGATAGATGCCCACCTACGACACGCCGAACTCCTCGGGGACCTACGACCCACCAGATGGTCTCGCCGAGTTCAAACTCGTCGTTGTGGGCAGCGAAGGGGCGGGTGGCTCGGAGACAAGCGCCGGCGCTGCTGGTAAAGTGGAGGGCGTCCTCCCGCTCTCGGGCGGCGAAAGTTTCACGCTCTACGTCGCGGGGACTGTCTCGGACGGCCCCGACGGCTACCCTACCGTCGGCGCCCCCTCCCCGATAGCGGACGGTGGAGATTCCAATTCCACATCCGAGGTGAATGAGTGGGGTGGTGCCGGTGGTGCCGTTACGGTCCTCGAACGGGACGGAGACGGAGTGTACGTCGCCATCGCGGAAGGTGGTGGTGGCGGTGCCGGTACGTACAACCCTACCTACAACGGAGATCACGGCGGCGGCGGTGGCGCCCGTGGAGGGATCGGCGGACAGGGAGCGCAAGACGGCGGCGGAAGCGGCGAGGGTGGCGATGGTGGGACGCAGGAAAACCTGGACGCAGATCCCGACATCCCGGCGACAGCCGGCCATCCCGGCGGGACGACGGCCATCGCGGAGTTGACGAGCGTTACCGAAACGACTGAGTCCCCCGCCACGCCGCGAATCGAAATCATCGACCACCCGCGGAACGTCTCCCTCACGGTCGCGGATCATACTGACACGACGGTAGATCTTGCAGTCGACGCTGACAACTCTGAGTCGTGGACCATTCACCGATCCACGTCGAGTGGGTTTTCCCCCGATTCGGGCAATCAGGTCGCTTCGATTTCATCCGGCGGTGCCCAGACCTACACTGACACCGGCCTCACACAGGGCAAGATATACTACTACAAAGCCGTCGCCACCAACCCCGCGGGCTCGACGGCCACGTCCGAAGTCTCCCAAACAACAAACGGCCCAGCGCCCACCTTCGGCTCACTGACCGTCGTCGACGACAGCGGTGACGGCCACGCCGACGCCTTCGACTGCGACTTTACTCGTGGTGGCTCTGACGAAGACCACCTCGAAATCCGCGGCTCGATCGACAACGGGAGTTCATTCTCCCAACTTGGGACGGACCAAACACCAGATACCACCCAGTACACGACACCTGAGCAGGACGACGGCCAAGAATACGTCCTCAAGGTCACGGCCGTCTATCCCGACACCGAGAGCGATTCGGGGACGCTGACGCGGACGACGGACCCGCGGGACCTCTCCCAGGATGATATCACGCCGGTCGACACGTCTGTCGAGGATCAACTCCGCATCCCGAACCCCGGCGTCGCGGACTACGGCGACTACCGTGGCCAGCTCCGCGTCACCAACAGCGGGGACGCCTACGGATCGGATGTCGTCGTCGCCTACGACGGCGCCGATCTCGTGTTCACGGGGTTGCCCGACGGAGAGAAATTCGACCTCCAAGGCCGGCACGAGACCGAACACGTCAACGGTGTGTGGGCGGGCGTTTCGGCAATCACCCTGCTTCCTCAGCCGGGCGACGTCCAAGTGGCGAGCATCCAAGCCACCCAGGCCACGATCACCTGGGACGACACCGCCGACAACGAGGACGACATCCTCATCGAGCGTCGCCGGGAGTACGCCGATGGGTTCGGTGCCTACGAGGAGGTAGTCGTGAAGGCTGCGAACGCGACCCAGCACGTCGACGACACGATCGTCCCCGGCGTGACCTACCAGTGGCGGGTGAGTAACCGGACCGAGCACGTCGTCTCGCGGGCGACGACGGCACAGGCCACCAGTAACTCGATTCGCCCGAGCAACGCGGCGCCGACGTCTGGGTGGTGGGCCGAAGTCGACACACCCAGTGCCGATACACCGCGCACACCGCCTATCGTCGGCTCCCCCCAGCGCGACCCCAGCGTCAACGACCTCGAACAGGTCACGATCCCAGTCCCGAAAGACGAGGGCTGGGACTCCGATGCCTTCATCGACGCCCCCGTTCGGGTGTGGCACGATGGCAAGCGCCTCCCCATCGACCAACTCGCTGACCGGGGGCAGACGCCGGGGGCGACGACACTTATCGCCGAGGGCGGGACGGCACTCTACGAGACCGATGAGTACCAGTTTACCAACACCGACGTCCACGCGGCAGTCAACGCCGTCGTTGACGACACACCGCGGCAAGGATGTGACGGCGCCGTCGGTCAGCGAGGACGAGGTCATCACGGTCGACACCCAGGATGCGGCCGAGACGTACCTCGACCGGCGCCGGAGTGACGCACCGGTCGTGGTGCGGGCGGATGGCACCGTCGAACGCGGGCAGACCTGCTGGGTGTGGGAGGGCGAGCAGTACACCAGCGGCGGCACGGTCGTCAGCGGAGAGTTCGGCGACGATGCAGACTATTCGGCCGCCGAAGCGGCCGACGCCGTCGGCGGTACCATCCAGCGAACGATTACGTTAGACCACGACATCCCGGGCGACGAGGTGGAAATCCGCATCCGAGACAAGTACGCCAATCTCGAAGGCGAATTGCAGGTGCGGATCGACGGCAAGACGGTGGGGGCTGACCTGGTCACCAACACCCAGAACAAAACACTCGGCTGGACCAACTACACGGGCGGCCAATCCTACGAAAACGACACCTCCGGCGAGTCCGTCTCGCCATCGGCACTTTCGGCGGGCGACCACATCGTTGAGGTGGAAGCCGTCAATGCAATCCCAGGCGGGACGTCCGTCTCAACGACGGGCACGTGGGCCGTTGACGTCGTCTCAGTGCATGACGGCCGCTACCCGCCGGGCGGGTTCGACAACACGACCGACAGCAACGACGCCCTCGCACAGCCGGGGTATCACTCTCCGGATCCCGTCGGCGCTGTCTTCCTTGTCCGTGGGTTTCGCTCGGGTGTCGGCGCCCGGCTTGCCTCCATATGGGATGATACGAGCGGCGTGCAGGCCGTTGCAGTCTCACAAAACTATGGAGACACGTGGATCGAACGTAGCAACTCGACGGGCGTAAACGCCTCGTGGGCCGATCCATCGGTCGACCTCCTAGTCCGGCTGGCGATCGGTCCCTACGGCACCCAGTCCGCGACCCCGACGACTGGCGTGAGCTCCCAGTCCGTCAGCGAGTACACACTCTACAAGGACGTCCGGGATAGCCCACCACTCATCAACGACCAGTTCCGCGGAACGCGCGAGTCGATTCTCACGAGCCTCGTTGAGCGGGGCGATATGCTGTGGGCGCTGGACTGGGATCGCGACGCCGATCAGCAGGTCGTTCAGATGGCCAATATCGGCGACCGGACGAGCGACCGGGAACTGGACCTCGTGAACTACAACTGGAATACGCGCACCCTCGGCCGGCAGAAAGAATCTGCGACCGTCAAGGGCGCGGCCATCACAGTCAGCGAGGAGTCCGTCACCGCGGACTTGATCAACGACAACAGCCTCGCGAACGACAACCTCGTCGAGGGGACCGCGCAGGTCCGCGACGCGGCGACCGGCGACGCCTACGAGCGCGGCATCGATTGGCGTCTCAACGAGGCCAGCGGGACGCTCTCCTACCCGGCGGCGACGGCGATCAGCGACGGCCAGGCCCTCCTCGTCGATTACGAGTGGAAGCCGATCGGGAGCTATGCGGTTCCGAACGCCTCGCCGAAGAAGGCTCTCGACGACGTGACGGTTTCGGCGACGACCGACGCGATGTGCGAGGCACTGGCGTTCTACCTCGTCGACCGCCTCGAGGATCCAGTGGAATCGGGGACACTCACCATCCCCGAACTGCCGCCCGGCTGGAGCGTCCTCGAGGCGCTGGCCGTCGACGGCCTCCCCAACGACGGGGCGTGGACGCCCCGCGGCCTCTCGGTGCAGGACGGCCGCGTCGAACTGGAGGTGGCGAGTCGGCGGCGCGTCCAGGACGTCGTCGCGGACCTCCGGGGCCGCCTCGAACAGCACGGCGAACGCATCTGATACGGCCTCGATGACCCGCAAGGCGAGGGCCGTGCCCAGTGGACTTCATTCAGACTCATGATTCCAATCCAGACGCTCGCGGAGTTTCTCCGCGGCAACATCGACCTCTCGACCGGGACGTATCGTGCGCTCCTGCTCAAGGACACGACCGCCTACACACCGGATGCGACCGCCCACACCTTCGTGAGCGACGTCGTCGACAACGGGACGACAGCCGAGGAGTACGACGACACCAACTACGCGCGCGTGGACGTCACGGGCCTGTCGGTCACCGAGGACACCACTGACGCCGAGGCGGTCTTCGACGCCGACGACCTCGTGTGGTCCGCGCTCGGTTCGAACACCGGTGGCCAAACGGTTCAGGCGGTGATCCTCTACGAGCAGGTCGGTGGTGACGACACCACACCCGCCGACGACCGAATCATCCGCGTGTGGGACGACAGCACCGAGTCGGCACTGCCCAAACAGACCAACGGCGAGGACTTCACCTGGGAGATCAACGCCGAGGGCGTGCTCAACCTGACGCCATAGATGGTCCTCGATCAAACAGCTGACTTCGTTCGTGGAACGGTCGACGCCTCAATCGACCCCGGAGATACCACTATCTCTGTGACGGATGCGTCAGAGTACCCGGACCCAGCCAACGGGAACTACAACCTCACGTTGTGGGATGAGTCGGTCGGCCGGCCGGATCAGGACGGGAGCGTCGAGAAGGTCCGTGTCACCGGGCGAGACACGACAAACGACAATCTCACAGTGACGCGCGGTATCGGGGACACGACCGACACGTCGCACCCATCCACGTCGGCGCTTCAGATGGGCATCTTCGCCGATACCATCTCGACCATCGACGCGGAACTGTCGGACGACAGCTACGGAAACGTCTCTGTCCCCCCAGCCGATGCCGACCTTACCACGTACATCCCCGGCAGGTCCGGTGAGGTGATTGATCTCGCCGGCAGGGAGTACACGGTCGCGTCGACGGTCACGGTCCCGTCGCCGATCACAATCCGGAACGGGACAATCCAGCCGGACTCGGATTCGAGCGCCTCGAGTTTCGCGAACGATTGGATGATGCGGACGGATCCCGCCGCCGATCACCGGAACGTCCGATTCGAGAACGTTACGTTCGGACCTCGAAACGGTGTCACCATCGCCGGGATGCAGTTCAACAACGTCGCCGAGTCGGTGTGCCAAGGCTGTGATTTCGAAGACATGTGGGGGAATACTCTCCAGGTAGCGGGCAAAAACTCGACGCAGAATGAGTGGGGAACGCTTCGCGTCGAGGACTGTCAATTCAATAATTGCACGGCGCAGGTCAATTCGGACGCCGACTACGTGATGTTCGTCGGGTGTGACATCTCGAATAAGACGGCCCTCACGCTTGCCGGCGAGAACAACACCGTCACATCCTGCCATGTCTCGGCCGGTGGAACGCAGGACAAGATCACCGTCACGGGGAATAAGAACAAGGTCTACTCCACGACGATCAACCACACAAGCCGAGCCATCGTCGCGACGGGGTGTTCACGACTCCATATCGACGGCATCCAGTCGCTCATCTCGGCCGCGCACGCGATCTACCTCGATGGTGTGACCAATTCGACCGTCGAGGGACTGACGGTCGGTCGTGCCGGCAACACCGACACTGGGGATGCCGTCCATCTCACCGACGCAGCGGGCACCTGTACGAGGAACGTAATCCGAGACGTGCAGGCTGACGTGTACGCCAACGATTCGCCGACGACACGTGACGTAGTCCACGAAACGGCCGGTGTTTCGGGCAACAAAATCCACGACTGCACGCAGCAGGGTGGCGCGGGGCTGACACTCAACTCCACGGATACGAGCAACAACACAGTCCTATGACCTACGGAAGCTCCGCATACGGAAGCTCCGCATACGGATCAACTTCCGGAGAGAGTGGCCCCGGTAGCGATGAGCCGACGGCATCGTGGTACGACTCGAACTGGTCCTACCGGAAATCACTCGACATCGACACCGGGCAGGTGACGGCCGATCTGTCGAGCTATCCGGTACCGATAGAGATCACCGGAGACGGCGACCTCGGGTCGAACGCCCAGTCGAGTGGTGACGACATCCTCTTCACCGCTGACGATGGAACGACGAAGCTCAACCACGAGATCGAGTCATACGACCCCGCCACCGGCGACCTCTACGCGTGGGTGCAGGTTGCGACGCTCTCCTCGTCGTCCGACACCAGCATTTTCATCTACTACGGGAACGGAAGCGCCGCGAATCAAGAGAACGTCACCGGCACATGGGACGGCGATTACATCGGGGTCTACCACTTTGAGGCGGATCCGGGAACGGGAACGCTTCCCGACTCAACGGCTAACGCGAACGACGGGACTGTCAACGGCACCCTCGGCTCCGCGCAAGAAGAAGCGAGTGTCTTCTCGAACGGGTGGAACTTCGACGGCGGGTCATCTGTCGAGTTTGGAAGCGACCTTATCGCTGGATCGGCCGGCCTCACGGTCGAGATTTGGTATGTCGACCCCGCGTTCGATGACGGTCGGGCCTTCAACACGACCGGGACGGGGACGAGCCAGACGATGCTGTGGCCGGACAACGCGAACGGACTCGACTTCATCCTCGAAGGCTCCCGTGTCTCTGATTCTGACACTTCGCTCACGGGGGCGGTCTCGCAGATTGGTCGGTGGGACGGCTCGACGATGTCTCTGCACCGAAACGGGACGCAGATCGGAACAGCCTCCTACACAAACTCGCTCCCGGACTCGGGCAACGCGTGGTTCGGCGATAGCGACGGGACGGGGTCAAGCGCGCTCACGGACCTCGTCGACGAACTGCGTCTCTCGTCCGTCGACCGTGGTGCGGGGTACGCCGAGACAACTGATAATCTCCTCCGCAACTCCGGGGCGCTGTTGACCGTTGGCACCCAGGAAACGGCGACCCAACCAATCACGCTGACCGGCTCGGCGGCTACCGTCACTGTCGCCGAACCGACCGGCGACGCTACAGCACCGGTCACCGCGACCGCGTCGGCACCCACGACGTCCGTCCAGGCCCCCAGCGGCGCCGTCGCAGCACCCGCAACCGGCACCGGCACGGCCGGCGTCGTCGGGGCCGTCGAACCGGCGGGCGCGATCCAGGCATCCACCACGGCTACCGGGAGCGTCGCCACCGTCACGGCCACGGGACCGAGCGGTACCACCACCGCGCCGACGATAGCGACCGGGTCCACGGCAGTTGTCACTGTCGTCCAGCCTGCGGGGAGTACTGGCGGGATCGTCCTGACCGGCTCGACGGCGACGGTGACCGCCGCGGGGCCGAACGGCACTGCGTCGGCCCCCACGACGGTGACTGGGACCACGACCACCGTCGACGCTGTGGCCCCTCCCGGCCAGGTGCTTGCCCCCACGACCGAGACGGCGAGCGTCGGCGTCGTCACAGTCGAGCAGCCGGCTGGAGCGTTCGCGCCCCCGGGCGCTATCGTCGAGGTTGAGTCCCTCGTCGCCGCGTTCGACCTGGACCGCACCCTCGCTGGGGGCTTCGACATCACCCGCGACCTCATCGGCTCGATCACCATGCCCGCACGCACTAACCAGGACGTCGACACCTACTGGGAGGGCGATACCCTCCACCTCGACGTCACCTGCTACACGGACGACCGGAATAGCACGCCGACGGACCTCTCGGGCGCCAGCATCGAGTGGACACTCCGCCCGCTGCCGGCGTTCGCGCCGGAGCTCACGAAAACCCTCGGGAGTGGCATCGTCGACGTCGACCTCGGCGCTGGAGAGTTCCGCGTCGAAATCGACGATGGCGAGACGCAGGGACTCTCGGGCGAGTACTACCACAAGGTCGTCGTGACTGATTCAGACGGCAATCAGACGACGATCCTGACCGGCTGGATCGATATCGACCCGTCCTGATCGCCCCCCTGTCTGTCGGTGCCCGCGTATGGCCCAGTCCCAACTGTGGTCAGTCCTCAGTATCGCCCCGACAACCATCCTCGTCGCCGCCGGCGCCGTTTCGATCGTCGTCCTCGTGGGGACGCGTCGCCGTCTCGGTCCCGACGCCGACTGGGTCGAGGTGATCCGGGCGACTGCACTGCCGATGCTGGATCCGGCCATCGAACGTCTCCTCGGTGGCGTCGGTTCGGCCTACGAAATCGCACCGGCGGAGTACGTCGGCCTGTTGCAGGCCTCGCCCGAGGAAGTCGAGCGGATGCTGTGGCAGGCCGGCTGTCGTCGGAACGTCCTCTCGGCGACGAAGACCACGCCCGACGGGCGCCGGCAACTCGGGGCGTGGGTGTACCGAAATCCCGCCGATGTCGGCCGGCAGATGCAGGTCGACGTCCTCCTGTTTGCGGGGCCGAACGACACGACGCTCGTCGCGGCCCATCACGAGTACTCCTCGAGTCTGCGGTGGCTCACCGAGGACCCGTCGGTACTCGTGAAGCACTATGCTGGAGAAACGTACGATCCGCACGCGGGCGCGGCGATCCTGCAGCGAGCTATTCTGCCGGACGCGCGGTGGGTCGAGTAGCCCGACGCCGGCGATTCTGGCGTGGGGCGCTTACAGCTACTGGCGTGATCTTTCGTAGGTACTCCGCAGTGTGTGTAACTCGGTGCATGCCTATTCCTCAGGAGTCTCTGGTGACTCTGCAGGCGCTTCGTCGGCCACCTTCCGGAGTGCTGGTTCTGTCTGTCGTCCCTGCTCGGTCTCCCTGCTGATTTCGAGTGGTTCCACGGAATACTCCGGTGATACCCGATAATACTCGAGCAGCGTTACTGGCGTATGCGCCTCGATACAGTCGTGGTCGTCGATGTTCGACCATGTGATGAGTGGTCCAAACGATTCGAAGAGCTCCATTGGCGTGGTGTCGGTGAGCTTGACGACACCACTTTCACTGGCTGTATATCGGCGGTTGTGATGCTCCTCGTAGCGGTCGCGATCGATGATCCAGATTGTGCCGTCGGGACGGGCTTCTCGGACAACCGTCTCGAACTTTTCCAGTTTCCGCTCGCCGAGATAGTGGAGAATCCAATCGTAAATCTCACGCGCAACAGCGTCCTGCAGGAAATTACGGCCAGTCGCATCGATCTGCTCGAGTTCCTCGCGATTCACCTCCACGAATTTCTGCGCGGCTCTTTTGTCATCCCCTTCGAGGTACACGACGGCATTGAACGCAGCGCCATCTTCCCGAGTGTTGCGTCCTGAAATCCGTATCTGCCGGACATGGGTTCGTTCCTCGTAATTGAAATCTCCAAGCCCAAACTCCGTCTGTGGGCCTTCCTGGATCTTCTCGAATGCTTTTGTCATTGGTATGTTGACTGTGAGCGGTCGCGCACAAATAACACGCTCAACCGAGCTGACACGCCAAAAATATAGACGAACAAACATTAGTGAGCTCACACTTTCTTAGTATATTTTAGATTACAATAATATCGAAGTACCACAAAACACTTAATTCAGGTTCGATATTTTCCTGACACCCCTACCAGTGGCTGGATCGTCCCAGACCACAAACCCGACATGAAAGAGGAACGACCTCGGAAATGTCACTGCAGACACAACAACGCAAAAAATGACAGACTATAACGAGAAAGTCCGCGCAGTTATCCTTGCGGCGCTTATGGTATTCAGCGTCTTCGCTGGTACCGTGGCGCTGTCGGGATCGGCTGCTGCGGTTGACTCAATCGACACAAACAACGCGTCTGTGTCCCCGAGTACAGTCCCACAGCAGAACGTGACTCAGACAGTCACAGTCACGTTTGATAATGTGGACGCCTCTAGTGGTAGTGGCGGCGAAGAAATCAACATCACCAACGACAACGCAGTATTCAAATCGATCCAGACTGATTCGATCAGCATCGAGAACGATACTGAAACGTTCTCCAATAGTGACAGCGAGGTCACTGAAAACCTGCAGGTCATTGGTGACCACAACATCGGTGTGACGGTCGACACGCAGCAGGTGGCAGATGGAACCGACAATATCACCGTTACATTCGATGCTGTTGTCAACTACAACGGTGTCTCTTCGGACACTGTCACTGCCTCGATCGACGAAAACGACGACAGTGTTGACTCCACTGTCACTGACATCGAGAGCAATGCCGATCAATCCACGGACATCGAGTCCATCTCGGTTTCCGACATCACCCGTAGTTCCGACTTCAGCACCGCGGACGGTGAAGGTACCATCTACGACGGCGCGACCGTCTTCCAGGGCGAGTCCGGTCTCTCCCTGGGCGGCGACCTCGCGGGCGAGACGCTCGTGAAGACGGCCGGTGACGCCGAGGGCGTTCCCCTCGAACTCCCCGACATCCCGCAGAGTCAGGAAACCGGTCGCTACACGACCGACGGCTCTTCCGGTTCGCCCGGTGTGACGGTCACGACTCCGCGTGTCACCACGCTGGACGTGATCAACACGAACGGTGAGGACATCGCCGGCGGCTCGGTCGCCGAGGGTGTCTCCGGTGAGAGCGGTTCCGGGTACCTCTCGGTCGTCGCCTCGTGGAACTACGAGCAGGCCGAGGACCTCGAACTGACCGTCACCGACGACTCCGGTCTCGACGTGACCGGTGACGTCACCTCCGATGCTGTCAAAGATTCGGGCGACGTCACGTCGGATGCGGAGACCCAGAACGGATACGAGCTCAGCAACGACGAGGTCGGCTACGACCTCGACCTCGCTGACTCGGGTACGGGCACGTACACGATCGAACTCGCCGGGACGGACGACCTCGACTTCGGTGAGGCCGTCCAGACCACGACCGTTACGGTCACCGGCGACGACGACGCGAGCCTCAACCTCGACTCGGACGAAGTCACGCGCGGTGAGGACGTCCGCTTCGAGATTCAGGGCTCGGACGCTGGCGACACGCACACGGTCCTGATCGAAGCCGACGACTTCCGTGACGGCTTCTCGCCCAGCAACGCACAGAAGGTCTTCCGCCAGGTTGGTGACACCGGTGCAGTCGGTACTGTCAGCAACGCGGAGGACCTCTCCGGCGACGTTGACGAGCGTAACACCGACACGGCCGACGACGCCGCCAACATCGACTACGCGTACGCGAACGTGACGATCGACGACGACACGGGTGTCGGCGTCGGTCAGATCGAGACGCAGTATCTCGACGACTCGGACGTGGACGTCTACCTGTACGAGCAGGGCTTCGGCGTTCCGTTCTCGACGAGCAACGCGACCGCAGAGGACAACGAGACGGACGACGAAACTCTGACCGTCGAGCAGGGTGACCTCTCCATCGAATCGCCCGGCAACACCTACGTTGTCGGGAGTGAAGTGGACGTGAACGGCACGGCGTCGGAAGGCATCGACGAGGTCGCCTTCTTCGTCCGCCGCCAGAACGACTACCAGCTTCTCCAGATCGACGGCAGCAACACGCTGACCGTCGACGCTGACGGCACCTTCGACGAAGAGGACGTCGTCCTCTCCCAGGGTGACGCGGCTGGTAACAACGAACTCTCCCAGCCCGGGACCTACCGTCTCGGCGTCCTCGACGCCGACGGTGTCCCCGGCACGATCGGTACGGGCGAGGACGAGATCGAGACGATCACGACCTCGGAGTTCAACACGAACACGAGCGCTCAGCAGTCGCTGCGCGTGCTCGACACTGAACTTGAGGCGAACCTCAAGACCGTCGGCGGCCAGGTGGCCACCGAGGACAACGAGGTCAACGTCTCCGGTACCGCGTTCGGTGCCCAGCAGGTGACCATCGTCTTCGTCGGTGAGCGTGGGAACACCGCGTACCACACGGTCAGCGTCGACGACGACAACACGTTCGACGAGGACGACCTCACGGTCTCGGAAGCCACGGGCGGTAGCGGTCTCTCCGAGGGCGAGGTCAGTGCTCACGTGATGATTCCGGGTCGTGACGACCAGTTCGGTGACGGGTCCTTCGACCCCGGTGCGGACTTCCAGGAATTCGTCACGGAACTCGACAACGACAACTCCGGTCTGACGGGTCAGCAGGTCCGCTCGCGGATCCTCGACCAGACGACCGAGGAAGTCGCTTCTGACGACCGGATGGTCACGACGCGCTTCCGCTACGCGGACGCGCAGACGACGATCAACACGGTCTACCCCGAAGGGATGGAGGCCTCTGGTGTCAACCCGGTCGGCGTGGACGACACGCTGGTCGCGGAAGGTTCCACGAACCTCCAGCCGGACGACAACTCGATCACCGTGGAAATGATGACCACCGACGGTGACTCGGTCGCACTGACGACGACCGAGGACTGGTCCTTCGACGGGACCTACCAGGTCGCCCTCGAACTCGAGGACGTGCAGACGGGCACGTACGACCTGGAAGCCGACGACAGCTACAACACGGACATCATCGAAGTCGAGATCGTCCAGAACGTCCAGACGGCGACGCCGGAACCGACGGAGACGCCGGAACCGACGCCGACCGAGACGGCGACGCCCGAGCCGACGCCGACCGAGACGTCGACGCCTGAGCCGACGGCGACGGCGACGGCGACTGAGACGCCGACGCCCACCGAGGGCGGCGGCCCCGGCTTCGGCGCCATCGTCGCGGTCATCGCGCTGCTGGCGGCTGCGCTGCTGGCCACCCGGCGCGACTAACGACGAGAACCACGACTGACCGCCGATAGCGGTCATCCGGTGCGGCTTTATTTTTTCGCGACGCTACGATCCGAGCGACAGCGACCGCTATTCGTCGGCGGTGTCAAGCTCGTCGAGCATCGCTATCGAGTGTGTGCCAAGTGCCTCATAGAGACACTGGGTGCAGAACTGATCCTGGGCATGGAAGGCACTCGGATCGGACGACCGCCCCTGTGGCCGGTACGACTCGAGTGAGTCTCCGCAGTAGGTTTCCTCACGCTCCGGTCGTTTCAGGTGCGTCGCTGTTCCTTCACTCGAATAGAGTACCCACGCATCGGCTCCGACCATACGACTAGATTCGTGACCCTCCAGTATGATCCCTCCTGCGACACTCCCGAGCGGTTCGTGTCGGCGTGCCTCCTCGAGTGGCTGAGTGATACACTTCGATAGCGGGGTGGGGTGTGGCGACGCTACCTGGAGAACTGCAGAGGGAGGGGAAATTGGGGAGGGGATCCCCAAATGGATAGCAACGGGCACACTATCGCACGCAGACATGTGGAGGCATGTCCGCGAGGGGGTACAGTCGGGGAACGCACCCGGCGGGGACCGTCTCGGGGAAGTGCGTCCACGCGGGTGCAATTCTGTGTCGCAGGCGGACGAACATGAAGGGGCAGGGGCTGTTGCCAATTCTGAAACGGCGCGGAGTTGGGTGGGGCGACTGGGACGACATTGGTGACTGGGATCCGGCGCCGCCGCTGGCGATGCTGGCGGTCGGGAAGATACACATCGATACCGGGGTGGGGAGTGGCAGCTACAGTTCGTCCATCACGGCTTCGGCTTGCTCGCGACGCTGCTGGGCTTCTTTGATCTCGGCGACGCCGTCCAGGTCGAAATCAATCAGCGCCGGCGACTGCTGGACGCGCTTGAGGACGCCGAGGGCCTCCAGTGTCGAGGCGGCCTTCGAGACGTCCGACGTGCCTTTCACGCCGAGGCGATCCGCGACGGTTTCGTAGTCAACCGGGCTGCCCTCCTGGATGATCGTCGCGACGACGCCCCGGACGTACCGCGGCGACGCGCTCGTCTTCTCCTTTGCCTCCTCGATGGCTTTCTGGACGACCGGCTCGTCGACGAAGTCTTGATAGTCGGTCGGGACCGTGACGCCGTCGCCGCCCTGCTCGCGCAGCCGTTCGTTCTCGGCTTCGAGGGCGTCGATGCGTTCGTGGGCGTCCTGGAGGCGGCCGCGGAGGTCCTGGGCTTCCTCGCGGGCCTCGTCGTACTCCTCGACCAGCCCGTCGCTCGGTGCCGGCGTCGCACTTGCCTTGATCTCGACGCCGACCACGTCGCGGACCTCCTCCAGCATCGTCTCGATCTCCTCGGCACGCTCGACGCGAGCCTCGATGCCCTGCAGGCGTTCGACCTCGGCCTCCAAGTCGTCGCGCTCTTCGCGAAGGGCGTCAGTCTCGGCCTCCAAGTCGGTGACGCGCTCCCGGAGTTCGGCGATGGTTGCGTTCTTCTCTTCGAGGAGTTCATGCTGTTCGGTCTCGACACCGCCGCCATCGCTGCCCTGGGCGGCGTCGACGAACGCTTCGCCGAGGCGCTGGAGGTCGCGGGCGTCCTCGAGTTCGTCCTCTAACTCAGTGATCCGCCCGTCTTTCTTGTCGAGGCGTGCTTCGAGTTCGGCGATGCGGTCCTGCCGGCGCTCGTGCTGCTCGGAGATATCTTCGAGTTCGTCGACGAGGTCGGCGTCGATCGCCTTGAGGTCCGGGCGATCGACATCGTCAAGGCCGGGCGTCGCGCCAGCGTCGAAGGTGTGCTTGCGACGGAATTGCACCCGCTCGACGTCGGCGTCGCTCCAGTCGGCCTGGACGAACGCTTCACCGTCCGCAAGCCCCTCGATCCCGTCGGCGTGCTCGCGGTCGATCACGCGCTTGACCACATCTGTGTCGTTGTCCCAGGTGAGCCGATGCCAGACCAACAGGTCCGCCTGGGTGATGAAATCCTTTTTTACGTCGGCGGGGCGCTGGGAGAGACCCATGATGCCGAGCCCGCGTTTCCGCCCGCGCTTGGCGACTCGGATCAGCACCTCGCCCGTCTCGTTGAGACCACCGCCTTCGGGGATGTACTCGTGAATCTCCTCGACGAGCATGAGGAACGGCTGCAGGGCGGATTGCTCGCGGGCAAACAACTCCCGGGCGGTCTCCCGGACCAGCGCGTCGGCCTCGTCGCCGTCGACGTAGCCCGAGACGTCGAGGATGATCGGGACGAGTTGATCCAGGGCGAGGTCGGCGAGCTTACCGGCGTGTTCCGGTCCGACCTGGAGATCACACTCCTCGGTCGCACCGACATGGAGGAGTTCGTACTCCTCTTTTAGGCCCCAGTACTCACCGTCGACGTCGACGACCAGCAGTGGGAGGTTCTGGGCGAGCAACTCCTCGGAGACGACGCTGCCGGTGTTGGATTTCCCTGAGCCGGACTTGCCGGTGATGAACGCCCGGCCGGTGAGGAGTTCTTCGACCGGGAGGGTGTAGGGTTCGCCGGCGACGGTTTCGCCGACAGTGATAGTCCGATCTGGGGACATCTCTTTCGGGGATTCGGGCTCCGCGCTCATGTATCCTCCCGCGGGTCCTCCACAAGTCGCCAGAATGCGGTCGGCTCGTGGACATACTCGATACATTCGGCCGCGTAGAGGCGGTCGAGACGTTTCGACACCGTCGGCCGTGACGTATCGGTCTCGTCGACGAGGTAGCCTGTCGTCGCGTACCCGTCAGTGCGGACGAACGTGTTGAGGACGTCGTCCATCGTGTCGTCGATCTTGACCGGCATCGGTTGGGTAGTCATCCGATCACCACACCCTTAGTTATCCATGCGACCACTTGTAATTACGGTTAGTAGGACTAACCACCTTTACGGTCCGTTAAGACTAAGTGATCGGGTGACGTACCTGTAGGTACGGAGCGGGAGTCGGCGTGAGAACGCCGCCCGGTGTTGGAGCACCGGACGACCGCTTCCTGAGGAAGCATGACTGAATCCGATTCGCGCCGGCACAAATCTGTCGGCTCCGACCTGCCATCGAGCGCGTACCGCCTCGGCATCGACACCGCTGGGCGCGAGCACTACCACGACCCCATGACCCAGCACATCTGGGTGGCCCGCGACAGCGACGTCGTCCATGAGCGGGACCTGGACGGCCGGTCGGTCGTCGCGTGGGTGCTGTTCGTCGACGAGAAGCTGGCCGGATGGGCCGAGCGCCACCCGGTCGAGGAGGCCGGCGGGCTCGAAAGCATCGTCGAGGACGTGGCCCGGAGACTGGACGCATGAGCACGACCCACGACATGACGAGCCCGCGCACCCGACGCGCCCGGTTTCGGTCCCTGCGGGCCGAGCAGATCGCCCCGGGGATGTTCGAGGTCGAGCGCCGCGGTGGCGACACCCACGTCGTCGACCGCCGCGAGGGGCGTGTGACTGCGAGGACTTCGAGTACCGGATGGGCCCGGCCGGCGGCGCGTGCTACCACCTCCGGTTCGTCCGGCTCGTCGAGGACGGCGTGCTGTGCCCCGGCTGTGGCTACGAACGCTGCCGGCCGAGTTGTCCCGAGCGATCGACCACCGAGGAGGACCACTAACTATGCCCGAGACTACCGACACCGACGAGCGTACTGACACCCTTACCCTGCGAGCGAGCGGCACGGCGGTCATCGAACGTGAACGTAGCGAGGGTGACCTCGACGTCACCATCACCGAAGAGGCCGACCTGGACGCGACCCTCGACGTTGACGCCAGGTGGATCAAGAGTCACGGTGGCGTCTACAAGCAGGGTGCCCACCTCAAGCGCAGTGACGTCACGGAGTTGATCGCCGAGCGTCTGAGCGGCGACGACGCGCAGTACTATGTCGAGGACACCGAGGTGTGGACGCTGCGGCTCGACGGTCGCGTCGACGACTGGCTCAACGTCGCTATTTACCTCGCGAAAGATCGCCGGCGCGGCTCGAATGCGAAGATCGCGACGAACGCCTGCCACATCCTCGATGGCCTCGCCGAGTACACGCCCGAGGACGCACTCCGTCCGTACCTCGCGATACTCGATCTGCTCGGGCAGTACGACATCTCGGACTACACGAGGGTGGGCGTGCTGGACGACCTGATCGGCGAGGAGACTGGCGCCGTCGCCGAGGAGGTGCCCGCCAATGCCTGAGCTACAGGTCGGCGACGTGGCGCTGGATCTCACGCAGGGGCGCCCCGTCCACGTGCTTGAGGACACCGGCCAGACCGCCGCGGAGTGGTCCGACGCGAACGACTACGACCTCTGTGGTAACTACGGCAACAGTCGGCTGGAGGCCCAGCCCGACGACGCCGTCTTCGAAGTGGTCTACTGTAGCAACGCCAAATCCGAGCCGAGTAAGACCTACGCCATGCCCGAGTCGCGGCTACTTCGCATCGAGACCGAGGCGGCCGACGATGGGCGGCCAGTCGCCGAGCGGGCTGTCGTCGACGTCCTCGAACAGTTGTTCGATCTGGCGATGCAACTCGACGAGGACTGGAACACGGAGCCGGAGGGGTTCGACGACGCTCTGTCGACGCTCGTGATCAACCACTCTGAGCGGCTGGACACCCTCGGCGGTGAGGCACGCGAACTCGCGGACGTGTCCCACACGGTGACCGGCGATGTCGAGTGATCGACCGGGCGGCCTCACGATCCGCTTCCGCCCGAACAGCGGGCGCGGGACGCCCGAGCGCCTCCGTCTCGAATCCCGAACGGACGGCCTGCACGACTACTACGAGGACTACTGGAACGGGTGCAAGTGGCTGCCGCGCGGCCACGACGTCCTCGCCGACGTCGAAGTCGAGGGCACCCTCGACGGCACCGCGGTCCTGACGCGGCCGGACGGTGGCGAGACCACGGCTGACCGACTCCGTGAGCACCTGGAGGACGCCGTCGAGGCTACGACCGCGGACCCTGCCGAGACGCGCCGACACCTCCGGGAGGCGCTGCAACTACTCGACGCCATCGAGGAGGGCGTATGATGCCCGGGAGCGACTTCCGGTCGTTCGCGGACCCGGATACCGAGTTCGTCCTCGACGTTTCTGAGACACCGCGAACCGTGGATGGGTTCAAACCGGGCGAGCCGACTGGGAAAGTGATCTGCCCGCATTGCGGTGAGGCCGCAAGCGCCCCGGAGTACATCCCGCACCCCGAGAACTGCCGGCAGTCGGGCGTCACCTCCGAGTGGTACGAACGGACGCACTGACTACCTCACTGTTCCCACTTCAGTAACTCACCGTCGTATCGATACCCCGCGTTCAACGTCGACGGTGGGATCACTTTGCTCACAACGAACCACACCTCCTGGGTGATTCGCTCACCTGAATAGACGCGTTCTGGCCACGATGATTTTCCTTCGGATTCCCACCGCTCGTCATCTCGCCACAGAACAAACTCCTCGATTGGCGGTGGCGTGACCGGTGATTCGGTTGAATTTGAGGCAACGACAGATAACGACACGCGCTTTTTGCGATCCGGGAGACCGGACGAATTCATCTCTCCGAGTTCCAGCGGTGCGATCCCGACACCCTCGACCGTCCGAAATTGACCAAACGGGAGGGTGTCCGGCCGTGGCGTCGTCGGTTCCGGCGTCGGGGTTGCCGTCTCCTCAGTATACGAGAGTGTCAACTCGTAGGAGATCCGAACTGTTTGATCCGTCGGTGCCGTCCCTGTCGTCGTGTGGTCGAAGACGATCGCGTGCTCGTCGGCCTGCAGTTCTGCGTTAATCGTCGTCAATGAAGTATCGTACGTTGATGGCTCCGTGTACAACAGAAACTCGCGCTGTTCCCGGTAGCGTTCGAATTCGGCACGTTCCATCACGAACACGTCAACCGATGCATCGGATTGAACCTGTACGCTCAACTCCATTCGTGCCGGTAGCTTCGGTTCGGGGAATCGGACAGCATACGTGTTCGGTGGGAGGACGACTGTACCACCAATAGTCTGCTGGGTCGCCGTCGACGATTCCTCCGTGTTGCGCCAGGGGTCAGCAGCGCCGCGGAACTCCGGCGTCGATGTCGGGGCTACTGTCGTCCGAGTTGGGGTGTTAGTATCCGCCTCCGAGGCGGCTGGCTGGCCGTTGCTACCAGCGCAGCCTGCACCCACCGCCCCCAGCGTTGCGAGGAACGAACGTCGATCCATGTGATAGTGGTTAAACTGATCTGACATAAACGTATGCCACCCCCGGAAACCATACCCCATTTTATGTATCCGCTCGTCGTCAGGTCAGTCCGCGATGATTACCGATCCCCGCGTCTTCGAAGACGATCACCTCCCACGGGAGTTGATGCATCGCGAGAGTGCCGTCGAGACCCTGCTGCGGGCGTGGGACCACACCCGACTGGGCGAGGCCGGCGACGAGGTCATTATCGCCGGCCCCTCCGGCGTCGGCAAGACCGCCCTCGCCCGGCATACCCTCCAGCGACTGGCCACGCAAGCGGCCATCGACCACACCCACGTCCGCTGTCTCGGGGCAACGCCAGCATCGGTCCTCCGCACAGTCTGTCGGGGGGTCGATATGGACCCACCGGGTAACGCCCCGACAGATGCCCTCCAGACCAACCTCATCGAGACGATCGACCGCCCGACCGTCGTGATCCTCGACGAGGCCGACGACCTCCCGGGGTCGCCGGCACTGGAGTTGCTGGCCGGCGTCCCCCAGCTCTCGACGGTCGTCATCACCCACGACCTCCACCACTGGCTCGCCCGTCTCGAACACGTCAACGACCGCTACATGGACGCGACTACCCTCACGCTGGATCGCTACGGGGTCGCCGAACTGGCGGATATTCTCGGCGCCCGGGCGCGGGCGGGACTGCCGCCGACAGCCGTGACGCGGGGACAACTCGAACGGATCGCCGACGACGTCGCCGGCGTCGCCCGTGAGGGGATTCAGGCGCTGCGGGCCGGCGCGAAACTCGCTGAGGAACGCGGGCACGGGACGATCGAGGCGGTTGACGTCGACGATTCCTTCGAGCGGGCCCGGCATCTGATTCGGCAGTCGAATCTTCGGTCGCTGCCTTTCCATCATCACGTCCTGTACGCGGTCCTCTTCGAGGCCGGCACGTTGGAGGGGCAAGCGTTGCACGACCGCTACGACGCCGTCGCCGAGGCGGCCTACGCCGACCATCGCCTGACGCCGGTCGGCAAGCGGTCACAGCGGAACAAACTGCAGAAGCTCATGGCCTACGATCTCGTCGCTCGCGAGGGACCCACGCACGACCCGACCTACGTTGTCGTCGACGAGGGGGTCGAGCCGACGCTCGCGATCCCCACTAAAGCATAGGGGGTCGGAAATTCACTTCCATTTTTAGGTGTATCCGGCCGTCGGTCCTCGCGTATGGCACCAGACACGATCGAGGCCTACGACGGGACCGAGGTCGAAGTTGATGTCGTCAAACCACTCTCGGGTGGGGGCGCCCGCGTCGAGATCGATGCCATCGACGGTGCGCGCTGGCGACTCGATGTTACCAGCACGGGTGAACTCAGCGAGGTCGTCACCTCGTGGAATAGCGATGGCGAACTGGCAGATAAAGAGGTGCCCGACTGGGTCGACGATATCCTTCTGCGACTCGCGAGGGCGTAAAAGATGTCAGTCCTGGCCGGCATCGGGCGTCAGCTCGCTCGCGTCGAGCTCCTCGTTGAGGAAAGCCTCGCCCCGGTCGGTGAGGCGGTAGAGTCCGGTGCCGATACGCTCGACGAGGCCGTACTTCGCGAGTTCCGACAAACGGTTACTCGCGTGGTTGGCGGCAGTGACGCCGAACGTCTCGTCGAGAGCTTGGGGCGTAAGATTCCCCTCGTCGCGCATCGTCTCCATGATGCGCTCGTCGACGGGGCGCATCCAGTCGGCTCGCTGTCTGACCACATCGTCTGTAGGCGCTGTGTAACTCATAGTGGTACCGATGGTAGACGATACGAAGTGCGACCATTTGTATTTAGGCCCATACCCATTCCACTTGCTGTGTGACACACAGCAAGTTATTTTACCTGTCCGACTCAACGGAGTAAGTGACCCGGGCCTTCCGGCTCTACGAAGGCCGGCGTGCTGGAGACACGCCGGGCTCGGGTCAACCTCCCTACGAGGTTTCCGAGCATGCCCAACGAGAACAGCGGGGCACAAAACGCTAGCCCCACGAACCGAGACGAATCGCCCGCGAACACACCCAGTACTGACGCAGATGCTTCTCACGACGTCGTCTCACCACACGCCGATGCCGCCGCAGAACGAAAGGGTTGTGCAGGCCAGAAGGCCCGCACTGAGGCATCGAACGGCGACGCGGAAAACGATATCGACGGTGCCTTTGCCGCAGCGGGGGCGGATCGGCGGCCGAGCAGCGACGACCTCCGCACCGACGGCGGTCTCCTCACCGGCGGCGACGACGACGTCCACCCGACTGACCTCACCCAGTTCCAGACCGACATCCTCGCAATCCTCGCCGGTGGGGGAACGGACGCCGAGACCCAGACCGGCCTCGAAGCCGACTACGGGCTCGCCATCAAGCGCGCCCTCGAGGGCTACTACGGCCAGGAGGTGTACCACGGGCGTCTGTACCCGAACCTCGACGACCTCTTCGAGAAGGGCCTCGTCGAGCGCGGAAGTGTTGACAAGCGGACCAACAGCTACGCGCTCACCGATGCTGGGCGCGATCTGCTGCGGGGACGCATCGAGTGGCTCGCCGACCAGGCCGGCCTAGACGTGATGGAGGTCGATCACCGGCTCGCGAACACCGAACCCGTCACCAAGGAGGGCGACGACTGATGGCGGGCTGTCGCAAGTGCGGCCGTCGGTGCAAGGGCCGTCTCTGTCGGGACTGTGAGCGCGACGAGCGGTACGCGGACGAAGCGCGGTACCGCGCTGACCAAGACGACGATGACGACGAGGGAGAGGACCCGGTCCCGCTGCCGGACGGCGGCGTCGCCGTCGACGGTGACCAGCCGGGGACGTTCGAGTGCCCGGACTGTGGCTGTCAGGTCACGCGCGGCCCGAGTGGCCGGGAGTACGGCCACCGACGCGGAACCACCCACGCCGACTACGAACGGTGCCCGCGGCGCTCGGCAGCGGTCGATCCCAAGCGGTCACAGCCCGACAGCGACCTCGTCACTGACGGCGGCCGCGTCCACCCGGCCGACGCGGCACTGACTCACCGCGGAATGGGTGACCAACGGTCGGCGACCTGTCCGAACGGGAGCGTCGAGTGCGCCAACCCCGGGACCGCACCCTGCGCGGAGTGCTTTCTGAATGGCGGTGGTGAGGATGCGTAGACACCTGGTTCGCGGCGTCGCGACGGCGGCCGCGTTCGCGACAGTGACCGCGCTGGCACCGTATGTCCTCGTCCGCGAGTTCACCCGCGGGGCGTCGGAGGCCGACCAGCAGACGGGCCTGCAGTGGATCGAGTCGGGGCATCGGACCATCCTCGTCGACCTCGACGCCACCGACGAGGACGATGCCGGACGTGAACGGTATCCAGCCCACGTCAGCGCCGACCAGGAGGCCGTCGTCGATGTCCAGGAGGTGCGGTAGATGGCCGACACCGAGCCGACCGAGACCGAGCGCTTCGACGCCGCCCTCGAGGAGGGCATCACGTTGGTCGAACAGGGCGATACGCCACTCGTCGCCGCCGACTGGGCCGCCGAGCGCTACGAGCTGAGCCATCGGCAGACCGAACTCGAGGAGCGGATCCAAGAGGAGGTCGAGGATGGCGACGACTGACGCTCCGACACCGCTGCGGGAGTACACCGCCGGCGATACCCTCGAATTCGAACTCGCCGATCGCGAGGGCATCCTGCTCGGGACCGTCGAACGGGTGACCTGCGTCGGTGGGGAGTGTCGGGTCCTGCTCGAGCAAGGCGTTCCAGACTGGCGCTGGCGCCTCGTCGACCGGCCAGGGCACCCGACGACCGCTGCGGTTCGGATGATCGACGGCGTCGCGGGGTGGGAGGATCGTGGCGCTGTTGCGTCCGTGGAGGTGGTGGCGTGAGTGACACCGTCCAGGCCTGTCCGGAGTGCGATTCGGCGGTCGTCTACGAACGCGCTGACGCCGATCCAGCTTGGATCTGCTACGAGTGCGACGCCGAGTTCGACGAGCCGGTTGAACGACCCTCCCGGGCGCCTGGGGTGACCGACTCGGCGGACGCCGAGGAACCACAGGGCACCGACTCGCCAACCCCGACGGTTGGGAAGCTGGACACGCCTGACGCGGTGTTCGAGGGTGTCGAGCCGGGGGCGAAACTGGCGATGGCCGACTACCAACAGCCGTTCACGCTGATGGACGTTCGTCACCGAATCGTGTGGGACGTTCCATTCGGCGAGGACTGGGTCGACGCCGAGGTGATCGTCACCCAGGGCGCCGGCCTCAGCGGGACGGGATACCGCGCCGCCGTAACGAGTGCGGGAGAGGTTGATTTGTATCGGCCCCACGGCGATGACTATGTCCGGGAGGCCGAGAAGCACATCACCAGCGCTCACAGCGTCGAGCACGTTGGCGAGATCAGCACAGCCGCGAAGCTCCAACTGCTCGGCGACGGGGTCGCCCAGCCCGAGGAGACGACTCCTGGCAGCAGTATTACCGGGAGGGAGAGACGTGACCCGCGACTATTACCTGCTCGCGCTGTGGGCAGTGGTGCTCGCGGCCGGGAGTGGACTACTGATTCTGGACGTGATAGCATGAGTATCGAGACTGACAATCCTGACGACCCGACGATCTTCGAAGAGCTGTACGAACGCCACGGCGACGCCTACGAAGAGTTGGCGGTATCGGACAACCCCGCCGCGCCGTTAGCTCAGATGGTCGTCGACGAGGCGACCGGGGAGGACGATGCCTGAGTCAGTCGCCGTCCGCGGCGTCGCGGAATCGCTGGACGGCTTTCGCCCGGAGCGTGGGGTGTTCCATCATCGTCTCGAAGAGCGTGTCGATGGCGACCTGTTTGGTCTCGTCATCCGAGGAGACACGGCCCTGGTAGGCGGCGTTCTGGGCCTTCGAGATCGCGTCCGCGGCGATCGGATCGAGTGCCTGCCCGCACCACATACAGAGGCCCGAATCGGGCGGGCTCTCCTTCCCGCAGCGGTCGCACTCGATCGGGGCGTGATCCTCGGCCGTCTCGCGTTCGACCTCCTCGCCGTGGAGGGCGCGATACTGGGTAGTCGCGTCCTCGCCACCGAAGGTCGCGACATAGCGGGCGACGGCATCACTCCCGCGCTGGCGACCCTGGCGGTCCTCGATCAACGCCGCGTTCGCGCCCATCCGGGCGAGCCAGGTGGCGTTGGACTTCCGGAGGATCGTCGGCGTGACTCGCTTTTCGATGTCCGCCCGGCGGGCAGGTTCCTTGAACATCTTGAGGAACATCGGGTAGGAGAGATGCTCGGTGGCGCCGAGCTTGCACCACATCGGGGCGTCACCGCTGTCCTCGGGATGTTCGTCGAGCCACCGCGAAACGTAGGGCGTCGAGGGGACCAGTGCGACCTCGCGCTCGCCAGTCTTGCCGTCGACGACGACCTTCAGCGCCTCCGGACCGTCGATGATCTGGCCGCGAGTGAGGCTGTAGAGTTCGGACTCGCCCCGGAGGCCGGCGTCCATCTGGAGGGCGATCGCCGCCTTGTCGCGAGCGTTGCGCGCCTCGTCGATCATCGGCTTGATGTCCTCTTCCCAGCGGAGGAGGTCGGTCGATTTGGGCGAGGGGTCGTAGTTGCGGGGGGTCTTCGCCGAGACGATCTGGAGACTCTCGGGGACCTCGTTGCCCTCAGTGACGCGCTTTCCGAAGACCCGGACGGCGACGCGGTAGTCGCGGTTGGTCTCGGGGTTGTCGTAGGTCTGGTGGATCCAGCGGACGGTGTCCTTGACGGCGTCGGTGTCCTCAAGGAGTGGCTCCAGGGGACCGGCGTTTTCGCTGACGATGGTCAGGTGTCGGAGGAGCTTCTCGTGGCGGTTGTCGCCGTACTCCTCCCGGAGGAAGTACATCTCATCGGAGAACTCGATGAGGAGTTCGCGGTCGCGGTCACACCCGCCACGCTCGCCGGTGTCGAGCCGACCCCGCAGGGCGTCCACACGGTCGCCGGGATTCTGCATGGTTCATCTGCCTATACGTGGGATGTTAAACATCTGGTTGAACTCCCTGTCCCGGCGTCGCCTCATCCGTTTAGCTGTACTCTAACGCCCAGAGCAACCGCCACTTCTACCGGGGGTGTGTCGGCATGAGCGGGCGCTCCTACGAGGGGCCCGCACTCGACGGGACTGTCCAGTACCTTGGGGAGGCGCCGTACCACCAGGGCGACGGCGAAACTGTCGACGTCGTCGACGACGAGCCGACCGGTGAGGAGACGACCACGAATATCCCCGATTTGCAAGAGCGCCCCGCTGTCGAGAGACAGAGTACGTGGGCCGACTGGCAGGGAGGTGAGGACGCGTGAACGTCGTTCGCGAGCGCGGCTGGTGGTACGACGCCGAGTGGGTTCGCTGCGGTCGGTGTCGTGGATCCGGCGAGTACGTCGAGTGCTACGGCGACCTCTGTCACGCGCAGGGGCGGTGTATGCACGACCCGACCAACAACGTCTGCAACCTCTGCGGCGGGACGGGTCGGATTACGGCTGAACTCGACGAGCGGTGGTACTCACGGAATGCGTTCGAGTCGGTGACTGCCCCCGAGGCTGACCTCTGGAACCGTGGAACGCTCCACGCTGTTGCTCGAGAGCGGTACGAGGGGGGTGAGGGCCGTTGAGCGATTGTCCGCTGTGCGCGCTCGGTATGCGCCCCGGCGAGGCGCTCGTCCCACTCGTTGAGGAGTTCGACGAACTTGACGGTGAGCACTTCGGCTTTGTCGCGGCGAAGCGACTCCTCGAGGACGAGTTCGATGTCGACCTCACCGTTCGCCAGACGAAGCAACACATCAGAAAGGCGGGACGGCGGGTGGCGACCGCTGAACGGCTCCGCCAGGAGGGCGACCGATGAGCATCTTCGACCGCATCGGGACGCTGAAAGAGCGTCTCGACGACCGCCTTGGTCGGCGGTTCGGCAACTGTGCGGTCTGTGGGAAGCCCACCCGCTCCCACCGCGTCGGGAGTCGCCTGCAGTGTCACACCTGTCGCGAGGCCGACGACTACCCCGTCGCGACCGACGGAGGGCGTGATATCCGCGAGCGCGTCGAGACGTTCGTCGCGAACCATCCCGACGTCGGCGCGATGCAGGTCCTCGCCCAACTCGACCTCGCGCCCGACCAACGAGAGCTCGTCAAGGACATCGTCGACGAATCCCGCGACCAGGACGACAGCAGCGAGCCGGTGCCGCGCTTCGAGGTTCCCGTCGGCGAGCAGTGCTGCATCACCGGCTGTCACAACCGTCGGCTCTACCCTCACGACAACTCGCTGTGCGCGGAATGTTGGGATGGTGAGCCGCCCGAGACCGAGCCGGTAACCGTCGACGACGACCTGCTAGCCGAGGCCCAGGCAGTCGCTGGCGATCCCGGACCCGAGCGCGAGGATCCACCGGACCCAGTGCTCCCGCCCGAGCGCTTCCAGGACGAGAGCGATGACGAAGACGACGCGTCGAGCGTCGATGCGGACAACCTCCTCGCCGCTGCGATGGGCGACGATCTGCCGACCAAGGAGCCCAGCGAGGAGGGCTCGATCCCGTCGACGACGTCCACCGGTCCGAGTCTCGCGATGCCGACCTCCGCACTCCCGCTCGGGCAACTCGATGCGATGGCGCCCGCCGAGCGGCGCCGTGCCGCTCGGAAGCGCGGGTTGGAGTGGCCAACGACCGACGAGGCTCGCGACCGCCTGTTCGAGACGATTGCCGAGGTGATGCGTGAGGGCGACGAGCGCGTCGTCGACGCGCCCACGTCGCTGGGCAAGACCTACACCGTGGCGTCGACGCGCTGGGGCGCGCGCGACGAGATCACCGGCGACAATCAAGTCGTCCACCTCCTCGCGACGCGGGATGCCCGCGACGAAGCGGTCGAAGTCGCCGAGGAGGACGGTGGTGAGCACTTCGTGCTGGAGGCCCGCCACGAGGCCTGCCCGGTTGCCGCCGGCGATCACGATCCCCATCCGGAGAGTGACGACGACCGCGAGGTCATCACCACCGAGGGCGAGGCCGCCAGCGAGTGGCTCGCCCACAAGTGCGACGCAAAGGGGATTCCGTTCTCCGCAGCGCATCGCTACCTCGAGGATCACAACGACCAGGGCGCCGAGCTCCCCTGCAGCCACGACGGCGAGTGTCCGGCTATCCAGCAGTGGGAGGACCTTCGCGAGGGCGACCACCCGCTCGTCATCGCGACGCACAACTTCGCACACGTCCCCGGCCTGCGGATGGGGACGAATCTCGTCTTCGACGAGGAGCCCGACTTCGTCCAGGACCTCACGACGGATCGGGTTCGGGATGCTGTCGCGGCCTACCTGCAGGCTATCGACGCACCCGTCACCTCGTGGGAGGCGTTCGTCCAGCTCTCCCGCGGGGATTCCTGGGGCGACGACGCCGGTCAGGAGCGCGAGGCGCTCAAGCATATGCTCGACGCCGCCCCCGACCGGGAGTGGTACTTCGAGGAGCCGCGGGCACACGTCATGGCGCCGGCGCTCGCACGGGCTATCTTCCACGCCGAGGAGCGATCGAATGGCCGACGCGTCGGAAAGACGCCCTACGAACCACCGCGGCTGGATGCCCACGCCCACGATGACGAGGGGTGGAATCGGAGTTGGGTGACGATCGTCCTCGACGACCAGAACGACGTTCAGACCGTGCGGGCGACACCCGACCTCAATCTCTGTCGGAGCGTGATCGGCCTGGACGCCCACCCCGCGCTCCCGAAGTGGCAGGCGAATACGGTGCCGCACATGCAGCGGACTCAAGTCCTCGATCCCGAGGAGCGTCGGCTGTGGCGTCGCTACGAGCGCGGGCTTCGCGTCGTCCAGGTCGGCACCGCGACCCGCCCGCTCACGAAGGGAGAGTACTTCGACGACCGAGGTTTTCGGGCGATCGCGAGCCAGCTTCGAGGCACCTACGGGGAGCGGTTCCGCACGGCGATCACCGCCAAGTCAGTCGAGGACCGTGTCGCCTCGATCATGAACGAGGCCGGTGTCCACGATCCGAAGACGATGCACTACGGCGAGGAGAAGTCCCGCAACGACTTCGCCGACGAGCCGATTGGACTCGTGGAAGGCGTGATCGACCCTGGAGACGACCACGTCGTCAACCTGCTCGCCGAACTCGATCTTGATGCCAAACCCGAGCGCTCCGAGGGCGAGTGTGAACACTGTGAGGGCGAGGGCTGTCGGAAGTGCCTTGGGACGGGGCAACAGCGGGCCCACGGCCGGGGCTTCACTGGCGAGGATGCAGACACTGCTCGCGAAATCCTTGCCTCCGTCCGCGAGAACCACGTCGCCCAGGCCGCCGGACGCTACGCACGGAATCCCGACGACCCAGACTCAACGGCCACCGTGTACGTCAGGACCGACGCGATGCCGACTGGCTTCGCCGACGTCCAGACGCCCGGTGTGGTGTGGACCTTCGGGCAGAAACAGGATCGGATCGTCGAGGAACTTCGTGAGGCGGCCGAACCACTCTCCGCCCGAGTGCTCGCCGACCGTGCCGAGTGTTCGAAGGAACACGTCCGCCAGACGATGCGACGCTTCGAGGACGAAGACGGCGATCACGACGTCCAGGTATTCGAGAGCGTCGGCGAGCACGGGGCGACACTGTACGCGGCCACGGGGTTACCGAACAGTGGTGTTGTCGACGTCGGATCGCCAACCGAGGCGTATGGGAGTATCTATACGTGGGGGTTGGCGATCCGGGACCCCAACCCCATCGAGACCGACGACGACCAGCCGGACGGGCCGGCCAGTGCTGAGACGAGGACGTTCTGGGAGCCACTTGGCGGGGTCGACCCCGGTGGTACAGGCGGGTGACTGGGGGCGACTTCGACCCACCGGCAGGGTTCGAAGACCTCCCGCCCAGTGCCAAGTACGTCCTTCGCGAGCTCGACCGCGACGGGCCGCTCACCAGACAGGAGCTCCTCGGCCGAACCTACCTCGCCCCGACCACCCTCGACGAGGCCCTCGATACTCTCGAATCTCGGCACTTCGTCCATAAGGCCCGCAAAAACGACGACCTCAGACAGGTTGTTGCCGAAATCCGGCAGTATCCGGACGCATAACTACCACCCGCACCGACTACTGCACGTACCCCTACCCGACCGGCTGTTCGTGACCAACCCGAGAGTGGGGCCAAGTCACGAGTCTCTCCTACCATGCACGAAAGCTTCCAAGACCGCATCCTGTCGGCGGTCGACGTGTGTAACAACTGCTTCGCCGTCGTTCGCGAACAGCGTCTAAAGGCCAAGCGCAACTGGGAGGTCTCTCGCGAGGCCTACTGGAGCCGGAGGAACCGCCAGACAACCGTCGAGTTCGCCCCGGCAGATTCGGTGAGCGAGCAGAAAGGCATCTTCTGTGACTGCGGCGTCGAAGGGTCCTACGAGCGGATCTGGGACGACCGCGAAATCGGTCGCGACCGCTTCAAGCGCTACATCCAGCAGATCGTCGCGACGCTGGAGTCGAAGGGGCTCTCGGTCGACCGCCAGCGCCTCGCCGCCTACGCGCTCACCGCCTACGACGAGCGCCTCCCGCCCGACGTCGTCGGCCCGGAACCCGAGTCGGTGCCGTCGATCAACGAGGCACTCGCGCGGGGTGTGGTCCGTGGTCTGCACGACTCGACGACGCTCGACCAGCGCGAGACCACCGACCGTGTCCGCGTGTAGAGCCCGATGACCCGATCACCGCATCACGCGGCAGGCGAGGGACGCTGAGCCACACGAGCGGGCCTCCCATCAACGTGCGCCTGCAGTTCGGCTCATGCCATACGTCGATCCCCGCGAGCCGATTCGTCCTCGATGGCCCGCCTTGCCGGCGACTGGTTGAGCGGCGCGGCCCCTATGGGCGCTGGATAACAGTGTACGGGGCGCCAGCGTCGTGCCGCGGTTCGATCCCGCACGCCGGCCTCACGATGTCCAATGCCCGTAATCGCACGCATCCCGGCGACTACGATCGCTGTCTCATCAAACCCATGACCGACAGCGACGGCCGCCCCCTTTTCGAACCAGTGCATCTCGTCGACGCGGCTATCGTCGCGGCGATCGTCTTCTTCTCGCTGCTGCTCGGGGACGCCGTCCCGGCGATCCTCACCGGACAGGGGGCATATGTTTCTCCTGCCGACATCTACCAGCGCCTCCCGACAGCCGCGATCGCGTTCGGGCTGGTGCTCTGTAGCCAGTGGGCACGCTACCGGGGTATCCAACTCCGCGAGGCGCTCCTGGAGGAGCCGCGACGACTGAGGCGATTCGATGACCTACCCGCCGCTGTTCGCGACGGCGCCGCATCGGTGGACGCCTCGACATCCTGACACCGACGCATCGGGCGATGGTCACCGTCACCGCCCTCACGAGAACCGTATTTAAACTATAACCCGGCACTCGCGACTGCAGAACGCTCTCACACCGATGGCCACCTACGAACGCCGTGTCACACTCGCGCTCAAGTGGCACCACCTCGACAATCTCGCTCCCGAAGATATTCAGGAGCGCTTCGTCGACGAGGGCATCGGCGAGTACGCACTCTCGACGATCCGGGGCTACCTCAACTCGGAGCCGGCCGAGGAGGTTCTCGAGCAGATCGAGGCGGAGCACGCTAACGTCCGCCTGCAGTCCGCCGAGCGCTACGAGCGACTGTACCAGCGCGCTCGCGAGGCCGAAGCCGAGGCGACGCGTGACGAGTGGGTCGAGGCGGTCGTCCCGAAGATGGACCGCGTCGCCGAACACGAGGCGCCGTTGCGGGTCGCCGACTGGGAACGCGTCCCGCCCGGTGACGAGCGCCGTCCGGAGTGGGCCGACGAGCGCGACACGGTCGTTGTCTTCGTCGCCGACGACCGCTACTTGGACGTCGGTCAGGAGTACCCCGCCGGCGCCCGTCGAGGTGGCCAGCCGGCACGACCGGGCACCCAGCCGGAGTACCGCACCGTCCGGGTCGGCCTCGAACGCGACGTCGACGATCCGAAGGGACAAGCGATGGCCCGCAAAGAGCAGGCGAGCTACCAGCGCGAGAAGGCAGACGTCCTCGGGGTCTACTCGACGGACATCAACATGAACGTCGACGGCGACATCGAGCACACGGTCGACCTCGACAGCGAGACTGCGGCGGCGATCCGGGAGGCGACACTCGACGATGAGTAGTACTGAAACCGCTGAGACTGAGGAGGTCGACCTCTCGCGGGCGCAGATCCGGGCGGCCTACAACCCCTTTGAGCACGGCTGCTGGCTCGATTTCGCGAACAAGATCACGCAGGGGTACATGGCTGCCGAACACGACGCCTGGAACCCCCTCGGTGAGCACCACGCCCAGTGGCTCCGGCACCTCGCCGGCGAGGCAGACGTCGAGGGCGATCTTGCCTTACTGTGTCACCGGGACGGCCTGAAGACGACGATCATCACGGCCTTCGCTGTCGCCTGTCTCGAGTACCTGGACGGGTATCGCGTCATCTGGGCGATGAACACCCGCGAGCAGGCCTTCGACAAAGCCGATCGCGAACTCAACCGCGTCATCGAGCGCAACCCGTGGCTCACCAACCTCAACCGACCGCGGGAAGAGGACTCGAAGAAGACGAAGGTGTTCGCGAACGGCTCGTCGCTGACGACCGGGTGGCTGTTCGGCGGCATCGAGGGTGCCCGCGCCCACTTGCTCATCCTCGACGACATCATCAAGGAACGCGGCGACGGCGAGACCAGCGAGATCATCAACTGGGTCGACGGCGTCACCCAGCCGATGGTCAAAGAAGACGGTCGCACGGTGATCGTCGGGACGCGCAAGCGCCCAAACGATATCTACAACCACTACCGCGACTACGAGGGCTACGCACTCCGGGAGTTCCCAGCCATCCTCGACGTCTGGGACCAGGAGTTCCAGGAGGACGACGACTGGAAAGCCCGCCGCCCCGACGAGGAGCTCTACACCGTAGTCGACAACCCGTGGGCGGAGGGCACGCTACAGCTCCTCTGGCCCGAGGCTCGCGGTCCCGAGTGGCTGGCCGACAAGCGCTCGAAGATCGCCGACTACCTGTTCTGGCGGGAGTACACGCTCACCATCCGGGGCGCGTCAGGCAACCTGATCGACGAGGCCGACGTCAACCGCCTCGTTGACGACGGTGGCTGTTCGATCCGGGGTCGGGAACCACCGCGAACACTCACCCCCGGCGCCGGCGAGGCGACCGTCGTTGCCCACGACCCCGCCCAGTCGCCGACCGGTGACGATGCAGCCTTCGTCGCGTTCCGTGTCGGTCGCGACGGCCGACGTCGCCTCCTGGACGCCGTCGCCGAGACGGGGATGGCCCCCTCGCAAGTCAAGGCGACGCTACTCGACTTCGACGACCGCTACGACCCCGCAGTGGTCGTGATCGAGGACAACGGGATGCAACAGTACGTCGCGAACGATGCCCTCGAGTTCTCCCCATCGCTCCGATCGAAGGTCCAGGGCATCTCGACGACCGGCAAGAAACACTCTTGGGAGAACGGCATCCCGCGACTTCGCCGGCTCGTCGAGAACGGTGGCATCCAGTTCTACCGGGGGCACAGCGGCACCGAGGAGTTCATCCAGGCGGCGATGTCTCTGGAGCTCTCGGATGGGAAGCTCACCGGCCACACGCCGGACCTGATCGCGGCGTGGTACATGGCCGAGCAGGGCATTCGGCACCTGGAGGGTATCGGCGCGCTCGAGGACGACGCCGGCGACGAGGACGCAAACGGAGTGAGCTATCTCTAACATGAGCGAGGACGACGCCCCCGCGAAGGTCCACGTCTCGGGCATCGAATCGGCCGATGCGATGTCGAAAGCGCGGTCCAGTACGCAACTCCCGGACCGGCGCATCCAGGTCCACGGGACGGGTATCAAGCCGCCGTACAACCCTTACCGACTCGCATCGTTTCTCGAACTCAACGAGACGCTGGCGGTCGGGATCCGGAAAAAGGCCCGCTACGAGGTGGGGTACGGCTTTTCGATCGTTCCACACGCCGACGTCGACGCCGAGGACGCGAGCGAAGAGGAGCGCGAGACGGCCCGCGGGTTCTGGCGTGGGCGTCGATCACGGTGGCAGACCAAGGCCCGCCGGTCGGCTGAGCCAACAACGCCAGAGGAGGTCCTCGAACTCGCTCGGCAGGACTACCACCTCGTCGGCTGGTGCTGTCTCGAAATCCTCGTCGACATGGAGGGCACGCCGGTCGGGCTCGCGCACGTCCCGGCGAACACGGTTCGGGTGCGCAAGCCCCAGAGTCGTTTCGACCAGCCGCGCCATCCCGAGGAGGGGCGGTTCATCGACAACGACGAGGCCGCGCAGTACGCCAGTCGGGGCTACGTCCAGGTCCGGGATGGGCGGCGGCGCTACTTCGGCGAGGCCGGCGACCGCTACCGAGGGCGGGGCGAGGACGACGGTCGCGACCCGCTCTTCGTCGATCGCGAGACGGGCGAGGTCGCTGTCGGGAGTGCCGAGCGCCTGCCGAATGCGCCGGCGAACGAACTCATCTTCCTCGCCAACCCGTCGCCGTTGGCGGACGACTACGGCATCCCCGACTGGGTCAGTGCCATCCGGACGATCAGTGCCGATGAGGCGGCCAAGGACTACAACCGGGCGTTTTTCGACAACGACACGATCCCGCGCTTCGTCATCAAGGTCACTGGCGGCGAGCTCTCCGAGGAATCCAAGCGCGACCTCAAGCAGATGCTCCACGGGCTTCGCGAAGAGTCCCATCGCGCGGTCATCCTCGAGGTCGAAAAATTCCAGTCGAAGCTCGATCAGGACGTCGAAATCGAACTGGAGCCACTCGGCCAGGGCATCAGCGAGGAGATGGACTTCCGACTGTTCCGCGAGAAAAACGAACACGAGATTGCGAAGGTGCTGGAACTCCCACCGATCAAGATCGGCAACACCGAGACGTCGAACCGCTCGAACTCCGACGTTCAGGACCGTGAATTCGCCCTTGAAGTAATCCAGCCCGAGCAGCACAAGTTCGCATCGCGGCTGTACCAAATCCTCCACCAACAGGCGCTCGGAATCCTCGACTGGACTGTCGAGTTCGAGCTCCGGGGTGCCGACCAGCCGAAGGAGGATGCCGATATCGCTCGGCGGAAGATTCAGGCCGTCCGGGGTGCGATCCCGGTCGACCGTGCCCTGGAGATGATCGGGGAAGAGCCACTTCCGGACGATCACCCCGTCGACGGCGACACCTTGGTCGCGAACGTAGGGCGCGAGGAGACTGGTCAGCCCGGTGGGACGCCCGCCGTCGAGAACCAACTCCCACCGGAGGAGAACAAGATCGGCGAGCGGGCGTGGGCCGACGTCGAGGCGGATCTCGCGACCAAGGATCCCATCGAGCAGACGCAGTTCGACTCGTCGACCCTCGCTGAGGGGCTGTATGACTTCGGCGAGCAGGAACTCTTCCTGTCGTTCAAACGCGAGGGCCAGAACAGCCTCTACGCCTACGTCGACGTCCCGCCGTCGAAGTGGGCGGGGCTCGTCCAAGCCTCCAGCACCGGATCGTACCATTACGACAACATCCGGCTCGATTACCCGTACGTCGAAATCACGAACTTCCACGACCGGCTCCCGGAGGGGCCGTCGCCGGATCCTGACGACGTCCCCGACGACATCCCGACGTAGTCTGCCACCGATGATCCAGGGAGCGCCCGACTCCCCTGTGTGAGGTTCGACCGGGCGAGACGGATTCCTACCGACACATGACCGACAGCAACCACGAGCGCGGCGAGAAGCGCGGCGTCCTCTCGACCGGTCGAGCCAAGTCTCTCGACAAAACGAAGGACGCCGACGCGGACGCCGCCGACGATGATGAGGACGAGGACTAACCCATGCCACCGGTGACGAAAGCCGGTGGCGACGCCTTCCGCAAGGAAGTCGACTTCATCGCGAAGGACGCCACCGAGCAGATCGCCGCCGGCGTCGTGATGGTCCCGGACAAAGCGGACCTCCAGCACGACTTCGCTCGCGAGGAGACGATCCGCGGGTTCACCGATCAGTTCGCCACCTTCGTCGAGGCTGGCGAGGCCGGCGGCGGCATCATGCACGCCGCGTGGCCCGACGAGTGGATGCACCTCGAACGCAACGAGGTCCTCGACGAGGCCGAAGAGATCGGCGGCACCACCGTCGCCGCCGGTGCGTGGGTCCAAGAGTGGCAGTTCGACGACGATGGCGCGTGGGGACTCGTCGAGGACGGCATCCTCGAGGGCTACTCCATCGGCGCTATCCAGGTCGACTGGAACGGTCCCTACGTGGTCAGCGAGGACGACGCCGTCGACGACGTGGCGGTGCCAGACGCGCTTCCCGACGATGCGATGGTCTGGGAGCTCACCGATGGCATCATCCGCGAGGTGTCGGCGGTCGACATCCCCGCGGTGCCGGACGCCCAAATCCTCGACACGAAGGCGGACGCGATGAAGCGGCTCGGCGATCACCTCGGCAACCGCGACGCGTTCATCGACGAGGCGATGGATCGTGGCCACTCTGAAGCGGAGGCCGAGCGCCTCTGGGACGAACTCAACCGTGCCATCGAGATCGACGGTGCCGGCGAGCCGGGAAAGCAGTCGACGCTTGCCCGCGCCGGCAAGGCGTTTCTCTCAGCGTTGATGGGCGCCGATGATGCCACCGAGGCCACCCCACCCGACGAGTCTGCCGAACAGTCTGCCAATAACGCCGCCGGGGGCGACACCCCGGACGACGGCGGCACGGACGCCGCAACCGACACCGACGACATGACTGACCCTGACGACGACGACGGCGGGGACAAGAGCCTCGCCGAGAAGAACGCCGAACAGATCACTGAACTCACGGCGGCCGTCGAGGACCTCACCGAGGCGCTCTCCGGCCCCGAACAGAAGACCGCCGAGATCGAGATCGGCGGCGAGACCTACGAGGTTCCCGAGGCGCAACTCAAGTCCGCCCTTGGCGTCGACGAAGCCGCCGGGGCGACCGTCGCTGACGCCATCGAATCGCTCAAGCACGAAGTCGACGACGTCGCCGGCCGGGTCGACACTATCGCCCGCCAGAGCGGCGGTACCGACCAGCTCGACGCGAGCGCCGGTAACGGGGACGAGAAGGAAAGCGGTCTCGACGACCTCGGGAGCGCGCTCTCCTAAGGAGTAGCGAGAATGAGCACGAACACCACCATCGACGCAGTCCGACAGCAGAACCAGCAGGCCACCCTCTCCCAGAAGGACGTCGACCTCGCGACGCTGGACGGCTTCCAACTTCCGGTCGATGTCACCGAGGAATTCCTCGAGCGGATGCAGGAGGAGATCAGCATCCTCGGGCTGGCCGACACCATGACACTCCCCCGGCTGGAGATGCGGGTCCCGCAGTTCGGCGTCCCGATTCTTTCCGGGAGCGCTCGCGACGAGGAAGCGAGTCGGACCTCGAACTCCGCAGTCGACTCGGGGTACGTCAAGTTCAACGCGACCGACCAGTCGTACTACATCCTCGTCGAGCCCGAGCGTGACGCGCTCAAGAACACCCACTACGGCCCCGACCAGTTCGGCGACTACATCGTCGACCAGTTCATCCAGCGCTGGGGCAACGACGCCGGCCTGATCGGCATCCGCGCGAACGCCAGTTCGAGGAACCTCCAGTCTATCGGGGCGACGCCGACCTCGACGCGACGTGGAACGGTTGGCTCGCCATCGCCGAGGGCTCGGACAGCGTCTCCGATCGAATCGGCCTGGAGGACACGGCAGCCGGCGAACTCACGACGATGCCCGCGGTCGACATGACCTCGGCGCCGCCGGACACGCAGATGTTCAACGACACCATCCAGAAGCTCGACCCCCGCTTCCGCAACAGCGACCAGGTCGAGCCGGTGTTCCTGATGTCACCCAACAAGCTGCAGGAGTACGTCTACTCGCTCACCGAACGCGAGGACGCCCTTGGCAGCGCCGTCGTGATGGGCGATTCCGACATCACGCCGTTCGACTACACCGTCATCGGCGTCAACGGCTGGCCGGACAGCTACGTGATGTTCACCGATCCCTCGAACCTCGCGTTCGGCCTCTTCGAACAGATGGAGGTCGACCAGACGACGGACACCGACAAGGTCCACGAGAACCGGCTGCACTCTCGCAACTGGATGGAGGGGCAGTTCGACTTCCAGATCAAGGAACTGCAGGCCGGTGTCCTCGTCCAGAACATCGGGTGAGCCATGACTGACCCAACCACTAACGCCGCCCTGCGGCGGACGAGGAGCATCGCGTCGTCCGAGTCGTCAGTTCCGACCCGCCGGCGGACGAGCGCGTCGACGGGTCCATCTGGTATCGGTCGGACAACGACGAGTTCCGGGCGCAGGTCAACGGTACCCTGGTCACGCTCAACACGACGGCGGTGTAACCCATGCCGACAGTTGAGAAATCCGGGGGTGCGTGGGTGTACATCCGTGCTCTCGATCGGGATTTTCACGTCGGTGATCGGGCCGACGTTGGCGAGGACCTGGCCACCTATCTCGTCAAGGAACGGGGCGATTTCGTCTACGTCGACGAGAGCGGCGACGACTTCGAGATCAACGGCTGGCTGGACAACGACTATCAGGACCGTGCCGACGCTGTCCTGGAGGGCGGTCTCGACGACCACCTCGACGCAATCGAGGAGGCCGAAACCAGCGACACGGTGCTCGAGGCGGTCGACGAACGCCGCGCCGAGCTGGAGGACTAACTCGTGACCAAGTCGACCGAGGAAACGCTGGACATCGAGAACACGGGCAGCGCTGCGTCGCTCCTCCTCAAGGGTGCGACGCTGATCGGCATCCACGTCCGCGGTGACGCGACCGCCAGCTACGCGATCGACGTGCGGAAACGCGGCGGCTCGTGGATCCAGGACATCACAAGCGGCTACTCCGGTAGCGCCAACTACGACGATGTCATCGAACAGCCGGCCCACGAACTTCGCGTGCGGTGCTCGTCCGGGACGGCCAACGCTGGCGATCAGGCCACTGTGACGCTCATCGCCGACTGACCTATGCCCCCAACAGGCTACTGCACCGTCGACGACGTCCGCCGAGCGCTCCGGAAGGCCGACCTCCCTGGCGACGCCGAACAGGACCGGTACATTCTCATCGACGCTATCACCGCCCAGACCGAGTGGCTCGAGAAGACGCTCAAACGGCACTGGTACGACCCCACCCCCGAGCGTGACATCCTCCCCGACGCGCCGAAGACACGCGATGACGAACACGACATCCCGACCAACAGCGGGTTCGTCCACGGCGCGAGTGAGTACGATACCTATCGCTCGCGCCAGAACAGCGATGCCCTCTTGGAGGCCGGCCCGCGCCACGAACGCCGGCGGCTGGACTGGCGCGACCGGAAACAGGAGATTCGGCTGGCTTTCGGTGACTCCGCGGCGCTCGAGCCGCCGGTCGACGACACGGTGCCGGCCTACACGCGGATCACCTTCGATCGTCGGGACGTCCAGGCACTCAACGCCTGCCACGTCGTCACCGCCGATGGTGGATTCGACGATTGGGTCGACTCGAATGACTACAGCGGCGGCGTCGGTACCCAGAACCGTGGCGAGGACTACTGGGTCCGCGTCAACAACGGCGGCGTCTCGGAGCTGTACTTGGACGTCCACGCGATGGACGACGAGATCCCGTCGTTCGCGAACGCCGTCTACGTCGATCTCGACTACGGCCACGAGGGCATCCCGCGGACAGTCAGACGCGCCGTCGCCTTCCGTGCCGGCGCCGATCTTGTCGAGGAGGCCGCCATCCAGATCCCCGACAACGCCCGCCTGTACAACGTCGAGACCAAAGCCGAGGAGATGCGCTCGAAGGCTGAGGAGTTGCTTGAGGTCTACGAGGTGGACCTGTGATGGCGACGCTCGAATCGAGTTTCGAGGCGAAACTCCGGAAGGCGATGCTCGACGAGGCCGAACACGCACTCGTCGGTCGGCAGGCGAATCTCGTCTTCGAGTTCGTCGAACTGGTCCACACGAGGCTGCGGGCCTACGGTGAGCGCCACGGCTACGACGTGGAGTCGACGATCGACTCCTCGGCGAGCCCCAGGTCGAGCGCCGGCGTGACCGCCTCGTCGTCGCGATCGGGTGGGAGAGCGAACAGATGGCGCGCTGGGAGTTCGGCACCTCCGATCACCACGTCGACGGCGACCCCGTGCTCTCCTTTGTCTGGTCCGGGCCGGACGTCCCACAATGGGTTCGCAAGGAATTCGACCAGGCGCGTGATCCCAGCGGTCAGTTTCGATCGGGGTGGCGCGTGTTCCTCCCCGACGTCGACGTTTCGGGACTGCCGGAGTCGAGGGCGATCCGAGACGCGTTCAACGGCCTTCGGAGACTCCTCGAGATATGACCGCCAAGCCAGTAGAGTTCGTCCTCGACGAACTCGGTGCCGTCGTCGACGTCCAACCGGCGGCCCACCCGCTCCGACGCGTCGATCGCGACAACAGCCTCCTCTACGAGGATGGCGGCGACTTCGACATGGGCGGCGCGATCACCGACCGGACGGAGGATCTTCGCGACGCCAACGTCGTCGGCGCGGCCTTCGTCGACCGGTCGGGCAGCTACATCGGCACGGCGCCGAATCTGGACCTGGAGTCGGTCGTCGGCGTTCGCATCGAGGGTTACTCCGGTGGCTACGGGCACGTCGACCCCACCGGCGAGGACGGAGTCCCCTTCCAGGGCACCGACGACGCGCTGGTCGAGCAGATCCGGTCGACGCTGTACAACGCGTTGCAGTGGCCCGATGCGGGGCGCACCGATGTCGCGTTCACCCACCTGACGATCACCAACGAGACGCCGGCGATGGCCGATTGGGAAGACCATCACTGCTACGACTTCGACGTCGCTTTCGACGGCTTCGAGACACTGTGAATTTTCAGTACTATGATAACAATACAACAGACGCGAGGTGAGCGGTCATGACCGGTGGCGGTGCAGCGAGCCTCGCCTTCGGCAAGGAGCAGAGTTTCACGGGGTCGCTGACCGGCGCCCCAGACTACTGGGCGTTTGGGCGCAATCCAACGCTCACCGAACTCTCGCTGGAAAACCAACTCCAACGACTCGACGAGGCCGACGCCGTCGAGTCTGTCGAGTGTCAAACAGAACTTCGAGGGCGCGGTCGCCGTCGAGGCGGTCGTCTCGGCGGACGTGCATGGCGACGTTCAGGACCTCGTATTCAACGATAGCGGGACGGGGTTCGTCTCCGGACGGCCCGCCTCCGGGCGCATCTTCGCTGGCATCGACTACCTCGACGGCACGGCCGAGCGCGAACTCATCGGCTGTATCCCGGTCGACTACAGCGTCACCTACGAGCAGGGCGGGATGACGACCTACTCGCTGTCGATGCTGTACGCCGACGAGCAGGAAGCGACATCGATCACACCGACGGGCGTCACACAGGTCACCGACGGGTCCAGTGTGCCCTTCCACGGGACGACGCTCACCATCGACGCCGCCGACGTGACGAAACTCCAGTCGGCAACGCTGTCAATTTCGAACATCGCCCGGTTCCAACGCGGTGGTGAGACAACGCCCGTCGACGCCGTGATCGCCGCGCCAGAGACGACGCTGGAGGCGAGTGCGATCTTCACCGGCCCGGAGACGCGACTGGACTTGGCCTACGGTGGCGGCAGTGTGAACGAGCCCCAGGATCAACTCTCCTCGGTCACGGGATCGTTCTCGCTGACGAGTAAAGGCGGGGCGAGCGTCACAACCTACGACCTCCCAAAGCTCAAACCCGACTCCTACCAGTGGGCAGACCTCATCGACGCCGAGACCGATCTCACCGACCCGACGACGTTCCATGTCAACGGCGGGGTGACGGTGAGCTAAGATGCCACTGGACACCGAATACTACGAGTTCAGTGCGGAAATCGAGCGCATCGAAGAGGCGATGCAGGACATCGCGGAGACGCTCGGCCCGCTGGATCCGGACAACCCTATCGTCCCGACGCTCGAACAGCAGGGCTCGCAACTCCAGTCCCAAGCCGACGGCCTCCGGTGGGCACTCCGCACTTGGGATGTCGATGGCGTCACGCTCGCCGGTCTCACGGGTGGCGAGTACGGCCACGTTGAGGACGGGATGGGCGAGGCCGGGCCAGGCAAGGCCCGTGTCTACTTCGTCGCGAAGGGCACCGTCGAGGCGCCCTATGTCGACGAGGAGATGTCCCTCGACGACCGGGTCGCTTCCGCCTCGGGGCTGCACATCGGCTATCTCCGGTGGGCCGACGCCCGCGTCAGCGAGCTGATGAGCGTCGAGGGAAACGACGGGACGCGCTTCAACGACTTGCTCGTGGAAGCGCGACAGAAACAGACCTCGACCGACGACTGATCTACCAGTATGCCCGCGCGCTTGTCCTCGACCGCGGTGGTGACCCCCGCGTGATTGACGAGATTCCGTGGCGCGACGTCGAGGCGTGGCTGGCGATTCACGACATCCTCGACGCGCGGCGAGCGATCGGGAGCGTGCCTGACTCATGAGTGAGTTTTCCACCGAAGTCTCGCTGCTCGCGACGCCCGACCAGGCGAGCCTGCGCGAGGCCCGCGCCGAAATCGAAGACGCCCTCGGCGACGTCTCCGTTGGCGTCGAAACGGCCGGTGCCTCGGCGAGTGCGGCCGGCGACTCCCGTATCGCCGGCCGTGAGCGGGCGATGTCGCGGCAACTGCTCACGGATCAGACCAACCGACTCGGCACCATCACCGACCATCTCGACCGTGGGCTCGACCTCGATGAGACACGCAACGACCTCCTCCGGGACCTCCTCGAAGAGACGGAGTCGGGGAACTTCTCGCAGGCCAAGGGTGGCGGTGGGCTCGGTGGTCTGGGTGCTATCGGTGGTATCTTCGCCGGCATCCTCGGCGGCGTCGGGCTCGGGAGCGTCATCGCGAGTCGTGTTGGCGACGCCCTCGGGACGATCGACCCGACCGAGGCGATCGGTGGGGTGGACCTCATCCCCGCGGATGTCGTCGCCACGCCGGCCTCCGTCGCAGCGGTTGACCTTATCGGATCGCCGGCCGGTATCGCTGCGAGCGACGTGATCGCTGGCGGTGCTTCCCTCGTCGCAGCGAACGTCATCGGGACGCCTGCGACGGTCGCGGCGGCAGACCTCATCGCCGAGGAAGCCGGAATTACGGCCGCCGATGTGATCGGCGTCGCGGCGACAATCGTCGCGGGCGACGTCGTCGGCGAGACCGCCCGCGTCGTTGCCTCGGATGTGATCGACGATCCTGTCTCGCTGTCGGTCGCCGACCTCGTCGACGTCCCCGAGGGCGGCATCGACATCAAGAAGATCATCGCCGGGGCGCTCGCCGCCGGCGCGGGGGCAGAGGCCGCTCGACAGGTTGGTCGTGGGCCAGGCATCGGGACGGCCGCCCGCGTCGGCTCGGCCGTCACGGCACCCTTCGCAATCCCGACGATGGTCGCCGCCCAGTCTGAACGTCGACGAGACCGTGGCAACGGCGGACTCTTGGAGCGGTTTCTCCCCGACCTCCCGAGTCTCGGTGGTGGCCAGGACCGCACCCGCCGAGCGAGCGTCGGTGTGACGCCGACGGCGACGTCATCGGACAGCATTTCGGCGGCGAATCCTGCGCGTGAGCGGTACGACCGGCGAGGAAACAGCACTGACGTCACGGCCAACTACACCATCGAAGGGCGCAGCGACGCCGAACTCAAACGGCTGATCGACCGGCGTGCCAAGCAGCACGTCGAAGAGCTCCGTCGGGACCTTACGTAGCCGATGCCCACTCAGCCACACCCAATCCTCGAAATCGACGCCGACTTCGGCGGCTCACTTGCCAACAGACCGGCCGCTTCGAGTTCCGGAAGGCAACCGTCGAGGAGACTGTTCATGCGGGCTATCTCGTCGACAGTGCGCTCTCCGACGTAATCGGGTTGTTGTCGGAGTACCTCCCGACCGACGATGGCGCTCGCAAGGGCATCACCATCGACGCCGGCGGCGGGCAACACGTCTTCGAGGTCGACATCACGAGCCTCGGCGCCGAGGACGGCCAGTGGGGCTACTCGAACGACGAAACCGTCCTGGACCAAGCGACCGCGACCGGCGGGGACCGCGTCCAGAAGATGCACGTCCTCATGCGGTATCTCACCATCGGAAGCGTCGACTCGTTCACGCCCGCCCGGCTCATCTACGGCGAATACGCGCCAGGCGGGGTCATGCCCCAGGACCACCTCCCCGTATTCCTCGAGGATCCGAATATCCTCGCCGATCGTGAGACTGCAACGTCGTTCGACGGATCCATTACGTTCGTGGAAACGACCGCGCTCGACCAGACGCTGAGCGGCACCCAGCAAACCCCTGACTGACCATGTCCACGGATCTCAAAGCCTACGCGCTGGCCCTCCCCGCAGCGACGCAGGACCAGCCAACATCGGACCTCACTCAGAACGTCGAGACCTACGGCATGCTCGACGGCGGGAGTGGAGGCGTTGAATCCGTCTCCTCGGACCCCAACCAGCGCACTTTCGACGGCGTCTACGGCGGCCAGTATGCCGCGAAGATGGCGACCGAACTCGCCGAACTCGCGCAGGGTGTCGACCTCGGTGGCATCCCTATCCACGGCCGGCCGGGGCAAACGCCGTTCGATGGCTACTACGTCGTCGAATCGGCGGACGTTGATCCCGCGGACGCCCGCACCGACAACCTCTGGAATTACTCGCTCACACTCCGCCGCAAGGGGACGAAGGCGGAGTACCGCGTCGCCGCCAAAACGGACCCGAAAGAGCGACCCCATCCCTTCGGCAACGATACGACCGAACTGGTGGCGATCCCCGCCACCGCGGACGCAATTCGGTGGGTCTCGCGGGACAAGACCCAGCAACAGGCGGTCGGGGGCCCGACGGCGACCGTGAGCGCAGAACTCGGCGACCTGTCCCAGTTCGACGTGACAAACGCACCCTACGATCGACCGTATCTCGTCTATCGAATCGCCTACGGTGCGGAATCGCCGGTTGATTGTCGCGTGTGGGACACGCGGAGACTCGCCAACAAGCTGGACGGCGACGGCGACCTCCAGTGGGCAAAGGTCTTCGCGACATCCCACGACCCTGTTGGCGCGCTCGTAGCCGACAACGGCCGCCTCCGTGTCACGCTCGACGAGGGCGCCAACACCCTTTCTGCCGAGCGGTGGGACGACGCGAACGGACAGTGGACGAGCGTCCCGCTCGGGAGTTCGGACTGGCAGCTCTTCGACGTCGACCTCACCCACCCCGGCGCCGCGCAGGTTCGCGCCCGCCTGACCTTCGAGGACACCAGCAGCGGCGACCTGTTCGAGGTCGAGCTCGCCCTCCATCGCGGGTGGGACGATCTACTGCTGTACTCGCCGGCGGATCTTCAGGTGCCGTCGGGACTTGTGACGCGGCTGGAGCCGATTGCCGCATCGACGGTGATCGACCCGCAACCTAAGCGGACGCTGATCGCTCGGCAGGAACTTCGGGAGTGACTCGATAGATGCCCACCTACGACACGCCGAACTCCTCGGGGACCTACGACCCACCAGATGGTCTCGCCGAGTTCAAACTCGTCGTTGTGGGCAGCGAAGGGGCGGGTGGCTCGGAGACAAGCGCCGGCGCTGCTGGTAAAGTGGAGGGCGTCCTCCCGCTCTCGGGCGGCGAAAGTTTCACGCTCTACGTCGCGGGGACTGTCTCGGACGGCCCCGACGGCTACCCTACCGTCGGCGCCCCCTCCCCGATAGCGGACGGTGGAGATTCCAATTCCACATCCGAGGTGAATGAGTGGGGTGGTGCCGGTGGTGCCGTTACGGTCCTCGAACGGGACGGAGACGGAGTGTACGTCGCCATCGCGGAAGGTGGTGGTGGCGGTGCCGGTACGTACAACCCTACCTACAACGGAGATCACGGCGGCGGCGGTGGCGCCCGTGGAGGATCGGCGGACAGGAGCGCAAGACGGCGGCGGAAGCGGCGAGGGTGGCGATGGTGGGACGCAGGAAAACCTGGACGCAGATCCCGACATCCCGGCGACAGCCGGCCATCCCGGCGGGACGACGGCCATCGCGGAGTTGACGAGCGTTACCGAAACGACTGAGTCCCCCGCCACGCCGCGAATCGAAATCATCGACCACCCGCGGAACGTCTCCCTCACGGTCGCGGATCATACTGACACGACGGTAGATCTTGCAGTCGACGCTGACAACTCTGAGTCGTGGACCATTCACCGATCCACGTCGAGTGGGTTTTCCCCCGATTCGGGCAATCAGGTCGCTTCGATTTCATCCGGCGGTGCCCAGACCTACACTGACACCGGCCTCACACAGGGCAAGATATACTACTACAAAGCCGTCGCCACCAACCCCGCGGGCTCGACGGCCACGTCCGAAGTCTCCCAAACAACAAACGGCCCAGCGCCCACCTTCGGCTCACTGACCGTCGTCGACGACAGCGGTGACGGCCACGCCGACGCCTTCGACTGCGACTTTACTCGTGGTGGCTCTGACGAAGACCACCTCGAAATCCGCGGCTCGATCGACAACGGGAGTTCATTCTCCCAACTTGGGACGGACCAAACACCAGATACCACCCAGTACACGACACCTGAGCAGGACGACGGCCAAGAATACGTCCTCAAGGTCACGGCCGTCTATCCCGACACCGAGAGCGATTCGGGGACGCTGACGCGGACGACGGACCCGCGGGACCTCTCCCAGGATGATATCACGCCGGTCGACACGTCTGTCGAGGATCAACTCCGCATCCCGAACCCCGGCGTCGCGGACTACGGCGACTACCGTGGCCAGCTCCGCGTCACCAACAGCGGGGACGCCTACGGATCGGATGTCGTCGTCGCCTACGACGGCGCCGATCTCGTGTTCACGGGGTTGCCCGACGGAGAGAAATTCGACCTCCAAGGCCGGCACGAGACCGAACACGTCAACGGTGTGTGGGCGGGCGTTTCGGCAATCACCCTGCTTCCTCAGCCGGGCGACGTCCAAGTGGCGAGCATCCAAGCCACCCAGGCCACGATCACCTGGGACGACACCGCCGACAACGAGGACGACATCCTCATCGAGCGTCGCCGGGAGTACGCCGATGGGTTCGGTGCCTACGAGGAGGTAGTCGTGAAGGCTGCGAACGCGACCCAGCACGTCGACGACACGATCGTCCCCGGCGTGACCTACCAGTGGCGGGTGAGTAACCGGACCGAGCACGTCGTCTCGCGGGCGACGACGGCACAGGCCACCAGTAACTCGATTCGCCCGAGCAACGCGGCGCCGATCTGGGTGGTGGGCCGAAGTCGACACACCCAGTGCCGATACACCGCGCACACCGCCTATCGTCGGCTCCCCCCAGCGCGACCCCAGCGTCAACGACCTCGAACAGGTCACGATCCCAGTCCCGAAAGACGAGGGCTGGGACTCCGATGCCTTCATCGACGCCCCCGTTCGGGTGTGGCACGATGGCAAGCGCCTCCCCATCGACCAACTCGCTGACCGGGGGCAGACGCCGGGGGCGACGACACTTATCGCCGAGGGCGGGACGGCACTCTACGAGACCGATGAGTACCAGTTTACCAACACCGACGTCCACGCGGCAGTCAACGCCGTCGTTGACGACACACCGTACGGCAAGGATGTGACGGCGCCGTCGGTCAGCGAGGACGAGGTCATCACGGTCGACACCCAGGATGCGGCCGAGACGTACCTCGACCGGCGCCGGAGTGACGCACCGGTCGTGGTGCGGGCGGATGGCACCGTCGAACGCGGGCAGACCTGCTGGGTGTGGGAGGGCGAGCAGTACACCAGCGGCGGCACGGTCGTCAGCGGAGAGTTCGGCGACGATGCAGACTATTCGGCCGCCGAAGCGGCCGACGCCGTCGGCGGTACCATCCAGCGAACGATTACGTTAGACCACGACATCCCGGGCGACGAGGTGGAAATCCGCATCCGAGACAAGTACGCCAATCTCGAAGGCGAATTGCAGGTGCGGATCGACGGCAAGACGGTGGGGGCTGACCTGGTCACCAACACCCAGAACAAAACACTCGGCTGGACCAACTACACGGGCGGCCAATCCTACGAAAACGACACCTCCGGCGAGTCCGTCTCGCCATCGGCACTTTCGGCGGGCGACCACATCGTTGAGGTGGAAGCCGTCAATGCAATCCCAGGCGGGACGTCCGTCTCAACGACGGGCACGTGGGCCGTTGACGTCGTCTCAGTGCATGACGGCCGCTACCCGCCGGGCGGGTTCGACAACACGACCGACAGCAACGACGCCCTCGCACAGCCGGGGTATCACTCTCCGGATCCCGTCGGCGCTGTCTTCCTTGTCCGTGGGTTTCGCTCGGGTGTCGGCGCCCGGCTTGCCTCCATATGGGATGATACGAGCGGCGTGCAGGCCGTTGCAGTCTCACAAAACTATGGAGACACGTGGATCGAACGTAGCAACTCGACGGGCGTAAACGCCTCGTGGGCCGATCCATCGGTCGACCTCCTAGTCCGGCTGGCGATCGGTCCCTACGGCACCCAGTCCGCGACCCCGACGACTGGCGTGAGCTCCCAGTCCGTCAGCGAGTACACACTCTACAAGGACGTCCGGGATAGCCCACCACTCATCAACGACCAGTTCCGCGGAACGCGCTGGTCGATTCTCACGAGCCTCGTTGAGCGGGGCGATATGCTGTGGGCGCTGGACTGGGATCGCGACGCCGATCAGCAGGTCGTTCAGATGGCCAATATCGGCGACCGGACGAGCGACCGGGAACTGGACCTCGTGAACTACAACTGGAATACGCGCACCCTCGGCCGGCAGAAAGAATCTGCGACCGTCAAGGGCGCGGCCATCACCAGCGAGGAGTCCGTCACCGCGGACTTGATCAACGACAACAGCCTCGCGAACGACAACCTCGTCGAGGGGACCGCGCAGGTCCGCGACGCGTGCGGCCGCCTACGAGCGCGGCATCGATTGGCGTCTCAACGAGGCCAGCGGGACGCTCTCCTACCCGGCGGCGACGGCGATCAGCGACGGCCAGGCCCTCCTCGTCGATTACGAGTGGAAGCCGATCAGGAGCTATGCGGTTCCGAACGCCTCGCCGAAGAAGGCTCTCGACGACGTGACGGTTTCGGCGACGACCGACGCGATGTGCGAGGCACTGGCGTTCTACCTCGTCGACCGCCTCGAGGATCCAGTGGAATCGGGGACACTCACCATCCCCGAACTGCCGCCCGGCTGGGCGAGGCGCTGGCCGTCGACGGCCTCCCCAACGACGGGGCGTGGACGCCCCGCGGCCTCTGCAGGACGGCCGCGTCGAACTGGAGGTGGCGAGTCGGCGGCGCGTCCAGGACGTCGTCGCGGACCTCCGGGGCCGCCTCGAACAGCACGGCGAACGCATCTGATACGGCCTCGATGACCCGCAAGGCGAGGGCCGTGCCCAGTGGACTTCATTCAGACTCATGATTCCAATCCAGACGCTCGCGGAGTTTCTCCGCGGCAACATCGACCTCTCGACCGGGACGTATCGTGCGCTCCTGCTCAAGGACACGACCGCCTACACACCGGATGCGACCGCCCACGCAGCGAGCGACGTCGTCGACAACGGGACGACAGCCGAGGAGTACGACGACACCAACTACGCGCGCGTGGACGTCACGGGCCTGTCGGTCACCGAGGACACCACTGACGCCGAGGCGGTCTTCGACGCCGACGACCTCGTGTGGTCCGCGCTCGGTTCGAACACCGGTGGCCAAACGGTTCAGGCGGTGATCCTCTACGAGCAGGTCGGTGGTGACGACACCACACCCGCCGACGACCGAATCATCCGCGTGTGGGACGACAGCACCGAGTCGGCACTGCCCAAACAGACCAACGGCGAGGACTTCACCTGGGAGATCAACGCCGAGGGCGTGCTCAACCTGACGCCATAGATGGTCCTCGATCAAACAGCTGACTTCGTTCGTGGAACGGTCGACGCCTCAATCGACCCCGGAGATACCACTATCTCTGTGACGGATGCGTCAGAAACCCGGACCCAGCCAACGGGAACTACAACCTCACGTTGTGGGATGAGTCGGTCGGCCGGCCGGATCAGGACGAGAGCGTCGAGAAGGTCCGTGTCACCGGGCGAGACACGACAAACGACAATCTCACAGTGACGCGCGGTATCGGGGACACGACCGACACGTCGCACCCATCCACGTCGGCGCTTCAGATGGGCATCTTCGCCGATACCATCTCGACCATCGACGCGGAACTGTCGGACGACAGCTACGGAAACGTCTCTGTCCCCCAGCCGATGCCGACCTTACCACGTACATCCCCGGCAGGTCCGGTGAGGTGATTGATCTCGCCGGCAGGGAGTACACGGTCGCGTCGACGGTCACGGTCCCGTCGCCGATCCAATCCGGAACGGGACAATCCAGCCGGACTCGGATTCGAGCGCCTCGAGTTTCGCGAACGATTGGATGATGCGGACGGATCCCGCCGCCGATCACCGGAACGTCCGATTCGAGAACGTTACGTTCGGACCTCGAAACGGTGTCACCATCGGGGATGCAGCAGCAACAACGTCGCCGAGTCGGTGTGCCAAGGCTGTGATTTCGAAGACATGTGGGGGAATACTCTCCAGGTAGCGGGCAAAAACTCGACGCAGGATAGGGTGGGGAACGCTTCGCGTCGAGGACTGTCAATTCAATAATTGCACGGCGCAGGTCAATTCGGACGCCGACTACGTGATGTTCGTCGGGTGTGACATCTCGAATAAGACGGCCCTCACGCTTGCCGGCGAGAACAACACCGTCACATCCTGCCATGTCTCGGCCGGTGGAACGCAGGACAAGATCACCGTCACGGGAATAAGAACA